>NZ_JBFUGO010000004.1:0-305016 GCF_056402875.1 Devosia sp. P3_B2 | reverse complement strand
GCGGTCCCCCTCCCCCGCCACGCGGGGGAGGAGCACGGCAGCCATTGGGGCCATGACGACGATGCCCACCACGGCCACTCGCATGGCGCGCCGCCGGTCGATCCGTCGACGGTCGCCGCGGGGACCAAGTGGACCTGTCCGATGCATCCGGAGATCGTCAGGGATGGGCCGGGGGATTGCCCGATCTGCGGCATGGCGCTGGAGCCGATGGTGGCTTCGCTCGATGATGGGCCGAACCCGGAGCTCATCGATTTCACCCGCCGGCTGTGGGTGAGTGCTGGGCTGTCGATCCCGATCCTCATCATCGCCATGGGCGGCATGATCGGGCTGCCGGTGCGCGAGTGGCTCGGTGAGCCGCTGGCGACGTGGATCGAGATGGCGCTGGCGACGCCGGTGGTGATGTGGGCGGCCTGGCCGTTCTTCCGGCGCTTCTGGAATTCGCTGAAGAACCGCTCGCCCAATATGTGGACGCTGATCGGGCTCGGGGTCGGAGCGGCCTATCTGTTCTCGGTGGTCGCGGTGCTGTTCCCGCAGATCTTCCCGATGAGCATGACGCACATGAACGGTGTGCCGCCGGTGTATTTCGAGGCGGCGGCGGTGATCGTGGCGCTGGTGTTCGTCGGGCAGGTGCTGGAGCTGCGGGCACGCGATGCCACCGGCAAGGCGATCCGCGCGCTGCTGAACCTTGCGCCGAAGACGGCGCGCAAGGTGGTCGGCGGCAAGGACATCGAGGTGCCGATCGAGGAGGTGCGGACCGGCGACTGGCTGCGGGTGCGGCCCGGCGAGGCGGTGCCGGTCGATGGCGAGGTGCTCGAAGGCCAGTCGTTCGTCGACGAATCGATGCTGACCGGCGAGCCCGTGCCGGCGGAAAAACTGAAGGGCGAGCCGGTGACCGGCGGCACGCTCAACGGCGAAGGCAGCTTCGTCATGCAGGCGACGCGGGTTGGCAGCGAGACGCGGCTCAGCCAGATCGTCGAGCTGGTGGGCAAGGCGCAGCGCAGCCGCGCGCCGATCCAGGCGCTGGCCGACAGGGTGGCGAACTGGTTCGTGCCGCTGGTGGTGGTGATTGCGCTTGCCGCATTCGGCGCGTGGATGATCTGGGGGCCGGGGCTAGCCGAGGCGATCGTCGCGGCGATCTCGGTGCTGATCATCGCCTGTCCCTGTGCGCTGGGCCTGGCGACGCCGATCTCGATCATGGTGGCGACTGGCCGCGGCGCGCATGCCGGGGTGCTGGTGAAGGACGCCAAGGCGCTCGAGGGCTTTGCCCGCATCGATACGCTGATCGTCGACAAGACCGGTACGCTGACCGAAGGCAAGCCGACGCTCGATCAGGTGATCCCGGTGAAGGGCGTGGACGAGGGTTTTGTGCTCGCCGTCGCGGCGGCGCTCGAAAAGCATTCGGAGCATCCGATCGGCACGGCCGTGGTAAAGGGGGCGGAGGCGCGTGGCGCGCGGGTCTACGAGGCCGAGGGCTTCCAGTCTCTCACCGGGCGCGGCATCAAGGGCAATGTCGGCGGCAAGCCGGCGCTGCTCGGGAACGCCAAGCTGTTCCGCGAGCAGGGGATCGCCGTCGACGAGAAGCTCGTGGCACTGCTCGAGCAGCAGGCGGCGTCGGGGAAGACCGCCATTCTCGTTGCCCATGACGGGGCGGCGGTCGGCGTGGTCACGGTGTCGGACCCGATCAAGGCCGGTGCGAAGGAAGCGATCGCGGCGCTGCGCGCCGATGGCGTAGCGGTGGTGATGGCGACGGGCGATGCCCGGGGCACGGCCGAGGCGGTCGGGCGCGAGCTGGGCCTCAGCGAGGTGCAGGCGGGCATGGCGCCCGAGGACAAGCACACGCTGATCGAAGCACTGAAGGCCAAGGGCAACTCGGTGGCGTTCGCAGGCGACGGCGTCAACGATGCACCGGCGCTGGCCGCGGCCGATGTTGGCGTGGCGATGGGCACCGGGGCGGATGTGGCGATCGAAAGCGCCGGCATCACGCTGCTGAAGGGCGAACTCGCAGGGATCGTCAAGGCGCGGAAGCTGTCGAAGGCGACGCTCGGCAATATCAAGCTGAACCTGCTGTTCGCATTTGGCTACAACGCGCTGGGCATTCCGATCGCGGCAGGCGTGCTCTATCCGCTGACCGGGTGGCTGCTGTCGCCGATGATCGCCGCGGCGGCCATGGCGCTGAGCTCGGTGAGCGTGATTGCAAATGCGCTGCGGCTGAACGGGGTGAAGTTGTAGCGCTTCATGAGGGGGCGGCTCGCTCCGGAGCTGCGGCCGGCAACTCACATCGGCGCGGAAACAGTGACGCTCGGGTCGTACCGGTAGGTGGCCCGGGAGTCGGTCGTCTTGCCGGCAGCGGTCGAGGTGCCGAGGATGATGGCTGGCAGTTTGGTCGTCGGGTCGGTGTAGAGGGTGGATGAGCTCTCCACGCCGGCCATGGCGAAACTGTATTTGAAGGCAAGGTAGTCCTTGCCCTCGAGGTTCTGCGTGCCGAGGCACTCGGCGTCCCCGACCTGGTCGAGCATGCCGGCAGCGCCTTCGAGGCCGGTTGTCATCTGGGCGGCCATGGTGTCGGGCATCTGCGTCCAGCTCTCGCCTACCCGCATCCACCCCTTGCCGTTCAGCACGGTCATTTCCTGGGTTGCGCCTCCGATGGAGGTCGTGGCGTGGATGGCCGATGGCGGTACCACTTCTGCCGTCATTGTAGTGCCGTCGCTTGTGAGCTCCATCACGTAGGGACCGCCGGCCAGCGAGCCGGCGAGGACGGCCTTGAGGTCGGCGAGGCAATCGGCCTGGGCGGGGGCGGTGAGTGAGATAGCGGCGAGTGCGGCAAGGGTGGCGATGCGCATGGGGGCTCTCCGTGGGAAAGCCCGAGCGTGCTCGGGTGAAACTGAAGCGGCGATGAACACCCGAGAGAGCATCCAACGTCGCATTGACCACTGACATGTCAGAGAACTAGAAAGCGCCAACGTTGCTCCGGGGCGCACATGGCCAATCTCGACAAGTATCTCACCATCGAAGACCTGATGAAGGCCGCGAAGCGCCGCGTGCCGAAGATGTTCTTCGATTACGCGGATTCCGGTTCGTGGACCGAGAGCACCTATCGCGAGAACAGCTCGGACTTCGAGAAGATCAAGTTGCGCCAGCGCGTCGCGGTCAATCTCGAGAACCGGAACCTGGCGACCACGATGATGGGCCAGCCGGTTTCGATGCCGGTGGCGATCGCGCCGGTCGGTTCGACCGGCATGCAGTCGGCGGACGGCGAGATCAAGGCGGCGCGGGCGGCTGAGAAGTTCGGCATTCCGTTCACGCTCTCGACCATGGCGATCTGCTCGATCGAGGACGTGGCCGAGAACACCACCAAGCCGTTCTGGTTCCAGCTCTATGTGATGCGCGACAAGGCCTTCATCGAGCGGCTCATCGATCGCGCCAAGGCGGCGAAGTGCCCGGTGCTGGTGCTGACGATGGACCTGCAGATCCTCGGACAGCGGCACAAGGATATCCGCAACGGGCTGAAGGCGCCGCCGCCGATCACACCGAAATTCCTGTTCGAGATCGCCACCAAGCCCGCCTGGGCCTTGGGCATGCTCGGCACCAACCGCCGCACCTTCCGCAATATCGCCGGCCATGTGACGGAGGCGGTAAACCTCGCCTCGCTGTCGACCTGGACCGCGACCCAGTTCGACCTGACGCTGAACTGGAAGGACATCGGCTGGATCAAGAAGCGCTTTGGCGGCCCGGTGATCGTCAAGGGAATCCTCGATGCCGAGGATGCGCGGCTCGCGGTGGAGAATGGCGCCGACGGCATCATCGTCTCCAATCACGGTGGCCGGCAGCTCGATGGCGCCCCCTCGTCGATCCGGGTGCTGCCCGAGATTGTCGATGCGGTGGGCGACAAGACCGAGGTGCTGATGGACTCGGGCATCCGCTCGGGCCAGGACGTGCTGAAGGCGCTGGCGCTCGGCGCCAAGGGCACCTTCGTCGGCCGCGCCATGGCGTTCGGGCTTGGTGCAGGCGGCGAGGCGGGTGTCACCCGGGCGCTGCAGATCATCAACAAGGAGATGGACGTCACGATGGCCCTGATGGGCGAGCGCGACGTCAAGAATGTCGGGCTCCACAACATCTACTCGAACGACCTGCTGAAGCGGCAGGGTTACTGACCGGCGCGAACGCCGGCAGCCTAAGGCCGCCAGCGTTCTGGTTCAGCGAGCTTCAGCGCGCCGCGTCTTCGATGACCTTGGCGACATCTTCGGCCTTCGAGACGAGGCCCGAGTGGCTGGCGGCGAGTTCGGTGACCGTCGCCTTGATGCGACCGGCGAAGAAGCGCTGCGCATCTGCGGGGATCATCAGGTCCTCGGTGGTCACGACGTAGAAATCCGGCTTGTCGTGCCAGGCCGCGACTTCCGCCACGGCGTCGAAGTTGGCGGGGTTGGAGGGCAGCTGATCGGCCGCCATGGCTTCGGCTTCGGCCTGCGGCACGTCACCAGCGAAGTACTTCGGGAAGGTGGCGGGATCGAGGATCAGGCCGCCCTGGGCGTTGGGCCGGATCGTCTTGACGCCCTCGCTGGGCTGGCCGCCGGCGAGCAGTGCATTCAGCGTCTCGCCCTTGTCCGGCGCAAATGCCGAGACATAGACCAGCGCCTTGACCTTCTCGTCATTGCCGGCCTCGCCGATCACCACGCCGCCCCAGGAGTGGCCGACCAGCACCGTGGGACCGTCCTGGGCATCGATAGCGGCCTTGGTGGCAGCAACGTCGTCCGCCAGCGAGGTCAGCGGGTTGGCGACCTGGGTGACGTGGTAGCCCTTGGCCGAGAGGATAGCGGCGACCTTGTCCCAACTGGATTCGTCGGCGAAGGCGCCGTGGACGAGCACGATATTCTTGGCAGCGTCCTGGGCGAAAGCGGGGGCAGCGGTGCCGATCGCGGCGGTGGTGAGCAGCAGGGCTGAGAGCATGGACTTCATCTTCATCTCCAATTTTGCAGGCGAGGTTGGACGATCGGCAAAGTCGATTTGCCGCTAGAACGTGGCTAGCTGGTGGAACCGGATCTTGCGTTTCGGCCGAGGATTGTTGAAGTTCCTCGCCAAGTGATGGTGATGAGATAGGGTATGCCTCGATGAACAGCCATGATCCGGCCTCTGAACCTCATGCCCTGGAATCCGAAGCCGCCTTTCCGATGATGGCGTCGCGGGTGGACCTGCTGTCGCAGGTGCTTACGCTGATCCGGTTGCGTGGCGAGCTGATCTTCTCGGCGGACCTCGCGGCGCCGTGGGCGCTGCGGTTCGATCCGGGCTCGGCGTATTTCCACGTCGTGTCGGATGGCGAGATGCGGTTCGAGGCCAGCGACGGCAAGGTGGTTCATGCGGTGGCGGGCGACCTGCTGGTGATGCCCCAGGGGCGAGGACACCTGATCGGTACGCTGGGGGCTGAGCCGGTGGCGGCTAGCGAGGTGCTGAGGGCGCAGCTGCGCGGCGACAACCTCGCCATCCGCCATGGCGGGGATGGGCCCCTAACCCGGCTCGTCACCGGCGCGTTCCGCTTCGAGGGGGACAACATGCCCTCGATGCTGGCGGTGCTGCCGTCGGTGATCCACATCCCAAGCGCGGTGCGCACCGAGGACGCCGGATGGCTGGAGGGGATCGCGCAGTACCTGCTTGCCGAGGCCAGGACGCCGCATCCGGGTTCCTCGCTGATGATCTCACGGTTGATCGACGTGCTGGTCATCCGGGCGATGCGCATCTGGGTCCGCACGGCGCCACCCGAGAACAGGGGCTGGCTGGGAGCGCTGGCCGACGCGCGGATCAGCCGCGCCCTCAGCGCCATCCACGATGCCCCGTTTCGCCGCTGGACGGTGGCAGAGCTCGCCGGGATTGCCGGCATGTCGCGTTCGAGCTTCGCCGACCGCTTTGCTTCGCTGATCGGCGCGGCGCCGCTGCATTACCAGACGCGCTGGCGGCTACTGCTGGCGAACGAGATGCTGAAGCGGATCGATACGCGCGTCAGCGACGTGGCCCGGCGCATCGGCTACGACTCCGATGCTGCCTTCAGCCGCGCCTTCAAGGCGCAGTTTGGCTTTCCACCGGCACGGGTGAGGCAAGGCGGCTGAGTGGGGCTTAGGTGCCCCAGCTCTCGCCCGAGCCATTATCAGGACGCCAGGTCAGTTGCTGGTAGACCTTCTTCGACACCGTCTGCATCTGCGCCTCCGGCAGGTCGCCGACTACGGTGCAGGTGATCTTGTCGTTGGCCCAGTAGAATGCATCGAGGTTCGCGCGGGTGGTGAATTCCTTTTCGGTGCGGCGGTCGGGCAGGGCGGCGGTGATGTAGACGGTCACCCGCTCCTTGGCGGCATTCTCGTACATCAACTGCGCGGCCGGCCCGACGGTCTCTTCGTCATAGCCGGGCAGCAGGCGGCCGCCGACCAGGGTGAAGCCATCGGGCGTCAGGTCGGGCGGGTTGATCGGGCGTTCGACCCGATTGGAGAGCCACGAGACGAGGTGAGCCTTGTCTGTGCCGGCGACCTCCACGGCGTGGCGGTTCTCCTTGACGAACAGCGCATGCGCGGCGACCGCCGAAGCAATCAGCTCCTGCCGATCCGGCGGCCTGAAGAAATCACGCCCGGCCCAGCCGAGAGCGCCACCGAGCGCCAGGGTGATCACGGCGGCTGCAGCGAATTGGGACCAGCGGCCACTGCGGTTGTTGGCAGACGAACGGGCGATCCTGTGCGGATCGAGCCGCGACGGCACGGTTTCGTCGGCGGCGCCGCCGAACAGCGCCGACAGCGCCTCGTTCTGGCGCTGCCAGGTGGCGATTTCGGCGGCCTTGCCCGGATGGGCAGCCAGCCAGGCCTCCACCTCAGCGCGGCGTTCGAGCGTCAGCCTGCTGTCGACGTAAGCATGCAGGTCCGTTTCGGAGATGGGAACGAGGTTCGTCATTTGACCGACCTCAATCTGGGTTCGTCACCGCTGCCGGTCAACGTGCGAAGCGCCGCACGGGCGCGGCCGAGGCGGGACATCAGCGTACCGGCGGGGATGCCGAGGATGCCGGCGGCGTCATGGTAGCTCATGCCTTCGAGTACCACGAGCAATAGCGCTTCGCGCTGGTCGTCGGGCAGCCGGTCGATGGCGCGAGACATTTCGGCGAGGGCGATACGGCCTGGCTGCGGCGGGGCAACCGAAGGCTCGGAAACAAGGCTGTCGATGGGAACGTGGTCTCCACGGCGGCGCTCGAAGCGGAGGTCGTTGCGCCACAGGTTGATGAGGATGCGGAACAGCCACGCCTGCAGCGGCCCGGTGGGCGAGAACAGGTTGCGCTTGCGGATAGCGCGTTCGAGACAATCCTGGACGAGATCGTCGGCGCGATCGGCGTTGCGCGTCAGCGAGCGGGCGTAACGCCGCAACGCCGGAACCGTCGCCTCGATCTCATCCAGGAAGTCCATTGGCTACTGCTTACTCTTCGTATGCAGTGTGCCAGACTTCGCCGACCATATCGCCGGTGGTGTCGCCAGGCTTCTCGTCCTTGACCCAGAAGTACAGCGGCTTGCCCTTGTAGGCCCACATCTTGGTGCCGTCAGTGCGGTCGACGATGGTGAAGTCGCCGTCAGCGGCGGCCCCGGCATCGGCAAACAGCGGCGGCCAGTTCTCGGCGCACTTGTCGTAGCAGTTGGAGACGCCGGCAGTGTCCTTGTCGAAGGTGTAGAGCGTCATGTCGTTGGCACCGACGAGCACTTCCTTGCCGCCGATCTCCATGGTCTTGATGGCGCCGCCGACATAGTCCTCGGCGAAGGCTGCGGCCGAGAACAGGGCGAGCGTGGCTACGCCCAGTGCGATTGCGAGTTTCATGATGTCCCTCCGTTGGGTGCGAGGCACGGTCGATCAACCGGCCCTCGAGCTGACAACACCGCGACGGCGAGCTTATTCCCAACATGCCGCAGAATCTTCCGAGAAAGTGATCGGGCAACCGGTTGATGGCGCTCGCAAACCGGGTGGACAGCCGCACCGGTGCCTGTTCAGTTAGGAGCAAGGCCGGAACAAGCGCCGGCCAAGAGGCCAATGGGAGGACTACGCATGAAGAGACGTGACTTCTTCAAGTCGGCGACCGCGGTGACCGCCGGTGCCGCCGTAACCACGCTTGCCGCACCGGCGCTGGCGCAAAGCAATCCGAAGGTGAGCTGGCGTCTGGCGTCGTCCTTTCCCAAGGGACTCGACACCATCTATGGCGGCGGCGAGACGCTGGCGAGGTATGTGAGCGAGGCTACTGACGGCAATTTCACGATCGATGTTTTCGCCGCGGGCGAGATCGTGCCGCCCTTCGAGGTAGTGGATGCCGTTTCGGCGGGGACGGTCGAAATGGCCCATACGGTGGGGTATTACTTCTCCGGCAAGGACGTGGCCTGGGCGGCGCTGGCCGCGATTCCGTTCTCGCTCAACGCCCGCGGCATGAGCGCCTGGTACTATCACGGTGGCGGGCTTGACCTCTCGAACGAGTTCTTTGCCAACTACAACATTGTCGGCTTCCCATGCGGCAACACTGCCGCACAGATGGGCGGCTGGTTCCGCAAGGAAATCAACAGCGTCGCGGACCTCCAGGGGCTCAAGATGCGAATCGGCTTCGCCGGCGCGATCATGAGCAAGCTCGGTGTCATCCCGACGCCGATGCCGGGCGGCGAGATCTACAACGCGCTCGAAAAAGGTACGCTCGATGCGGCCGAGTGGGTGGGGCCGTATGACGACGAGAAGCTCGGCTTCAACAAGGTCGCGCCCTACTACTACTACCCCGGCTGGTGGGAAGGCGGGCCGACGGTGCACGCCCTCATCGGCAAGGCCAAGTTCGAGGAGCTGCCGCCGGCCTACCAGTCGCTACTGAAGACCGCCTGCCAGGCGACGAGCAACGACATGCTGGCCAAGTACGACTACGTGAACCCCACAGCGCTCAAGAAGCTGGTGGCGGCCGGAGCGCAGCTGAAGCCGTTCAGCCCGGAGATCATGGAGGCGGCGTTCAAGGCGTCGAACGAGGCCTATGCCGAGTTCGACAAGCAAAGCCCCGCGTTCAAGAAGATCTGGGACTCGATCAAGGGGTTCCGCAAGGACCACTACCTGTGGAACCAGGTGGCCGAGCTGAACTTCGACGCGTTCCTCCAGGCGCAGCAGCGGGCCGGGGCGCTGGAAGGCTCGGGACTCTAGAGCTGACAGTCGGTGGAGGGGCCCGGTGCGCCGGGCCCTTTTCTTTGCAGAATACTCGGTGTCATCCCCGCGAAAGCGGGGATCTTTGTTTTTGGGGCTGGCATGGCAAACGGAGGTTCCCGCTTTCGCGGAATGCCCCGGTGTGGATAGCCAAGACTGAGCCTAGTTGAAGCTCGGCGGCGGTGGGGCCTGGTATGTTGGCGCTGGGGCGCCGAACGAGGGCGGCGGCTGTGCCTCGAAGCCGGGCGCCGGAGCAGCGCCCCCGCCCGTGGGCAACACGATCTTCACCGTGTCGAGATCCACCTCCGGCGCCTTGTCGAGGAAGAACGTCACCAGTTCCGGGAAGGCGATGAGGATGGCGACGAGGATCACCTGCAGCACGAGCCACGGGATGGCGCCGAGGTAGATGTCGCGCGTCTTCACCTGCTCGCGGGGCACGATGCCGCGCAGGTAGAACAGCGCGAAGCCGAAGGGCGGGTGCATGAAGCTCGTCTGCATGTTGGCGCAGATCATCACGCCGAACCATACCAGGTCGATGCCCAGCGACTGCGCCACCGGCGCGAGAAGCGGGATGACGATGAACGCGATCTCGAAGAAGTCGAGGAAGAACGCCAGCACGAAGATGAAGATGTTGACGAAGATCAGGAAGCCGACCACGCCACCCGGCAGGTGAGAGAGCAGGTGCTCGATCCAGTGCCCACCGCCGACGCCCTGGAAGACGAGACTGAAGACGCGGGCGCCCAAGAGAATGAACACCACCATGGCGGTGAGCCGCATGGTCGAGTTCATGCCCTCCCACATCAGGCCCCAGCTCAGGCGGCGGTTGAACCAGGCGAGTAGAATGGCACCGACGACGCCCATGGCGCCGGCTTCGGTGGGAGTGACGAGGCCGAGGACGATGGTGCCCAGGACGACGAAGATCAGCGCCAGGCTCGGCACCATGCCGCGCAGCACCTTGTTGGCCAGCGCCCAGCCACGCAGCGTGCGGGCCTCCGGCGGCAGGGCGGGGACATCCTGCGGGCGGATGATGGAGAGGATGAACACCCAGGCCATGAATAGGAGGACCTGGACGATCGAGGCGCCGGTGGCGCCGATATACATTTCGCCCGGCGATTTCTGCAGCTGATCGGCGAGGACGATCAGCACCAGCGAGGGCGGGATCAACTGGGTGATGGTGCCGGAAGCAGCGATGACGCCGGTGGCGTGGCGCACGTTGTAGCCGTAGCGCATCATGACCGGCAGCGAGATCAGCCCCATGGCGATGACCGAGGCAGCGACCGTGCCGGTGATGGCGCCGAGGATGGCGCCGACAATGATCACCGCGTAGCTCAGGCCGCCCCTCACGCCTCCGAACAGCTGCCCGAAGCCATCGAGCAGGTCTTCGGCGAGCCCGGACTTCTCGAGGATCACGCCCATGAAGGTGAAGAACGGGATCGCCAGTAGCAGGTCGTTCGAGATGACGCCGTAGAGCTGGTAGGTGAGGTTGCCGAGGAAGTTCGGCGCGATCAGCCCCAGCTCGATGGCAACGAGCCCGGAGAACAGGCCGATCGCCGCCAGCGAGAAGGCGGCCGGATAACCGATGATGAGAAACACGACGAGCCCGCCGAACATGATCGGCGCCATGTTTTCCCGGATCAGGTCGATCATTGCAGCGGCTTTTCGTAGGCGAACTCGCGGACGTAGTTCGTGGTGAGCGCCGCGATGCACTTGATGATCTCGGCGATGCCCTGCAGCATCAACACGCTGAAGCCCAGGGGCAGCATCAGCCGCACCGGCCAGCGCGGCAGGCCGCCGGCAGCGTTGGACATGATGTTCTGCGTCCAGGCCTGCAGGAACCAGGGCCAGGTGAAGTAGATCAACAGGATGCAGAGCGGCATCAGGAAGAACAGCCCGCCCAAGAGGTCAATCCAGGTGCGGGCGCGCTCGGAAATCGCGCCGTAGAGCAGGTCGACACGCACGTGTTCGTTGAGCTTCAGCGTCCAGGCGCCGCCCAGCATCACCATGCCGCCGAACATGTACCAGACGGCCTCGCTGAGGACGTTCGAGTACTGGGTGTAGAACGACACCAGCCCGCCGAACACACCGCCGCCATAGCTGCGTTCCAGCCAGATCATGCCGCTGATCGAATAGCGGAAGATGGCGTTGAACGCCGACACCAGCGCCGAAAACAGCACCAGCCAGATGGCCGCGAGGCCCACGCGTCGGCTCAATTCGTCGATGATGCGCGTGAAGCGCAAAGCCAGCGCCATTGGCGGCTGTTCCCCCGGGGCCGTTGGTAGTCTGTCGGCCCGCTCTGCTGGCGAAGTCCGATGGTCAAGGCAACATGCGTCGGTGGGGCGCGTCAACCGCGCGCCCACGGATTGTTGTGAAACCGTACATTTGACAACAAAAATTGTCTATTGTAGCAAGGCACATGGACAACACCGTCCCGGCATTGATCGAGGATGTCGAGAAGGCCCGGCAGGGGCTGACGCCATTGCGGCTGCGGATGCTGGCGCTGCTGCGCGAGCCGGGGTCGGCCGCGACGCTGGCTGCAGCGCTCGAGTTGCCGCGCCAGCGGGTCGGCTATCACCTGCATGCGCTGGAGAAGGCTGGGCTGGTGGCGCCGGCGGGCGAGCGGCAGCGGCGTGGCTTTACCGAGCGGCTGTTCGTCGCCGGGGCGGGGGCGTTTGTGGTCGATCCGTCGATCTTCGGCGTGCCGCCGACAAGCGCCGAGAAACAGGATCGCTTTGCTGCCGAGCATCTGGTGGCGCGGTCGGCGGAGACGGTGCGCGAGGTGACGCGGATGCAGGCAGCGGCTGCCGCCGAGGGCACGCGGCTCCTCACCTTCACCATCGAGGCGGATATCGGCTTTGCCGCGCCACAGGACATCGAGGCGTTCGCCGAGCGGCTGGGCGCGATGGTGGCGGGATTGGCCGAGGAATTCGCGCCGAAGGGCGAGGGTCGGCGTTACCGGCTGCTGATCGGCGGGCATCCGGCGATCAAGCGCAAGAGCCCCGCGAAGATCAACTGAGGGAGGTGCAGATGGCTGACAAGCAGGATCGCGTCATCGTCGAGATGACCATCGCGGCGCCGGTCGAGACGGTGTGGGAAGCGCTGCGCGATCCCGACCAGATGCTCAACTGGTTCGGCTGGGACAGCGATACGCTGCGCGACGAGATCCAGTTCATTTTCTTCGATCACGCCGAGGCGGACGAGGCCAACAAGGTGCTGGCGTTCGGGGAATACGAGGGCAGCGCCGACCGGATCGAGCTCAGGGCTACGCCAGGTGGCACGGTGCTGAGGGTGGTCCGCAGCAGCGCCGTGACGGGGGACTGGACCGCCGTGTACGAGGACACCTGGGAAGGCTGGACCACCTTCTTCCAGCAGTTGCGGCACCATCTCGAGCGGCATCCGGGGGCGAAGCGGCGGACGCTGTTCCTCTCCGGCAAACCGCAAGCGCCGGGCCCGCTGCCGATCGCGGCGCTTGGGCTCGCGAAGCTGGCGACGGCGCCGGCCGGGAGTGCCGCGGCGTTCCAGCTACCACTCGGCGAGAGGGTCAGCGGCACCGCCTGGCACCACTCGAAGCATCAAGTCGGGATGACCGTCGTGGATTGGGGCGACGGGTTGATGGTGATCACCGACCAACCGGCGCCGAACGGCGGTCCCAATGGTAGCGGCACGGCGGTGCTCACCACTTTCGGGCTTTCGGACGAGGCGTTCGCGGCGCTGGAGCAACGGTGGAAAGCGTGGTGGGAACCGCGCTTTCCAAAGCCTTGATCAGCCCTCGGCCGGTGTCGAGCCGATGGCCCAGGTGATGCCGTAGGGGTCCTTGAGCTGGCCGTAGATGTCGCCCCAGAACTGCTTTTCGAGCGGCATGGTGACGGTGCAGCCGGCTTTGACGGCGCGATCCCACCAGAACTGCGCGTTATCGACGTTGAGGTTCAGGTTGAAGCCCTGCGGCGTGACGAACGGCACGCCGAACTCGGGGAACGAGTCGCTCATGTAGAGCAGGCTGCCATTGATGGTCATCGAGCAGTGCATGTAGCGCTTGCCGTCGTCGGCGAGCATAGGGACGACATCGGTAGCAGCGAAGGCCGTCTTGTAGAACTCCGCCGCCGCGACGGCGTCGGACGGGCTGATATAGGGCACGAGGCCCTGGAGCGGCTGTGCAGTTTGTTCTGCCATCTGTTCCTCCTCTTGGTCGGCGGGAGGCAATCTGGCACCCAATCGCGACAAAAGAAAAACCGCCGGCGCGAGGCCGGCGGCTTCAATGCTTGGCGATGCGATCAGCCTTCGAGCCAGGCGACCTGTTCGGGCGTCAGCTTGATGTCGAAGGCGTTCATGCTGTCGTCGAGTTCGCCCAGTTTGCGCGGACCGATGAGCGGGATGGACGGGAAGTCCTGCGCCAGCACATAGGCCAGGGCCATATGGATCGGGCTCTTGCCGAGCTTGCCGGCCAGTTCGATCGCCCGGTCACGGCGCACGAAGTTCTGCTCGTTGTACCAGACGCGGACCATCTCCTCGTTGTCCCGCTTGTCGCGGCCAGCGAGGTCGGTGAAGAAGCCGCGGGCCTGGCTCGACCAGGAGAAGTTCGGGATCTGGCGATCCTTCAGCCACTGCTTCCATTCAGCGGTCGACGAGGTGACGCAGCCGGCCCAGATCGGGTCGAGCATCTCGGCGAGGGCGAAGTTGTTGGAAAGCGCCCCTGGCCGCTGCTTGCCGTGCTTGTCGGCATAGGCGATGGCCTCGTCGAAGCGCTCCTTGGTCCAGTTCGAGCCGCCGAACGGCCCGCGGATGCGGCCCTTCTTCACCTCGGCATCCATGGCGTCGACGAACTCGCCGACCGGCACGTCGAGATTGTCGCGGTGCATGAAATACACATCGACATAGTCGGTCTGCAGGCGATCCAGCGACTGGGTGAGCTGCTTAGAAATCACGTCGGGGTAGACCAGCGGGCTGTGGGCACCCTTGCCGATGACGACGGCCTCTTCGCGCACGCCGCGCGACTTCTGCCACTCGCCGAACAGCTTCTCGGTGTAGCCGCCTGCGTAGATGTAGGCGGTGTCGAAAATGTTGCCGCCCTTTTCCCAGAACGCATCGAGCAGGATCGCGCCCGAGGCGAAGGTGCGGAAGTCCTCGAAGCCGAGGGCGGCGGCCGAGGCCGGCTTCTTGAGGCCCGGAATGGTGCGCTTGGGGATCACGGCTCCATGCGAAACCGGCCGGCCAGCGAGCGTGGTGATGCGCTTGGAGGACTTTTCGGCGGAGTACTCGATGCCGGCATCCGACCGCCACTTGTCGAGCACGCGCGCGTTGCCGAGGCTGTCGGCCCAGGTCATGCCGGGGGCGCTGAGTTCCTGCTTGCCGGCGAGGATCGCTTCGGCGGCGGCATCGGCCTCAAACGAATAGAGGTGGCGCTGCTTGCCGACGCTGACGGTCTCGCGGGTGCCGTCCTTCTTGATGATGTCGATCTTGCCGTCGCCGCCGGTGCGGTCGCCATTGGCGAACCAGAAGCTCGGCACTTCGATGGTGCCCTCGGTGCCGTGGATGCGGGCGACGTTCTCGAGGTTGGCCATCACGGCGCAGCTGACCTGCGCGGTGATGCCGTTCTCGAACAGGAGCACGGCAGCGGCGGTGTTATCCGTGCCTTCGGCGTTGAGCGTCGCGGCGCCCACGACCTTCACCGGATCGAGGAAGGGCTTGCCTGCAGCCGCACCAGCGACGAAGCGGGCGAACGAGACCGGGTAACCGCCGACGTCGAGGATGCCGCCGCCGGCCAGTTCGGAGGCGAACAGCCGGTGCTCGGGCATAAAGCGCGGCATCTGGAAGCCGAAGCTTGCGGTGATGAAACGGACTTCGCCGATGGCGCCCGAGTTGACCAGGTCCCAGATCTTCTGGGTCTGCGGGTGCAGGCGGTACATGAAGGCTTCGGCAACGAAGGTGCCGGCCTTCTTGTGGGCGTGGATCACCGCATCGATCTCGAAGGCGCTGAGCGCCATCGGCTTTTCGATCAGCGCGTGCTTGCCCGCCTCGGCCGCCTTGATCGCCCACTCGGCATGGCCGGTGTGCGGCACGGCGATATAGACCGCGTCCACATTGGGGTCTTTGAGGATCGCGTCATAGCCATCGAGGATGCGGGCCTCGGGGAAATCTTCCTTAAGGCTCGCCTTGCCTGGGTTGCGGGTGGCGATGGCCTCGAGCTTGCCCAGCTTGCTGTCCAGCACGCCGCGGCGGAAGTCCTTGGCGATCGCGCCAGGGCCGATGATCCCCCAGCGGATTGGGGCTGTAATGGTCATAATACTCTCCTCAAGAAATCGGGCCCCAACGGCGGCGATTCCCGCCGCCGGGGCAATTGGCCGTTGGTCGTTACTTCACCGCGCCCAGCATGCCTTCGACGAAGCGGCGCTGGAGCAGGAAGAAGATGATGAGGGTGGGAAGCGTGGCGAGGATCGTGCCGAACAGGATCATGCCGAAGTCGGGCGTATAGGCCGAGGTCAGCGCCGAGATGACGAGCGTTGCCGTCTTCTGCTCGGGCTTGTTGAGCACGATCAGCGGCCAGAGGTAGTTGTTCCAGTTGGCCATGAACACGATGATGATCGCCGCGGCGTAGGTCGAGCGCATCGTGGGCAGGTAGATGTAGAGGAAGATCTGCCACTCGTTGAGCCCGTCGACCCGCGCTGCGTCGCGCAGCTCGCCGGGGAACGCCTTCGTCGCCTGGCGGAAATAGAAGATGATGAAGATCGAGGCGATGCCGGGCAGGACGACCGCCGCGACCGTGCCGACGAGCTTGAACGACGAGATCATTACGAACAGCGGCACCATCAGCGCCGCGAACGGGATCGAGAGCAGGAGCAGCATGAAGCCGAAGATGCGCTCGCGGAAGCGCGAGCGGAACATCTCGAAGCCGTAGCCGGCGAGCGAGGAGATCGCGAGCGTCAGCACGGTGCCGACAAGCGCGATGAAGGCCGAGTTCCAGAACACCCGCGGCGCATCGACGGTGGCAAAGAAACTGGCGGCGTTGACCAGAAGCTGGTCGCCGAACGTCGCCTTGCCGATGCCGATATCGACCGAGCGGTTGGTTGCGCCCACGACCATCCAGAAGAACGGGAAGATCGAGACGAAGGCCGCGAGGCCGAGCAACAGGTAGGTGGCCGTGCGCCCGATGAGATGTGGGAGGTTGAACCAGCGCGTGCGGCGCTCGATCCGGGATGTGGCGAGGGGAAGAGCTTGATCGGTCATTTGCTGCGGTCCCGTGCAACGATGAACTGCAGGAAGCTCAGGACAGCGACGAGCAGCACGATGACCCAGGAGACGGTGGCGGAGTAGCCGAAGCTGGGCATGAACTTGAAGGTCAGGTTGTAGATGTAGAGCGACAGCGTCAGCGTCGCATCGGACGGGCCACCGACGGTGATGTTGTTGACCTCGTCGAACAGCTGCAGCGTGCCGATGGTGGAAACGATGGTGGTAAAGAGGATCACCGGCTTCAGCATGGGCACGGTGATGTACCGGAAGCGATGCCAGGCCGAGGCGCCGTCGATCCGCGCCGCCTCGTAGATCGAGCGGTCGACGTTCTGCAGCGCCGCCAGGTAGAACACCATGTTGTAGCCGGTCCAGCGCCAGGTGATGGCGATGATGATCAGGACCTTGGCCCAGAACGGATCCTGCAGCCAATGGATCGGCTCCTGGATGATCCAGACCGCCATCAGCATTTTGTTGACGATGCCGTCGGTGGCGAACATCGACTTGAACAGGGTCGAGTAGGCAATGAGCGAGGTCACGCAGGGCAGGAAGATCGCCGTGCGGAAGAAGCCGCGGAAGCGGAGCTTCGGATCGTTGAGCGCGACTGCCGCGAGCAGCGCCAGCACGATCATGATCGGCACCTGCACGACGAGGAAGGTCAGCGTGTTGACCAGCGCGCGGATGAAGATCGGGTCCTTGGTCAAGCGGACGATGTTGGCGAAGCCGCCAAAACTGAAGTTCATCCCCTTACCGACCTGGAAGCTCATCCAGAGCGACCAGATGATCGGATAGAGCATGAAAACGCCGAGCAGCACGAGGGCGGGCGCGATGAACGTCCAGCCGGTGATGTGCTCGGTGCGGCCAAGTCTTTCGTTTGCCATGCCAACTCCCCGACAGGCGACTAAAACAGCTGTCGGCCGCGCCCCGGCGAAGGGTGCGACCGGCGAAAGGGAGGAGGCGGCGCCTTGGGCCCCGCCTCCGAACCCGTTACTGCATCAGCTGGCTGGCCTGGTCGTTGATGGCCTTCAGCGCATCGTCGACGCTGCCGCCCTTTGCAACGGCCGGCAGCTGCGCGACCACGGCGGAGTCCACTTCGGCGGTGAAGATGCCGTAGTCGACGCCCGGGATCTTGGCCTGCCAGTCCGAGAAGTTCGCCCAGACCGGCTGACCGCCGAAGAAGTCATCCGACGACTTGTAAGCTTCGCCAGCCGAGGCCGGCAGCCAGGTGCTGAACGCACCCTGGCCGATGAGGATCTTCTGGTAGAAGTCGACATCGGTGGCCCAGACCGACTTCAGGAAGTCGACAGCGGCGTCCTTACCGGGGCCCGACGACAGGACGTACCAGCTCGAGCCGCCTTCGTTGGAGTAGCCGGTGGCGCCGTCGACGCCTTCGAGCTTCGGAATGGGAGCGACGCCCCACTTGCCGGCCTGGTCGGGCTGCGACTTGATGGTGCCGGTCATCCACACGCCGTTGAGCGCGACAGCAGTTTCACCCGAGGTGAAGGCGCCAGTGAACTCGGTCCAGCCGGAAACCGGCTTGACGATGTCCGCCTGCCAGATCTTGGCGTAGTTTTCGAGAGCGGCCTTCAGCGGCTTGTTGTCGAGAACGTTGAGGCTGCCGTCGGCGTTGAAGAACCAGGCGCCAGCCGACTGCATCATGACGCGGATGAGGCCGCCGCCGTTAAGGTCGAGCGCGATCAGGTTGTGACCGGTCTTGGCCTTCACGTCCTTGCCGATCTGGATGAACTTGTCCCAGGTCAGGTCCTGCATGTCGGCGGCCTTGTAGCCCGCCTCCTCGAGGTAGTCGGCGCGGTAGAAGAGGCCGGTAACGCCCGAGTCGAAGGGCAGCGAGTACGACTTGCCGTCAAAGGTCGCGGCCTTCACCTTGTAGGGCGCAAACTGGGTCATATCGATCGAGTCCGAGAGCGGCACGAAGGCGCCTGGGAACGACTGCAGGTATTTCTGCGCCACGTCATCCTGGACGAGCACGATGTCGGGCAGGCCGCTGGTGTCGCCGGCGAGCAGCTGGGTCTGCAGCTTCTGACGGATGTCGTCCTGCGCCATGCTGTCGTCGATCTTGATGTTCACGTCCGGGTGCGACGTGGCGTAGCGGGCCACGGCTTCCTTCATGGCGGCGCCGTTGAAGTTGGTATCCCAGCACCAGACGGTGACATCGACGGCCATGGCGGCCGTCATCGTGAGCATGGAAACGCCGGCGGCAGCTGCAATGGCGAGCGCGTGGCGCCACCGCGATGCGATGGTAGTCATGTAATCCTCCCGTTTTCATTTGGCTCACCTTGGGCAAGCGTGGTTAGAATATGCGACCAAGGGTGTATGTCCGCGTCAAAGGGAATGTGGAGTTGGCGGAAAGTAAGGTGCATCAGCGGGAGATTTATCAGCCGAACGCCACGACCATCGAGGCCCATCCGACGATCCTGTCGATGTTCCACGACCACCCGCGGGTGATGCTGAAACCGCACTGGCACGCTCAGGTCGAAGTGAACTTTATCGTCGCTGGCACAGTGCATTACCGCATGCACACGCACGAGCTCACGCTCTCGGCCGGGCAGATGGTGCTGTTCTGGGGCGGCCTGCCGCACCAGATGTACGACCTCTCCGACGATGCGATCTACGCCGGCGCGCACCTGCCGCTGATGCATTTCTTCCGCCTGAGGCTGCCCGAGGACGTGCCGCACCGGCTGATGCAGGGAACGACGCTGCTCAGCTGCACTCCCGACGATTCCGATGCACATAATTTTGAACGGTGGAACCGCTATGCCCGGTCCGGCGACCCGGTAAAGGCGCAGCATGCGGTGGACGAGCTGCTGCTGAGGCTCGAGCGGATGCGGTTCGAACCCTACGAACTGGTCGGTACCAGCAAGATCGCGGGCGAGAGCGTCGAAACCGCGGAAGTCCAGTCGTCACGCAACGTCGGAAAGATGTGCGACTACATCGCCGAGAATTTCCTGCACGAGATCGACTCGATCGACATCGCCCGGGCCGCGAACCTCCACCCCAAATACGCGATGAGCATCTTCAAGCGCTCCACCGGCATGACGCTCAACGAGTATGTGAGCCTGTTGCGGCTCAGCTACGCCCAGGCGCTGCTGCTGCGCGATGACGCCAATGTGCTGCGGGTGGCCATGGAGTCGGGGTTTGGTTCGCTGAGCGCGTTCAACAAGTCGTTCCGCAAGATCGCGGGCATGTCGCCCTCGGATTTCCGACGCGATGCGTTCGTCCCTGGGGCGCTCGCCTCGTGAGCTTGAACTTCCGCGCACCGGCATTGTAACGATGCCCATCCCCGGAGCGAGCTTGCTCGCCCCTGGCCCCTGATTTTCGCGCGCGAGGAATGCTCAATGTTCGTAGTGGGTGGCGAGAGCCTGATCGACCTCATCTCGGAGCCGGTCGGGGCCGATGGCGTCATTCGCCTCGTGGCGCACCAGGGCGGCTCGCCCTACAACTGCGCCATCGCGCTCTCGAAGCTGGGCAACGATACCGGCTTCCTCTGCCCGATCAGCTCGGACGGCCTGGGCACCTACCTGCTCGGACCACTGGCCGAAGCTGGCGTGAAGCCGCTGCTCACCGAGCGCGTCGCGGCCTATACGACGCTCGCCGTCGTCACCTTCGATGCCAAAAAGAGCGCGCAATACGGCTTCTACCGCCAGGCCGACCGGGCGTTCACGCGCGAGGGGCTGATCGCGGCGCTGCCGTCAAAGCTCGAGGCGTTCCAGGTCGGCGGCTTCTGCCCGATCGAGCCGGAAGACGCTGTCGTCTGGATGGATGTCGCCAAGGAAGCCGCGCGGCGCGGCGCAACGCTGACCATTGACCCCAATGTGCGGCCCTCGCTGGTTTCGGATTTCGCCGCATTCAAGCAGCGGCTCTCGGGCTTCCTCGACATCGTCAACCTGGTGAAGGTGTCGATCGAGGATTTGGCCTCGCTCGAACAGAATCGTGCGGTCCGCGCGACCGAGCTGACGCCGGCCGATATCGAAGCGTTGGTGGCGAAATACGTGGCCGATTTCCTCGGCCGACCCAATTGCGAGCTGGTGATCGTCACTTTTGGCGACGAGGGGAGCCGTGCGTTCACCAAGGCGGGATCCGCCAGGCAGGGTATCTACAAGGCTGTGCCGTTCGGCGATACGGTCGGCGCGGGCGACACGCTGATGGCCGCAGTGCTGACGCTGCTCAACGAGCAGGGCAACCTGAAGCCGGGCAAGCTGGGTGCGATGGACGATGCGGCGCTGGGCACGATGCTGCGCTTCGGCGCGGTGGCAGCCGGGCTCAACTGCCAGTTTGTCGGCTGCCATCCGCCGACCCGCGGCGAAGTCGACGCGGTGCTGGCGGCCGCCTAGCGGTTCACGCGCTCGTCAGTTGCGTGGCATCGGCACCGCTGCTCAACTCCGCCGCACTTAGGCGGAGAGGTCAATATGCGGGCTTGGATGTGGCTGCTGGCGGCAGCAGTCGTCGTTGCGGGCGGGGCCAGCCTCTACATGCTGCGGCCGGTGCAGGGCGCTGCCCGCGACCTGACGCTGGTCGGTGACGTCACGCGCGGACAGTACCTGCTGCGCCTAGGCGATTGCATCACCTGTCACACCGACAAGAAGAGCGGCGTGGCCGAACTTGGCGGTGGGCCGGGACTGGTGACGCCGTTCGGCACCTTCTACGCACCCAACATCACCCCGGATCCGAAGGCCGGTATCGGCGGATGGACGCTGGCGCAGTTCTCGAAGGCGATCAGTGATGGGGAAGGGCCGGCGGGGCACCTCTATCCGGCGTTTCCGTACGAGAACTATACGCTGATGAGCGACCAGGACGTGGCTGACCTCTATGCCGCACTGCAGCAGGTGGCGCCGGTCACGACGTCGGCGAAGCCGCACGAAATTCCGTTCCCGTTCGACATCCGCCCGCTGGTCGCGGGCTGGAAGAACCTGTTCTTCACGCCGCGCCGCTACGAGGCCGATGCTGCGCATTCGGAGCGCTGGAACCGGGGCCGCTACCTCGTTGAGGGTCCCGGCCACTGCGTGATGTGCCACTCGCCGCGGAACCTGCTTGGCGCCGTGGAGAAGGGCAAGGAACTCACCGGCAACCCGGCGGGCGGTACGGGCGGCAAGGCCCCGGCGCTGACCGCCGAGCGGCTGAAAGGCGAAGGCTACGATGTCGCCTCGATCGCGAGCGCGCTGAGTGACGGCTTCACCCCGGAGTTCAACGTGCTGGGCAGCGCCATGGGCGAAGTGATCGCTGACGGCACCTCGTTCTGGACGGAAGCGGACCGCGAGGCGGTGGCGGCGTATCTGCTCGGCGAGGAGTAACTTACGCCTCGGCGCGGATCGCCAGCGCGTCCTCCAGCGTCATCTCCGTGTGGTGTTCCCATTCCGCTCGCGGCTCGGGGAAATCGGTGCGGAAATGGCCGCCGCGGCTCTCCTCGCGCTGCAGCGCGCCTGCAGCGACCAGCGTCGCCGAGGTGGTCATGTTGAGGAACGAGCGGGTGACGCCCTGGGCGGTGGCTTCGATCTCGGCGATGCGACGCAGCGCGGTGCGCAGGTCCGCGGCGTTGCGCTCGACGCCGACGAGGTCGGTCATGGTGCGGCGCAGTTCCTTCACCGATACGTGGTTGCGGAGGCGCTCTTCCACCTTCTCGCCCTCGACCGGATCCCAGCCGATGCCGGGGAAGGGGGCGAGCGGGTTGCGGAGCGGCTCGAGGCCGGAGATGTCGGCGGCGATGCGGGCGCCGTAGACCACGGCCTCGAGCAGCGAGTTCGAGGCGAGGCGGTTGGCGCCGTGGAGGCCGGTCGACGAGCATTCGCCGGCGGCCCAGAGGCCGGGCAGCGAGGAGCGGCCGTTGGCCTCCACCTTGACGCCGCCCATATGGTAGTGCGCCGCCGGGGTGACCGGGATCAACTGGGTCACCGGGTCGATGCCGAAATCGGTGCAGTATTTCGCGACGGTCGGGAAGGCGGTGAGGATGCGCGCGCCGATCGCCTCGCGGGTATCAAGGAACACCTTTCGGCCAGCCTTGATCTGCCGGTAGTTGGCGCGGGCGACGATGTCGCGCGGGGCGAGCTCGGCGTCCGGGTGGATCGCCGGCATGAAGCGCTCGCCGAGATCGTTGACAAGGATGGCGCCTTCGCCGCGCAGCGCCTCGGTGGCGAGGGGGGCGGGGTCGGCGCCCGTGGCAATAGCGGTGGGGTGGAATTGCACGAATTCGGGATCGGCGATCAGCACGCCGGCGCGAGCCGCCATGCCCATGGCGTGGCCACGGACGCCGGACGGATTGGTGGTGACGGCGTAGAGGCCACCCAGCCCACCGGCCGCCAGCACCGTGGCGCGGGCGCGGATCAGCACTGGCTCGGCGTAGCGATCACCTAGCTTGCGGGCATAGACACCGATGATGCGGCCATCGGCGCGGGCGAGGTCGACGACGGTGAGGCCCTCGACGATGCGGATCGAGGGAGTCCTCCGCACCTCGGCGATGATCGCCTGCATGATGGCATAGCCGGCGCGGTCGCCTTCGACGCGCACCACGCGGTTGCGCGAGTGGGCGGCTTCCTTGCTGAGAACGTAGTGGCCGAGTTCGTCGCGATCGAAGGGAGTGCCCCAGCGGGCGAGGTCCTCAATGCGAGCGGCCGCTTCGGCGGTGACCGACTCGGCTTCGTCCTCATCAACGATGCCGGCGCCGGCGATCTCGGTGTCGACCGCGTGCGCGTGCGAGGTGTCACCGGGGCCGACGGCGGCGGCGACGCCGCCCTGCGCCCAGGCAGACGAAGCGCCGTTGCCGAGCGGTACCGGGGAGATGACGGTAACGGGGCGGGGCGCCAGCTTCAGCGCGCAGAACAAGCCTGCAAGACCAGCGCCGACGATGAGTGCACCATCGGCGTTTAGGACGTTATCAGTAAAGGTCATCGGTCTCCCCCGGGCGAAACGCCCGGATCAGGCCTCGTCGACCACAGGGGTTTCTGCAGCGCGCTTCTTAAGCGATTCTATGGCGTTTTTGGCGCTCGACTTCGACTTGTAGGTTTCGGTCCGGACCATGGTCTCGCCGTTCGCCGCGACGAAGCGCACGAAGGTCTGGCCGTCCTTGGAGGCAGCCAGCTCGAAGCGGTAGCCCTTGCCGGCCTCGCCTTTGGCTGTATCCACCACCGATGCGCCGGGGGCGTTCTTCTTCAGCGAAGCGATGGCGTTCTTGGCGCTGTCCTTGCCCGCGTAGTTCTCGGACCAGAAGATGGTCTCGGCATTGTAGACGTACTTGGCAACGAACTGGCCGCCCTTGGCGGACGTGATCTTGAAGGAATGTGGCACGACGCTTTACCCCTCGGTTCGCGGGCCGGGGAAGTCGTGGCCCGATTGGGCAAATCTAACGTGGCGTCGGAGTCGCGCAACCCTCAAAGTCATGCACCCAGTTGATTTGATTGAGCTTGCGGCAAAGCTGTCGCCATACTGATGGTTGAACTACGTAGACGAAAGTCCATATCCACCGATACAGTGACGGCCATCGCGGGGGCGACGGTTGGTCAAGCTGGCACTAGCAGTGGAGGAGGCGAAGAGGGTCGGGCCCGACCGGGTGAGCTTTCGCGTCACTTCACGCGCCGGTCAGCTGGCTCACAAGGCCTTCGGCGAGACGATCATCGTCTATCAGCGGGCTCCCGATCTCGTGCTGTTCATGGGGAGCGGGCGCGTACTGGGCCTCGATTTCGAGGCGCCCGGCTTCGACAGCTTGCGGCTCGGCGACTACCGAGCCTTCCCCGCCCCGGTGCCAAGCGACGCCGCGGGCGAGGCGCGAGACCCGGGAGTCCGGCGCAGCCTGTCACTCGACGAGGCGAGGTTCGACGAAATCCTTCGACTGGCGGCGGCGGCCGACGTCACAGCGCTGGCGGAGGCGCAGGCCGTTTTCGCGCATGACCGGCAGGCAGGGCTCGATGCCTATCTCAAGCTGCACGACCGGGTGCTGCAGCGCTGGAAGCACCGCTGTGTTTTTACCGGGAGACAGTTCAAGCCTGCGGATACGCGTCCCCACCCGCACCTGCGGGTGGTGGCGATCCGCCCCCGCGAGCTTGGCGGGCAGTTGCACGTCCGGAACTACCTGCCGATGGTGGCTGAGGTCGAGCACGCGTGGACGAGCGGACACCTGACGCTCGGCCCGAGTTTCGGCTTCCAGGTTTCGGAGCGACTGATAGATCCGGAACTGCACGAGCGGCTGTTGCCGCTTGGTCGGCTCGATCTACCGGGCGAGCCCTCACTCTGGCCCGACCCTGAGTCCGTCGCCTACCACCGGGTGAACATCTTCGACCGCGACTAGTCGCGCTTCTTCGAGAAATCGATCATCCGCTGCACGGCGGCGCGGGCCGGTTCGAGCAGTTCGGGGGCCACCGTGACCTCTTCGGTCATGGTGTGGAGCGACCACAGGATGTTCTCGAGGTTGATGCGCTTCATGTGCGGGCAGATGTTGCAGCCGCGGAGGAAATCGACGCCCGTCGCTTCTGACGCGACGTTGTCCGACATCGAGCACTCGGTGACCATCACCACGCGCGGCGGCTTGTTCGACTTCACGTAGTCGATCATCGCGGCGGTCGAACCGGAGAAGTCCACCGCGTCGATCACCTCCGGCGGGCACTCGGGGTGGGCGATGATTTTTGCCGTCGGATAGGCATGGCGCAGTTCGGCGATGTCGTCGGCGGTGAAGGTCTCGTGCACCTCGCACGAGCCGGCCCAGGTGATGATCTTCTTGCCAGTCTTTTTGGCGGTGTTCCGCGCCAGATACTGGTCGGGGATCATGATCACCGTGTCGCCGGGCACACCGTTGACGATGTCGACAGCGTTGGACGAGGTGCAGCAGACGTCGGTGACGGCTTTCACCGCAGCGGAAGTGTTCACGTAGGTGACCACCGGCACGCCTGGATATTGCGCGCGCATGGCGATGACATCCTCGGGGGTGATCGAGGAGGCCAGCGAGCAGCCGGCGCGGCTGTCGGGGATCAACACTGTCTTCTTGGGATTGAGGATCTTGCTGGTCTCGGCCATGAAGTGCACACCGCACTGCACGATCACCGACTGCTTGACCTTGGTGGCTTCGATGGCGAGCTGCAGGCTGTCGCCGACGATATCGGCGACGCCGTGATAGATCTGCGGCGCCTGGTAGTTATGCGCCAGGATCACCGCGTCCTTTTCCTTCTTCAGCCGGTTGATCTGCAGGATCAGCGGCGCATAGAAGGGCCATTCGATCTCGGGGATACGGTCTTTCACCTTGTCGTAGACGCGGGAGGTCACGCGTTCGACCGCCTTGGTGAACTTGAGGTCGAAACTCTCCGCGAGGATGGCGCGAGCCTCCTCCAGCGGGGTGAGAGCATTGATAAGCTGCACCGGATCGTCCCTCCAGACCGGGGGAGACTTAAGGTCGATCGCGCCTCTTTTCAATGTGGTGATTTGGCTTGATCGACATGCGCCAAGTGCCTAACGCTCTCGCCGAACGTTCCGCACTCGAGGATTACCATGCCGCAAGATGCCGCCGCCCTTCGCCAGACGCTTTCACTTGCGCCGGTGATCCCGGTCATCGTGCTCGACGACGTCTCGGCGGCACGTCCGCTGGCCGAAGCGCTGGTCGCCGGCGGCCTGCCGGTGCTGGAGGTGACGCTTCGCACTCCGCACGCGCTGCAGATCATCGAAGAGATGGCCAAGGTGCCGGGCGCCGTCGTCGGTTCGGGGACCGTGCGCTCGCCGCTGCAGATGGGCCATTCGGTTGATGCCGGCTGCCAGTTCATGGTGTCGCCGGGCGCTTCGCCGCGCCTGCTCGAGGCGGCCGAGGAGCACGCCATCCCGCTACTGCCGGGTATCGGCACGCCAACCGAGGCTATGACGGCGTCGGAACATGGTTACTCGTTCCTGAAGTTCTTCCCGGCCGAGGCGCTGGGCGGGGTGAAGGTGCTGAAGGCCTATGCGAGCCCGCTCGCCGACATCACGTTCTGCCCGACCGGCGGTATCGATGTGGCGAAGGCGAGGGAATACCTGGCGCTGCCGAATGTCATCTGTGTTGGCGGTTCCTGGATCATGCCGGCGGATGCGATCGCGAACAAGGACTGGAAGCGGATCGAGACGCTGGCGCGCGAAGCCGCGGCGCTGAAGCAGGGCTGAGATCTCTTGCCTTCTCCCCCTGTGGGAGAAGGTGCCCGAAGGGCGGATGAGGGGTTGTCTCCACGCACCCCGACCGCTCCTCGTTACACTCGGATCGCGCGACGCGAGCGTCGCGGACCCCTCATCCGGCCTGTCGGCCACCTTCTCCCACAAGGGGAGAAGGCGATCACGGAGATGGCGGTGCCAAAGAACGCGACCATCGGCCTCTCCCATATCCGCATCACCCTGTCCGAGAGCTTCTACATCGGTCCCGGCCGCGCCGACCTTATGCAGTTCATCGCCGAAACGGGCTCGATCTCCGAGGCGGCGAAGCGCATGGGCATGTCGTACAAGCGGGCCTGGGGGCTGGTGCAGGCGCTGAACGAGGGGTTCGGGGCGCCGCTGGTCGAGGCATCGCGCGGCGGGAATGCTCAGGGGGCGTCGCTTACCGAGGCGGGGCGCGAGGTGCTGGAGCGCTATCGCGGCATGCAGGAGGCGACGCGCAAGGCGATCGCCCGTGATGTCGAGGCGCTGGTTGCGCTGCAAGGCGATATGTCCGAGCGAAAATAACGCTTGCTGGCTGGCTCTCGCGTTGGCACAACCATCGATATCCCCATTTGGACATATCGAGGGCATCATGCGTCGGATCACAGTTCTGCTTGGCGTCAGCCTGCTTGCGCTCACCGGCGCTCCGGCCTTTGCCGCCGACGTCAGCGCAGCGGTGGCTGCGAACTTCACCAAGCCGGCCGAAGAGCTCGGCGCGGCCTTCACCGCAAAGACCGGCGATACGGTGACCTTCAGCTTCGGCGCCACCGGGGCGCTCTACACCCAGATCAGCCAGGGCGCGCCGTTCGAGGTGTTCTTCGCCGCCGACAATAAGCGCCCGAAGCAGGCGGTGGCCGAGAGCTTTGCGGTCGATGGCACGGTGTTCACCTATGCCGTGGGCAAGGTGGTGCTGTATTCGCCGTCGCTCGACCTGACCGATGGCGCCGCGGTGCTGAAGGCCAATGAATTCCAGCACCTGTCGGTCGCCGATCCCATGACCGCGCCCTATGGCGCCGCGGCGATGGAGACGCTCGACAAGCTCGGGTTGACCGAAGCACTGACGCCGAAGTTCGTCACCGGCGAGAACATCAGCCAGGCGCTGCAGTTCATCGACACCGCCAATGCCGAGCTTGGCTTCGTGGCGCTCAGCCAGGTGATCGACAGGCCGGCGCCGCAGGTCTGGCGCGTGCCAGCCGAGGATTACGCGCCGATCCTGCAGGACGCGGTGCTGCTGAAGGCCGGCGAGGCCGATCCGGCGGCGGCCGCCTTCCTCGAGTTCTTGAAGGGCGACGAAGCCCGCGCCATCATCGAGAAATACGGCTACGAGGTTGGCTCGATAGATTGAGGGATGTGGGATGCTGAGCGCCAGTGAGATCGTCCAGCCCGTTGGGCTGACGCTGACGCTGGCGTTCATCGTCACCGCCATCCTGCTGGTCATCGGTACGCCGATCGCCTGGTGGCTCTGCCGCACCCGCTCCCCGCTGCAAGCTCCGATCGCGGCGGTAGTGTCGCTTCCGCTGGTGTTGCCGCCCACGGTGCTCGGGTTCTACCTGCTGCTGGCGTTCGGGCCGAACGGGCCGGGCGGCTTGCTCGCGCCGCTCTGGGGGGCGCGGACGTTTGCCTTCTCGTTCGAGGGGCTGGTCATCGCTTCGGTGATCTATTCGCTGCCCTTCATGGTCCAGCCGCTGCGTACGGCGTTCGAGGCGGTAGGCGACGATCCGCTCGAGGCGGCGGCGACCCTCGGCGCTGGGCCGTGGAAGACGTTCTTCCGCGTCGTCCTCCCTCTGTCGCGGGCAGGCTACCTCACCGGTGCGATCCTCACCTTTGCCCACACGGTTGGGGAGTTCGGCGTGGTGCTGATGATCGGCGGCAATATCCCGGGCAAGACCAAGGTGCTGTCGATCGCCATCTACGACTATGTCGAGCGGCTCGAATGGGGCAACGCCCACATCCTCGCTGCCGGCATGGTGGTGTTCGCGTTCGTGGTGATCACGGCGGTGATGCTGATCGACCGGCGGGTTGGGCGGGTGGTCGGCTAGTCCCCGCCATCCGCCAACACGATGTCATTCCCCCGTAGGCGGGAACCTAGTGGGATGCTTCAGCACAAGCGGGCGTGGAGAGATCGCACTGCGTCCCCGCCTTCGCGGGGATGACGCCGGTGGGGGGAGGGGGCAGTCCCAGGTCGCTCTAGGGCAGCCGCAGCAGTTCCACGAACCGCTTCAGCGCCTTGCCCAGGCCCTTGCGCTTCTTCTGATCCAGGTCGGCGAACAGCGCTTCCTCGAGTTGCTCCCAGTTCGCTGCCAGCACCTCGCGGATGCGTGCTCCGCGCTCCGTCAGGGCCAGGCCCGGCACCAGGTCCGGGCCGATGGCCTGGCGGGCCACGATGTCCCGCTCGATCAGCCGGTCGAGCCGCGGCTGCAGGGCTTCCGGCTCCAACCCCAGTTCCTCGGCCAGCGCCGCCTCGCTCGCCCCGAGCTCGGCGTGCAGCACGAAGATCACGGCATCGTCGCCGGCTTCCAGCCCGCGGTCGAGCAGCGGCACCAGCAGCGCCTTGTGGGCGAGCTGGCCAGCTTCGATCAGCCGGTAAAGCGTTGAGCGGGCTTCGGGTTTGGTCATGGGTGGATAGATAGACTTCAAGATGGGTTCGAGCGACATGGGACCCAGTCTATCGTTAATCGGTAAACGACCAAGGGGCGGCATTGTTCACCCTATGCAGATGACTTAAGCGTGGAGAGCGTGTTCGGGTGGAACGCGCTCAGTCTACACATTTCAGGTCAGCAACGCATGAGCCAGGACCTCGCCCGCATCCGGGCTTTCGTGCAGGTGTTCGATGCCGGTGGCTTTTCCTCCGCGGCGCGGCAGCACGGGCGCTCCAAGGCGCTGCTGTCCAAATATGTCACCGACCTCGAGGATTATCTCGGCGTCCGGCTGATGAACCGGACCACCCGCAAGCTAAGCCTCACCGAAGCCGGCGAAGCCTATTACCGCGAGGCGAGCCAGCTGCTGCAGCAACTCGACGATCTTGACGCGACGATCTCCGATCAGACCGCCGAGCCGCGGGGGCTGGTGCGGGTATCGGCGCCGCGCAATCTCGGCGAAACCACGCTGGCGCCGGCGATCTTCGCGTTCATCGCCAAGAACCCGCTGATGTCCGTCGATCTACGGCTCGAGGATCGCTACGTCGATCTTGTCGAGGAGAGCGTCGACGTGGCGCTCCGCATCTCGACGCTGGCGGATTCCTCGCTCATCGCCCGCAAGATCTCGGACATGCGGCATGTCATCTGCGGTTCGCCGGAATTGGTGAAGCGCGTGGGGTTGCCGACCTCGGGCGAGGCGCTGCGCAACATGCCCTGCGTGCTCGATACCAACATGCCGTCGCACAGCTCCTGGCGCTTCATCGAGGATGGCAAGCCCCTGTCGGTGCACGTGTCCGGTCCGGCACGCGTAAATTCACCTGTGGCGGCCATGCAGGCGGCGCTTGCCGGCCTTGGCTTCGCCGTATTGCCGACCTACCTCGCTGACCCGCATATCGCCGAAGGGCGGCTGGTGCGCGTGCTCGAGGACCGGATGCCGGAAGGCCCCAGTCTGCAGGCCGTTTACCCGCACCGGCGGCATCTTGCCGGCAAGGTCCGCGCGCTGATCGACCATCTGGTCGCCTGGTTCGCCGACAACCCGGTTAAGTAGATCTAGGCAACGGGGCAGGGGCGTCGATGGCGGGTTTGTTGCGCAGGCTGGCGCTGGCTTCGGCAGCCGCTTTCGGTTTCGTTGGCGCCGCCCAGGCCCATCCGCATATCTTCATCGATGCCAAGGCGACCATCGTCTTCAACGACGCGGGCGAACTCTCCGAGATCCGCAACGCCTGGACCTTCGACGAGGCCTTCTCGGTCTGGCAGATCCAGGGCCTCGATACCAACAATGACGGCATCACCTCGTCCGAGGAGATGCAGGAGCTGGCTGACGAGAACATCAAGGGGCTTGGCGAGTACAACTTCTACACCTCGGCCGGCGAGACAGCAGCGTCGATACCGTTCACCTCGACCGGCCCCGGCAAGTTCGAGTTCCGGAACAACCGCTCGACGCTGAGTTTTTCCATCGCGCCGCAGCAGCCGTACCGGATCAAGAAAAAGCTCGAGATCGCCATTGCCGACCCCGAGTACTATGTGGCGATCGCCTTCAACGCGCCCGCCGATGTGACGCTGGAGAACGCTCCGGCCGGGTGTGCCGTGCACATGGAGCCGCCGCGCGAGCTGTCGCCCGACCTGCAGGCGCGGCTGTTCGACCTGTCGCCCGACGTGACGCAGTTGCCGCCCGACCTCGAAGCGGCGGTACGCGGATCACAGGGCGCCATCGTGCTCGATTGCGCCGGCGCCGCGCCGCCCAAGGAAGCGGCCACCGCTGTCGAGGCCGTAACGCAGGTGGCCGAGGCCAAGCCGGCGCTGCCGTTCGGAGGCCCGCCGCCCGAGCCGGGGTTCAAGCTGCCCAAGACCGGCTTTCTCGGCTGGGTTTCGCAGATGCAGTCCGATTTCTACCAGGCGCTCACGGCTGCGCTGGGCAAACTCAAGACCGACTACACCGCGTTCTGGGTGCTGGGCGGGCTGAGCTTCCTCTACGGGGTGTTCCACGCCGCCGGCCCGGGGCACGGCAAGGTGGTGATCGGGTCGTACATGCTGGCCAACGAGCGGCAGGTGCGGCGGGGCATCGGGCTGAGCTTTGCCGCGGCGATGATGCAGTCGCTGGTGGCGGTGGTCTTCGTCGGCGTGGCGGCGGCGATTCTCGGGCTATCGAGCGTTGCCATGAACCACGCCGTCGGCTGGATCGAGAAGGCCTCCTATGGGCTCGTCGCGCTGCTCGGGCTGTGGTTGATCGCGCGAAAGCTGTTCGGCTGGGGCGGCCACTCGCACGACCATGGCCCCGATCTCACCGCCAAGGCGCACCAGCATCTCCACGCCGGCGAAGCGCCGAAGCACGCGTTGCTGAGCGAGCGAGGCCAGAGCTTCAACTTCCGCTCCAGCCTGCAGCCGGCGGATGGCCCGCGCCTCGATGCGTATGGCCGGGTGCCGGGCGACGCGCATTACGGCCACGACCACGGCGATCACGGTGACGATCACGACCATGGGCATCATCACGTGGTGACCGCCGAGCAAACCGGCGGCGATTGGCGCGAGCAACTGGGCGTGGTGCTCGGTGTCGGGCTGCGGCCCTGCTCGGGGGCGCTGGTGGTGCTGGTGTTTGCGCTGAGCCAGGGCATCCTCGCGGCCGGTATCGCCGCGGTGTTCCTGATGGGCCTCGGCACGGCGATCACCGTGTCGGCGCTGGCGGTGCTGGCGGTCGGCGCCAAGGGCTTTGCACAGCGCTATCTCGGGTCCGAAGGCAAGATCGGCAGCCGGCTGGTCTGGTGGGCTGAACTCGTCGGCGCGCTGGTGGTGTTTGCGTTCGGCGCAGTGCTGCTGCTCGCCAGTTTCTGAGCCTGCCGCGACACCCTTGCACTTGTGTTCGGGGCGGCCCTGACTATGTTGCGCGCCAACAACGTTTTCAAGCTACAGGCCAGCCCATGGCAACCGGACTTCCTGCCGGACACCCCCCGATTGCGACGCCGAAGGTCGGGGTGCTGCTGCTCAATCTGGGCACTCCCGATGGTACCGACTACTGGTCGGTGCGTCGCTATCTCAGCGAATTCCTCTCCGACAAGCGCGTCATCGAGGCATCGCCGTGGATTTGGCAGCCGGTGCTGCAGGGCGTGATCCTCACCACCCGGCCGCAGAAGAGCGGCGCCAACTACGAGCGCATCTGGGACAAGGAGCTGGACGAGAGCCCGCTTCGCGTCATCACGCGCAAGCAGGCGACCAAGCTGCAGGAGCGGCTGGGCAAGAACATCGTGGTCGAGTTCGCCATGCGCTATGGCAACCCGTCGACCAAGTCGGGCATCGATGCGCTGCAGGCCGCCGGATGCCAGAAGATTCTCCTCGCGCCGCTCTATCCGCAATACTCGGCGACCACCACGGCGACCGCCAACGACAAGGCGTTCGATGCGCTGAAGACGATGCGCTGGCAGCCAGCGATCCGTACGCTCCCGGCCTATTTCGATGAGCAGGCCTATGTCGAGGCGCTGGCGCAGAGCATCGCCGATGGCGTCGCAGCCCTGGATTTCACTCCGGACCTGATCCTCACCTCGTATCACGGCATGCCGGTCGAGTACCTCGAGAAGGGCGACCCGTACCATTGCCAGTGCCTCAAAACGACGCGGCTGGTGCGCGAGCACCTGGGCTGGTCCGAAGAAAAGCTGAAGGTGACGTTCCAGAGCCGGTTCGGGCCGACCAAGTGGCTCGAGCCCTACACCGACGCGACGCTGATGGCGCTGCCCGGCCAGGGGGTGAAACGGGTTGCGGTGGTCGCGCCGGCCTTCTCGGTCGATTGCATCGAGACACTTGAGGAGATCGCCATCACCGGCCGCGAGCAGTTCGAACATGCCGGCGGCGAGCGCTACGCCTACATCCCGTGCCTCAATGACAGCGAGCTGGGGATGGGCATGCTGGAGAGCGTGATCCGCAGGGAACTGCAGGGCTGGGTTTAGGCTCGTTGGTGCCCGATGCTCGGGCGGCCCGCCAACCGGTGGGCTGTGGGACGCTCAGTATGCCAAGTCAGAGCTTCAGATCCTTCAACGGCCCCGCCACCGCCTCCACCATGCCCTTGGTGATCGACTGGGTCAGGTCGAAATATCCCACCCACGGATCCGGCTCCTGCGCCTTGGCCGCGGCGGCTTCGATCTCGAACAGGTTGGCCGCCTTGATCGTCTCGAGTTCATCCCAGCCGACCGGCACGGCGCAGGGCGCGTTGGGGCGGGCGCGGGTGGAGAACGGGGCGATCGCGGTCGAGCCACGCTCGTTGCGCAGGTAGTCGACGAACATCCGGCCCTTGCGCTCGACCTTGCGGATGTTGGCGGTGAAGCTGTCGGGCTCGTTGTCCTCCAGCTTCTGCGCGAAGGTGCGGCAGAACAGCTTGACCAAAGGCCACTCGGTCACCGGTTTCAGCGGTGCGATGACGTGGATGCCCTTGCCGCCAGTGACCATCGGGAAGCTCTTCAGCCCCCATTCGCCGAGCACGTCGCGGATATGGATGGCGGCCTGGCGGGTCACCTTGAAGTCGAGGCCTTCGTCCGGATCGATATCGAAGATGATGCGGTCGGGCTTTTCCAGGGTATCGATATGGCTGCCCCAGATGTGGAACTCGAGCGTCGACATCTGCACGCCGGCGACGATGCCGGCGAGGTCGTCGACATAGAAATGGTCTTCCCGTTCGCTTTCCTTGAGCTCGATGGCGACGCGCTTCATCACATCGGGAAAGCCGCCGGTATCGTGCTTCTGGAAGAACGGCTTGCTGCCGCGCGGCACGCGGACGAGGCTCAGGGCGCGCTTTTCGATATGGGGCAGCATGCGCTCGGCCACGGCATCGTAATAGGCGACGAGTTGGCCCTTGGTAACGCCGCCGTCCGGCAGCGCCTCGCGGTCGGGGCTGGTGAGCCGCACGCCGAGCCGCTCGGCCACGGCTATCCCCATGTCGTCGGTGAGCTTCATGGCCTTGAGCTTAGCCGCTGATTTCCGCTTTGTCGCCACGGGCTTGGGCGCCTTGGTTTCCAGTTTCACTTCGCGGGCGGGCTTATCCTTCCTGAGTCCGACGAAGGACGGATGACGCAACACTCCGTCTGGGGTGAACTCCGTGAAGTCGACTTCAGCGACCAGTTCCGGCTCGATCCATTTCGCCCGGCGCGAGATATCGCGCGGCACGGTCTCGAAGGCCGGGGTCTTCCGCGCCCGCTTGTCCATCTCCGCCTGCAATTCCGCGGCGCTCTTCGCATTGAAGCCGGTGCCGACGCGGCCACGATAGACCAGCTTGCCGTGCTCCCACGTCCCCAGCAGCAGCGAGGCGAAACCCTTGTGCTTGTCCGATGGCCGCCAGCCGCCGATGACGAATTCCTGCCGGTTGGTGCATTTGATCTTCAGCCACGTGCGGGTGCGCTCATGCCGGTAGGGCGCGTCGGCAAGCTTGGCGATCACCCCCTCCTGGTGTGCCTCGCACATCGCCTTGAACACTTCGTCGCCGTGTCCGCGCACGTGATCGGAGTACTGCACCTCGGCATGCTGGTTCACCCTGCCAATGAGCTTCCGTAGTCGCTCCTTGCGCTCCAGCAGCGGCAGCTTCTCGAGGTTCTCGCCGTCCTGTTCGAGGATGTCGAAGACGAAGTAGACCAGCGGTCCGCCGCTCGACAGCGCGTCCTTCAGCGTCGAGAAGTCGGTGCGGCCGTCCTTGAACGAGCAGACTTCGCCGTCGAGCAGTACGGAGCCCTTGGTGAGCTTGGACAGCGGCTCGACGAGTCGGCCGAACTGCGTCGTCCAGTCGTTGCCGTTGCGGGTGAAGAGCCGCACTTCGGGCCCGGCGACCGAGGCGATGCAGCGGTAGCCGTCGAACTTCATCTCGAACAGCCAGTCGTTACCGCTGGGGATTTCCTCTAACAGCGTCGCCAATTGCGGCTCGCGGAAATCCGGCAGTGCCACAGCCTTGCCGTCCGTCCACACCTTGGCGTTCGAATCCCCCTTGGCTTCTGCCTTCGCCGCCTTCTTGCGCGGCTTATTGCCCTTGGCGATGCCGGAGAGGTCGCGGCCGGTTTCGACGCTGGTGGTGAACTTCTCGGTGAGGCCATCCGTGTCGGTGGAGTGGTCGTCGCGGTGCTTGATCAGCAGCCAGTTCTCGCGGGTGCCGTTCTTCGTCTTGTTGTCGCGGCCCTTCATGTGGACGAGCACCCATTCGCCCTTCATGCGCTTGCCGTTGAGTCGGAATTTCAGGTCGCCCCCATCGAGGCCCTCGTGCGGATCGCCGACGGGCTCCCAGGTGCCTTCGTCCCACAGCATCACCGTGCCGCCGCCATATTCGCCTTCGGGAATGGTGCCCTCGAAGTCGCCGTAGTCGAGCGGATGGTCCTCGACCCGTACGGCCAGCCGCTTGTCGGCGGGGTTGGTGGATGGTCCCTTGGTGATGGCCCAGCTCTTGAGCACGCCGTCGAGTTCGAGGCGGAAGTCGTAATGCAGCCTCGTGGCATCGTGCTTTTGCACCACGAAGCGCAGCGGCTTGCCCTTGGCGGCGCGCTTCGCCTTCTTGCCGGAGGGTTCCGAGGTTTTGGCGAAGTCGCGCTTCGCCTGGTAATCCCTAAGCAATTCGCTGGGGGTGGCAGACATCTCAGCTCGCCTTCTTGCGTGGGGTGGCCTTGGCCAGCGCCTTGGACTTGCTGGCGCTGCCGCCTTCGAGGCTCTTTTTCAGCGCGGCCATCAGGTCGACGACGTTGTCGCCGCGGGGCGAGCGGCTTGGCTCTTCGACATCGGTGGTGATCTTGCGGCCCTTCGATTTCAGCTTCCGGCCAATGAGTTCACGCAAGGCCGCCTGGTAGTGATCCTTGAACGCCTTGGGATCGAATTTCTCGGTCTTCTTCTCGATCAGCGCTGTCGCCACATCGAGCAGGTCCTCGTCGCTGGATTTGGCTGGAATGTCGGAGAAGAAGCTGTCGGACTTCTTCAGCTCATCCTCGTAGTGCAGCGTTTCGAGCAGGATGCCCTTGCCGCAGGGCTTGATCGAAACGAGGTATTCCTTGCCGCGCAACGCCAGTTGGCCCAGCCCAACCTTCTTTGCCTTGCGCAGCGCATCGCGCACGACACGGAACGCGTCCTCGGCCAGTTCGTCAGCGGGGGTCAGGAAGTAGGGCGTGTCAAAGTACATCGGCGGGATCTCGTCCTCATCGACGAATTGCACCAGCTCCAGGGTCTTCCGCGTCTCCAGCTTCACCGCATCGATCTCGTCATCGGTGAGCAGGACATAGTCGCCCTTCTCGTACTCGAACCCCTTGCGGATCTCGTCTTTCTCCACCGGGCCGACGCCATCAACCACCTTCTCGTAGTGGATTGGCTTGCCGGTCGGCTCGTGGATCTGGCGGAAACTCGGATTGGCGCCAGATTTCGTGGCCGTGAACATTTCCACGGGAATCGAAACGAGAGAAAGGCGTAACTGGCCTTTCCAGATTGGACGGGTGGCGGGCATGGTCTCAACTCGCGAACGATTGGTCGATCATTCAACGGCATTTGCCGCCCGAGTGTTCCCACCGGCTAGCGATGGATAAAGACCAACCAACATTGCGCCGACTCCGCCCCGCACATACATATTTCGCAACGGGCCGGGCACGTGGAAGGGGACGAGGCATGGACTTTCTGGAACTCGATGGGTTGAGCCTGACGCTGATCACGCTGGGCGTGCTCGCCGTGCTGGTGCTGTTCGCCGGCGCCAAGGTGGTTCCGCAGGGCTATAACTACACGGTGGAACGGTTCGGGCGGTATATCCGCACGCTGAAGCCGGGTCTCAGCCTGATCATCCCGTTCATCGACGGCATTGGCCGCAAGATGAACATGATGGAGCAGGTGGTCGATGTCCCGCACCAGGAAGTCATCACCCGCGACAACGCCACGGTCACCGTCAATGGCGTCAATTTCTACCAAATCCTCGACGCCGCGGCCGCTGCCTACGAAGTGGCGCAGCTGGACCTCGCGGTGCAGAACCTGACCATGACCAACATCCGTACGGTCATGGGCTCGATGGACCTCGACCAGTTGCTGAGCAACCGCGACGAGATCAACCAGCGCCTGCTCAAGGTGGTGGACACGGCGGTGTCGCCCTGGGGCCTCAAGATCACCCGCATCGAAATCAAGGACATCGATCCGCCCAAGGACCTTATCGACTCGATGGGCCGGCAGATGAAGGCGGAGCGCGAAAAGCGCGCGCTGATCCTCGAAGCCGAGGGCAAGCGGCAGGCCGCGATCCTCCAGGCCGAGGGCCAGAAGCAGAGCCAGGTGCTCGAGGCCGAGGGCCGGCGCGAAGCGGCGTTCCGCGATGCCGAGGCGCGCGAGCGTTCGGCCGAAGCCGAAGCCAAGGCGACGCAGGTGGTGTCGGACGCCATCGCCTCGGGCAACGTGCAGGCGATCAACTACTTCGTTGCCAATAACTACATCAAGGCGCTCGAAGCGCTTGCCAAGTCGCCGAACCAGAAGGTGCTGATGCTGCCGGTCGAAGCGGCCAGCGTCATCGGCGCCATTGGTGGCATCGCCGAGATTGCCCGCGAAACCTTCGGCGCCGAAAAGCCGGCGACGCGGCCGTCCAGCGGCCGCCCGCCGTCCACCACGTAACCCACGCGAACCCAGGAGGCAGACATGCAGGTCCTCGACTTCATCGCCACCCACGGCGCGTGGTCATGGATAGTGGCGGGATTGGTTCTCCTGGCGCTCGAGCTGGTGGTGCCCGGCGGTGTGCTGGTGTGGCTCGGCGCCGCGGCGCTGATCACCGGGCTCGGCGCGCTGTTCATCGACATCTTCTGGCCGCTGCAGTTCGTGATCTTCGGCGTCCTGGCGCTGGTCAGCATCTGGCTGTGGCTCAGGTTCCGCGGCCCGGGCGTGGTGTCCGACCGGCCGTTCCTCAACCAGCGCGCCAACCGCTTCATTGGCCACGAGGCTGTGCTCGACGAACCAATCCGCGATGGCTTTGGTCGGTTGTCGCTCGATGACACGGTGTGGCGCGTGCAGGGCCCCGATCTCGCCGCCGGTTCGCGCGTGCGGATCGTCGAGGCGCACGGGGCGCTGTTGAAGGTCGAAGCCGCCTAGGGCCTAAGGTCCACCGGCACCGGCGGCTTCTCGAATTTCAGCAGGATCGAGACGCGTTGGTTGGCGCTGAGATAGGGGTCGTTCGGAAAGAACGGATCGGTGGCGCCGCGACCGGTGACCGATCGCAGCCGGTCCGGTGACAGGCCGAATTCCTCGAGGATCTGCCGCACCACGTTGGCGCGGTCAAAGCTCAGCTCCCATTCGCCATAGCGCGGGTTGTCGTAGGTGCCGCCGGCCGAGGTGTGCCCGGTGATCTCGATCTGGTTTGGCAGCTTGTTGATCAGCGGCGCCAGCGCGGCGATGGCCTTGCGGGTGATCTCGTAGGGATATTTCGAGCCCTCGGGGAACATGGCGCGGCCCTGCTGGTCGGCGATGACGATGTTCAGCCCGTCCTCGGTGTTCTCGACGATCAGGTTGTCCGCCAGCGCGGTGATGTCGGGCTGGTCCTGCCAGGCCTGCTTCAGGCTGGCCGCGGCCAGCGCATACTGGGCCGCACGCTCAAGGGAGGTGCGCTCGTCGGCGAAAGTGTTGGCTTCCTGCCCCTGGCTCTGATTTTCCTGCTGGTCTTCGGTCGCGAACTCGGTATCGGCCTTGGTCTGGGTGGTTGCGACGCTCTTGAGATAGTCGCGCTCGGGATTGCCCTGCCGCTCGATCATGCCGGTCATCTGCGAGAACGGCTGGATGCCGAAGGCGTCCTGCACGGAGCCGGCCGCCATGTTCAGCTTTTCCTGGTCTTGCACCGAAAAGCTCAGCAGCATGACGAAGAACGCCATCAGCAGGCTCATCAGGTCGGCGAACGAGATGACCCAGGCGCCGCCATGGCCGCCGCTGCCGATGGCCTTCTTGCGGTGGATGGCCATCACGCGGCTTCCAGCAGTTTTTCGCGGGTGTGCAGCGGCAGGAAGCTCGCCAGCTCGTCGCGGATGGTATTGGGGCTGCGGCCCTCGCGGATCATAACCAGCGCCTCGATGATGAGGCTGCGGTTGGTGCCCTCCTCGGTGGCGCGGTTGGCCAGCTTGTCGGCGATAGGGAGCGCGAAGACGTTGGCGAGCACCGCGCCATAGAGCGTGGTCAGCAGGGCGATGGCCATGCCGGGGCCGATCTTCTTGGGATCGTCCATGTGGCCGAACATCGAGACGAGGCCGATCAGCGTGCCGACCATGCCCATGCCGGGCGCGGCTTCGCCGAATGCCTTGAATATCTTGTGGCTTTCCTCGATGCGCTCGTAATCGAGATCGCGCTCGCGCTCCAGCGAAGCGCGGATGGCCTCGGCCGAGAAGCCGTCGGCGATCATGCGGACGCCGCGCTTGAAGAACGGATCCTCGACCTGCACGTTCTCGAGCGCGATCGGGCCCTGCCGCCGCATCGTCTCGGCGATCTCCGCGATCTGGTCGATGAGGTGGTTGGTCGAGACGTGCTTGTAGAACAGCACCGACTTGAAGCCATTGACCGTGCCATTGGCAAAGCCGGCCATCGTGTAGCGCGCCATCACCGCCATGATGCCACCGCCCACCACGACGACCGTCGCCAGCAGGTTGATGAAGCTCATGGGGCTTGAGCCTTCGAGCAGGATCGCGCCGAACAGCATGGCGAAGCCGCCAACGATCCCGATGAGGGTTGCGATATCCATAGTCGTGAGCCCCGACGCTGCAAATATAGGCTAAAAGCCGAGGCCTATCCTGACCCCCACCGAATAATTCCCATTTAAGAGCAAGGGTTAACGGGTGGTTTGTGATTGGCGGCCGGGCTGGGGCAAGGCTTCCTTAACCATAAGCTGCAAGGGTTCGTTGAGGATTATCCGGCGGGACGCTGCAGCTGATGGGAACGAGGAGAGCCGGCATTGCCGCAAGCGCCACGGCGCTGGCGCTGCTCGTCGTCCCCACCATGGCGGGCGAGTTCAACCCGCTGGGCGATGGATCGGGCACCAACAATGCCGACCTGACCCGCGACGCCACCGCCGACTGCGACAATTGCCGCGCCACGCCGCCCTATGAATGGGGCGACGCGCCGTTCGATCTCGACTGGAGCCTCGGCCTGCGTGGTGGCATCACGGATGATGGCAGCGAGCAGACCTACCAACTGATCGCACTGCCGAGCTTCACACTGCGGCACGAAACCATCCGCGGCGGCTATGATGTCGGACTGAAGGGCGAGCTCACCTACGACCTCGATGGCACCGCGCGCATCGACTCGATCACCGGCACGGCGGGCGGCGAGTACGAGCTCGATGCGCTGACCACGCTGGCCGGCCGGGGCAACCTCATCGTGTCGCAGGACGATCCGGACGCGCCCAACGTTGCATCCGAGCCGGTGGTGATCTCGGGCGATGGCGAAGTCAGCGCATCGCGCGACCTCGGCGCGTTCAATGTGGCAGTGCGCGGCCGCGCAAGCCGGGTGGTCAATGGCGAGACCGTCTACGTCGACAATTCGACCAGCGACAACAGCTTCCAGAACACCACCGGCTACGGTGCGGGCGCCCGCCTCGGTTATGAGCTGACGCCGGGCCTCGTCGCCTTCGTCGATGCCGAGGCCGACTACCTGACCTACGACCAACCGTCACCGAGCCTCCTGGTCAAGCTCGACAACGTCACCTATGCGGGTCGCGCCGGGCTCAGTGCCAAGTTCAACGAAACGCTCGAACTGGAAGGCTCGCTCGGGCTTGGCTACAGCGATTTCGCCGACAGTTCGCTCTTGGATTTTTCCGCCGTGCTCTACGACGCCAAGGCGACCTTCCGCCCTGACGAAACGCTGACGCTTTCCGGCACGTTCTCGACCACCATCTCGTCGCCTGGCACCACTTCGGACGCGACTTCGAAACTCACCTACGCAGCGGTGGGCGACATCAGCTACCAGGTGAACCCGTGGCTGCGGCTGCGCGCCGACGCGCAGTGGAGCGAGGCGCACTACCAGGGCATCGACAACGACGAATACAAATGGGGTTTTGGTGCGGGAGCGGATTACCTGCTCAACGAGCACACCGACCTCACGGCCGATTACAGCTTCCTCCGCACCGAAAAGACGCCGGCCCCGGCCACCGATGAGCACCAGGTGACCCTGGGGGTCACCTTCCACAAGTAATCGCGCCAAGCGTCAGATCAGGTGTCGGATTTCCTTGCGGAAGGCCTCGGCGAGATCCGGCCGGTCGAGGGCGAACACCACATTGGCGGTGAGGAAGCCGAGCTTCGAACCGCAATCGAAGACCTTGCCGTCGTATTTCACGCCCGTGAAGCTCTGCGTGCGGATCAGGATCTGCATGGCATCGGTCAGCTGGATTTCGCCGCCGGCGCCCTTGGTCTGCTCGCTGAGCAGCGTGAAGATTTCGGGCTGCAGGATGTAACGGCCGGAGATGAAGAGGTTGGACGGCGCGTCGGCCGGCTTGGGCTTTTCCACCATGCCGGTGATCTTGAAACCCGAATCGGGGCCCTTGCCGCGCGCCACGATGCCGTAGCTCGACACCTCTGCCGGGTCGACTTCTTCGACGCCGATGATGTTCCCGCCGGTTTCCTCATAGGCTTGCATCATCTGCTTCATCACGCCGGGCTTGGCCTTGAACACCATGTCGGGCAACAGCAGTGCGAAGGGCTGGTTGCCGACCAGTTCGCGGGCGCACCACACCGCGTGGCCAAGCCCGAGCGGCTCCTGCTGGCGGGTGAAACTGGTCTGGCCGGCCGAGGGCAGGTCCTTCTGCAGCTCCGACAGGGCATCGGTCTTGCCGCGGGTTTCGAGCGTATGCTCGAGCTCGTACTGGCGATCGAAATGGTCCTCGATGACGCCCTTGTTGCGCCCGGTGACGAAGACGAAATGCTCGATGCCCGCCTCGCGCGCCTCGTCCACGGCGTACTGGATCAGCGGCCGATCGACCACGGTCAGCATTTCCTTGGGCATCGCCTTGGTGGCAGGCAGGAAGCGGGTGCCGAGACCCGCAACCGGGAAAACGGCGGTGCGCACGCGATTGGGCAAGGAGGAACTCCTGAAAAGGCGGGAGAGGGGGCTATAGGCAGGCTATAAGGCGTTTCTTAGCATCTCGCGAATTAGCGTCCATGCCGTTAATTTCGGGTTTGAGGGTTGAACCATGACGGTTCTGGTCACCGGCGGCGCCGGCTATATCGGCAGCCACATGGTGCTGCGGCTAGCCGACGCCGGACAGCGGGTCGTGGTGCTCGACAACCTCACCACCGGCTTCGACTGGGCCATCGACCACCGGGCGACGTTCGTTCAGGGCAATGCCGGCGACATGGAGCTGGTGGGCAAGCTCATCGCCGAGCACGGCATCACCGAGATCGTCCACTTCGCCGGCTCGATCGTGGTGCCGGAATCGGTCAGCGATCCGCTGAAGTACTACGCCAACAACACGGCGACCTCGCGCAACCTCATCGAGGCGGCGGTGAAGGGCGGGGTGAAGCACTTCATCTTCTCGTCGACCGCCGCGGTTTACGGAAATGCCGGGCTCGAGCCGGTGGCCGAGACGAACCAGCTAATGCCCGAGTCGCCCTATGGCCGCTCCAAGCTGATGACCGAGCTGATGCTCGCCGATGTTGCTGCGGCGCACCCGCTGACCTATGGCGTGCTGCGCTACTTCAATGTCGCCGGCGCTGATCCCAAGAAGCGCAGCGGCCAGTCCTCGCCGACCGCGACGCACCTGATCAAGGTCGCCGCGCAGGCCGCCCTTGGACAGCGGCCGAGCATGGGGATTTTCGGCACCGATTTCCCGACCCCCGACGGCACCGGGGTGCGCGACTACATCCATGTTAGCGACCTGGTCGAGGCGCATGCGCTGCTTCTCGACTACCTGCGAAAGGGCGGCGCGTCGGTCACCATGAACTGCGGCTACGGCCGCGGCTTCTCAGTGCGCGACGTGGTGCGCACGGTGAAGGAAGTGTCGGGCGTCGAATTCAAGGTGATCGAGGAGCCGCGCCGGGCCGGCGATCCGGCTTCGATCGTCGCCAAGGCCGACAAGGTGCGGCAAGTGCTGGGATGGAAGCCGGCGCATGATGACCTGAACGAGATCGTTGACGCGGCGATGAACTGGGAGCGCTATTTAGCCACACGGAACAGGTAGCGATTCGTTATGCAACGTAAGCTCGCTCTTTTCGTCGCGCTCCTCGGTCTCAGCTCGCCGGCGTTGGCTCAGCCGGTTGAGAGCTTCGAGTCTTTCATCAAGAACTTCGAAGCGACAGCGGTGGCCGCTGGTGTGACCCATGAAACCTACGCCAAGGCGATGTACGGCCTGAAGCCCGATCCGAATGTGCCGGAACTGGTGACCGCGCAGCCCGAGTTCACGACACCGCTGTGGGACTACATCGACAAGCGCGTCACCGAGTGGCGCATGGGCAAGGGCAAGGAAGCGATCGAGCAAAACCAGGCCCTGCTGACAGCGACCGGCGAGAAGTATGGCGTTGATCCTTATCTCCTGGCCTCGATCTGGGGCATCGAGACCAACTACGGTCGAGTGCTCGCCGATCCCAAGTTTATCCGTCCGATCATCCCATCCCTGGCCACTCTGGTGCATCAGCGGCGCGTTCGGCTCGAAGGCGACACGGCGGACCTGATCGCGGCGCTGCTTCTGGTCCAACGCGGGCCGCTCGACGCCACCCAACTGGTCGGCAGCTGGGCCGGCGCGATAGGGCATCTCCAGGTTAACCCCTCCAATGTCATCAAATACGGCAGGGACGGCGATGGCGACGGTGCCATCGACCTGCAGAACTCTCTCGCCGACGCTCTTGCGACCACTGCCGAGTACCTGCTCGGGTTCGGCTACAAGCCCGGCCTCGACTGGGGCTATGAAGTGAGTGTGCCGGATGGGTTCGATTACCTGCTGGCAACACGCGACCAGCTGCGCGCCATCTCGTTCTTCACCGATCTCGGCGTGAGCCGGCTCGGCGGCGCTGCCTTCAGCGACCCGTCGATTCCGGTGTTTCTCTATGCGCCAACGGGAGCCAAGGGACCCAAGTTCCTGATGACGAACAACTACCTCGTCCTCAAGAGCTACAATTTCTCCGACAGCTACGCGATGGCCATCTCTCACCTCGAAGACCGACTGAAGGGGCGCGGCGAGTACATTACGGCCTGGCCGCGGGACACCGAATTCCCCAATCTCGAGCAGCGCAAGGCGATCCAGGAGGCCCTGATCAAGCTCGGGCTCTACGAGGGGCTGGTCGACGGCCGAATTGGGCCGGTCAGCCAGGCTGCATACGCCAAGTTCCAGGCGTCAAAGGGTGAGGTGGCCGACGGGTTCATCACGCTGCACAGCTATGAGGAACTGACTACTGCCGCTTCGCAGTAGATTCTGCGCGAGCGGCCTTAACTTCACCGCGTCACCTCCGCTAAATACCTGCCATGCAGAAGAAACCCAACCGTTTCGTCCTCTGGATCATCGGCGCCGTTGTGGCGGCGCTGGTGCTCACCGACATGCTGCCGATGTTCGTGCAGGCGCGCGAGGCTGAGCAAGCCGCGCCGGCGATCACCCAGCAGGCCGATGACGGGAGCATGCTGGTTGCCCAGCAGGAGCAGCCGCGCAAGAAGCGCCGCACGCTGATGGACCTGCTGTTCGGCAACGACGATCAGCAGCAACAGGAAGAAGCTCCGCTGGTCGAAAAGCCGGTGGTGAAGAAGCAGAAGAAGGCCGCCTTGCCGCCCGCCAAGCCGGCGGTGGAGAAGGCGACCGGCGCCACCCGCCTCGCGGTGTTCGGTGACTCGATGGCGAACGATGTCGGCAAGGCGCTGGAGCGCTTCTATGCCGAGGATCCGAACATCGCCATCCTGACGCAGGGCGTCGCGGACTCGAGCTTCGTGCGGCCGGATTTCTTCGATTGGCCCAAGACCATCAACGAGCAGATCGCGGCCAACAGCTTCGACATCGCGGTGATCCTGATCGGTATCAACGATCGCCAGAAGATGCGGCTCAACGGCGAAAGCTACGGCTCGCTGACCCCTGAATGGACCACCGAATACTCGGCTCGCGTCACCAATGTGGTGAAGGCGCTGCGTGCTGCTGGCAAACCGACGATCTGGATCGGGCTGCCGCCAATGGAGGCGCCAAAGTTCGGCAAGGCGATGATCCAGGTCAACGAAATCCAGCGGCTCGCGGCCTTCAGCGGCGGCGCCGAGTTCCTCGATATCTACGAGCGCTTCGCCACCGAAGATGGCGGCTACACGTCGCGCGGCCCGGACCTCAACGGCAACCAGGTCCGCATGCGCAAGGATGACGGCATCCACTTCTCCGCCGCCGGTGCAGACAAGCTTGCCTTCTACCTCAGCCAGAGCCTCAAGAACTATTATCGCGGCGGCGGCACGGTCGGCATCGAGGTGGCCGATCCGCTGCTCGGCACCGACGCGCAGCTGATGGTGCGTCCACCCTACCAGGGGCTGGGGCAGATGAAGCTGCTCGAAGTCGCGGGCGCGGTGATCTCGCTCACTCACACGCCGCGACGCGCTACCGATCTCGTCACAGCCGACATGGCCGACGCCACATCGGTCGGCTTCGACCTCACGCAGATGATCGATGCGCCAGTCGGCCGTGCTGATGCATTCGGTGTTGGCAGGGTCGAGAACCCCAACCCGAAATGAAGAAGGGGCGCCGAAGCGCCCCTTGAACTCTCAGTACTCCCGCGTTTAGCGCGGCAGCTCAGTGGTCCCCATCAGCCACTGGTCGATCGAGCGGGCGCACTGGCGGCCTTCGCGGATCGCCCATACCACCAGCGACTGGCCGCGGCGCATGTCGCCGCAGGAGAACAGCTTCTCCTTGGTGGTCTTGTACTGCATCACGTCGGCCAGCACGTTGCCGCGCTTGTCGTATTCAACGCCCGAGGCGTTCAGCATGCCGTCCTGCACCGGGCCGAGGAAGCCCATGGCGAGCAGCACCAGGTCGGCCTTGAGCACGAACTCGGTGCCCGGGATCGGCTGGAACTTGCTGTCGGCGCGGGCGCAGTGCAGCGCCGTGACCTTGCCGTTCTCACCGTCGAACTTCACGGTGGCAACGGCGAAGTCGCGGACCACACCCTCTTCCTGCGAAGAGGAGGTGCGCATCTTCATCGGGTAGTTCGGCCAGACCAGCGCCTTGTTCTCCTTTTCGGGAGGGGCGGGCATGATCTCGATCTGGGTCACCGACAGGGCGCCCTGGCGGTTCGAGGTGCCGATGCAGTCCGAACCCGTGTCGCCGCCGCCGATCACCACGACATGCTTGCCGGTGGCGAGGATCGGGGCAACGTTGTTCAGCGGCTCGTCGCCATTGCGGCGGTTCTGCTGCGGCAGGAACTGCATCGCGAAATGGATGCCGTCGAGCTCGCGGCCCGGGATCGGCAGGTCGCGCGGCTTCTCGGCGCCGCCGGCCAAAGCCACGGCGTCATACTCGGCCTGCAGCTGCTCGATGGTCACGTCGTAGCCGACATGCACGCCGGTATGCAGCGTCACGCCTTCGGCTTGCATCTGCTCGGCGCGCCGGTCGATGTGGCGCTTCTCCATCTTGAAGTCGGGGATGCCGTAGCGCATCAGCCCGCCGATTTTGAGGTTCTTCTCATAGAGGTGCACGTCGTGGCCGGCGCGGGCCAGCTGCTGGGCGCAAGCCATGCCGGCGGGGCCGGAGCCGATCACCGCGACCTTCTTGCCGGTCTTGTTGGGGTTGATCTGCGGCTTGATCCAGCCCTCTTCCCAGCCCTTGTCGACAATGGCGCACTCGATCGACTTGATGTTGACCGGGGTGTCCGGGATGTTCAGCGTGCAGCTGGCCTCGCACGGGGCGGGGCAGATGCGGCCGGTGAATTCCGGGAAATTGTTGGTGGAATGAAGGTTCTTCAGCGCCTTCAGCCACTCGCCCTTGTAGACGAGGTCGTTCCAGTCCGGGATCTGGTTGTTCACCGGGCAGCCGTTGTGACAGTAGGGAATGCCGCAATCCATGCAGCGCGCCGCCTGGTCGCGGGTGCCCTTGTCGCCCAGCGGGATGACGAACTCGTTGTAGTTCTTCAGCCGCTGCTCGACGGGAAGGTAATCGCGGTCGACGCGATCGATCTCGAGGAAGCCAGTGATCTTGCCCATTATTCTTACTCCGCGGCGATCTGCTGCGCCGCAGCGCGTTGCTGTTCCATCTTGGCCAGGGCCTTGCGATACTCGACCGGCATCACCTTCCTGAATTTGGGCAGGAATTCGTCCCAGTTGCTCAGGATGTGGTTGGCCCGCGACGAGCCGGTGAAGCTCTTGTGCCGGGCGATCAGCTGGTAGAGCCGCTCGGCGTCACGCCGGCCGAGATCGTGGAGGATCTCGACGACGCCCATGGTCTCGAGGTCGCCATGGTGGCCGTATTCGCGGCCGGAGATGTTCTCCTCCTCGACCACCGGCTCGAGCTCGACCATCGCCATGTTGCAGCGGCTTTCGAACGTCTCGTCCTCGTCGAGGACGTAGGCGACGCCACCCGACATGCCTGCCGCGAAGTTGCGGCCGGTCTTGCCGAGCACCACCACAACGCCGCCGGTCATGTACTCGCAGCCATGGTCACCGGTGCCCTCGACCACGGCGATGGCGCCGGAGTTGCGGACCGCGAAGCGTTCGCCGGCCACACCGCGGAAGTAGCACTCCCCGGTAATGGCGCCGTAGAGCGCGGTGTTGCCGATGATGATCGACTCTTCCGGCACGAAGCCGCGCTGTTCCGGCGGCCGGACCACGAGGCGAGCGCCCGACAGGCCCTTGCCGACATAGTCGTTGGCTTCGCCGACGAGATCGATCGAGATACCCCGTGTCGCCCATGCGCCGAACGCCTGGCCAGCGGTGCCGGTCAAGGAGATGGCGATGGTGTCTTCCGCGAGGCCGGCATGGCCGTAGCGCTTGGCCACCGCACCGCCAAGCATGGCGCCCGCCGAGCGGTCGACGCTGGCGATCTTTTCGACGATCTTCACCGGAGTGCCGTGGTCGAGGGCAGGCCGTGCCTGCTCGATCAACCGCCGATCCAGCACGTTGTGGATCGGGTGGTTCTGCACTTCGGTGTGGGTGATCGACACGCCTTCGGCCGCGAACGGCTTGTGGAAGAGCTTCGAGAAATCGAGCCCCTTGGCCTTCCAGTGTTCGACCGCCTCGGTGCGGTCGAGCATCTGCATCTGGCCGACCATTTCCTCGAACTTGGTGTAGCCGAGTTCGGCCATCAGTTCGCGGACTTCCTCGGCGACGAAGAAGAGGTAGTTGATGACGTGCTCGGGCTTGCCGGTGAAGCGCGCGCGCAGCACCGGGTCCTGGGTGGCGACGCCGACCGGGCAGGTGTTGAGGTGGCACTTGCGCATCATGATGCAGCCGGCGGCGATCAGCGGAGCCGTCGCCATGCCGAACTCGTCGGCACCCAAGAGGGCACCGATCACCACGTCACGGCCGGTACGGATACCGCCGTCGACCTGCACGGCAATACGGCCGCGCAGCTTGTTGCGCACCAGCGTCTGGTGGGTTTCGGCAAGGCCGATTTCCCACGGGCTGCCGGCATGCTTCAGCGAGGTCAGCGGCGAAGCGCCGGTGCCGCCTTCATAGCCGGAGATGGTCACGTGGTCGGCGCGCGCCTTGGCGACGCCGGCGGCAACCGTGCCGACACCGACCTCGGAGACGAGCTTCACCGAGACCTGGCCGTCGGGGTTGACGTTCTTCAGGTCGAAGATCAGCTGCGCCAGGTCTTCGATCGAGTAGATGTCATGGTGCGGCGGCGGCGAGATCAGGCCGACGCCCGGGGTCGAGTGACGCACCTTGGCGATGGTCTCGTTGACCTTGTCGCCGGGCAACTGGCCGCCTTCGCCGGGCTTGGCACCCTGCGCCATCTTGATCTGCATCATGTCGGAGTTGACGAGATACTCCGTCGTCACGCCGAACCGGCCCGAAGCCACCTGCTTGATGGCCGAGCGCTTGGAATCGCCGTTCGGCATCGGCTTGAAGCGATCGACTTCCTCGCCGCCCTCGCCGGTGTTCGACTTGCCGCCGATCCGGTTCATGGCGATGGCAAGCGTGGTGTGCGCCTCGAGCGAAATCGAGCCATAGCTCATCGCACCGGTCGAGAAGCGCTTGACGATCTCGACCGCCGGCTCGACCTGGTCGAGCGCCACGGGTGCACGGCCATCCTCGCCGGCGCCCTTGATGCGGAACAGCGAGCGGATGGTGACGTACTTGTCCTCGACCTCGTTCACGAGCTTCGAGAATTCGCGGTACTTGTCCTGGGCGTTGCCGCGGGCGGCATGCTGGAGGTTCGCAACCGTTTCGGAGCGCCAGACATGCGCCTCGCCGCGCTGGCGGAAGGCGTAGTCGCCGCCGATGTCCAGCACGTCCTCGAGCACCGGCGAGTTGCCGAACGCATCGATGTGGCGCTTCACCGTCTCTTCGGCGACCTCCGCGAGGCCGGCGCCTTCGATGGTGGTGGCGGTGCCGGTGAAGTAGGTGTTCACGAACTCCGAGGTCAGGCCGACGGCGTCGAAGATCTGCGCGCCGCAATAGGACTGATAGGTCGAGATGCCCATCTTGGCCGTGACCTTGAGGATGCCCTTACCGATCGCCTTGATGTAGCGGTAGATGATTTCGTCTTCGTCGACCTCGCCCGGCAGGTCGGGCTTCATGGCGATCAGCGTCTCGAACGCCAGATAGGGGTTGATCGCCTCGGCGCCATAGCCCGCGAGAGCGCAGAAGTGGTGGATTTCACGCGCTTCGCCGGTCTCGACCACGAGGCCCACCGAGGTACGGAGGCCCTTGTTGATCAGGTGATGGTGCACGCCCGCGGTCGCCAGCAGCGCCGGGATCGCCACCCGGTCGCGACTCATGGCGCGGTCGGAGAGGATGATGATGTTGTCGCCAGAGTGGACGGCCATCTCGGCATCCGAGAACACCTGGTCCAGCGCCCGCTTCATGCCCTCGGCGCCTTCCGACACCGGATAGGTGATGTCCAGCGTCTTCGAACGGAACGGGTTGTCCTCCATGCCGCCGATGGCCCGGATCTTCTCCAGGTCTTCGTTGGTGAGGATCGGCTGGCGCACTTCCAGCCGCTGGCGCTTGCCACCGCCCTTCAAGTCCAGAACGTTCGGGCGCGGGCCGATGAACGAGACGAGGCTCATCACCAGCTCTTCGCGGATCGAGTCGATCGGCGGGTTGGTGACCTGCGCGAAGTTCTGCTTGAAGTAGGTGTAGAGGAGCTTGGACTTGTTCGAGAGCGCCGAGATCGGCGTGTCAGTGCCCATCGAGCCCACTGCTTCCTGCCCGGTGGTCGCCATCGGGGTGAGGAGGAGCTTCAGGTCTTCCTGGGTGTAGCCGAACGCCTGCTGCCGATCGAGCAGCGGGATATCCGAGGTCTTGGGCTCGAAGTGCACGGCCGGAAGGTCCTCGAGCACGATCTGGGTGCGCCCGAGCCAGGTCTTGTACGGATGTGCCTGCGCGAGGTCCGCCTTGATCTCCTCGTCGGAGACGATACGGCCCTGCTTCAGGTCGATCAGCAGCATCTTGCCCGGCTGCAGGCGCCACTTCTTCTTGATCTTTTCGGCCGGGATCGGCAGCACGCCGGCTTCCGAGCTCATCACCACTTCGTCGTCTTCGGTGACGAGATAGCGGGCCGGGCGCAGCCCGTTGCGGTCGAGTGTCGCGCCGATATGGACGCCGTCCGAGAAGCACATGGCGGCGGGGCCGTCCCACGGCTCCATCAGCGCAGCGTGATACTCGTAGAACGCGCGGCGATCCTCATCCATCAGCGGGTTGCCGGCCCAGGCTTCGGGGATCAGCATCATGGCCGCATGCGGCAGCGAATAGCCGCCGCGGATCAGGAACTCGAGCGCGTTGTCGAAGCAGGCGGTATCCGACTGACCCGGATAGGAGATCGGCCACAGCTTGTTGATGTCGCCGCCGAACAGCGGGGACTCGACCGAAGCCTGGCGCGCCGCCATCCAGTTGACGTTGCCGCGCACGGTGTTGATTTCGCCGTTGTGGCAGACGAACCGGTAGGGGTGCGCCAGCCGCCAGCTGGGGAAGGTGTTGGTCGAGAAGCGCTGGTGGACGAGCGCGAGCGCCGACTCGAAGTCGGGGTCGTGCAGGTCCTGGTAGTAGGCGCCAAGCTGGGCCGCGAGGAACATGCCCTTGTAGACCAGCGTCCGGCAGCTCATCGACACGATATAGAAGTCGTTCGGCTTGCCCTCGAAGGCCGAGAAGATCTTGGCCGACATCACCTTGCGGATGATGTAGAGCTTGCGCTCGAACGCTTCCTCATCGGCGATGCCGTCGCCGCGGCCGATGATCACCTGCCGGTGGCAGGGCTCGGTGGCGACGATCTCGGGGTCCTTCGACAGCGAGGCGTTGTCGGACGGCACATCGCGCCAGCCGACGACCGTCTGGCCCTCGTCCTCGATAACCTTGTTGACGACGCGCTCCATCTTGGCGCGCAGGTCTGCGTCCTGCGGCATGAAGATGAAGCCGACGGCGTACTTGCCCTGCTCGGGCAGGTGGAAACCCAGCCGCGAGCTCTCCTTGACGAAGAACTTGTGCGGGATCTGCACCATGATACCGGCGCCATCGCCCATGAGTGGGTCAGCGCCCACGGCGCCGCGATGCTCGAGGTTCTCGAGGATGGCCAGACCGTTCTGCACGATCTTCTGGCTGGGCAGGTTCTTCATGTTGACGATGAAGCCCACGCCGCAAGCATCGATCTCGCGCGTCGGGTCATAGAGGCCCTCGGCCTGCGGCCGCATCACGCCTGTGGGCAGGTCGGTGCGGTAGCCGTTTTTGCGATTGGCGGTATCCGTGACGGGAAGTGAGACCATTCCGTTCCGTGCATCAGCCATTTCGCAAAATCCTCTGTTTGCAGTCGTCTTCGAGACCAGGGCGAGTGCCCCGGTGTTCAAGTTCCTTTCGACGCGCCTTCGTCCCCCAGTCGTACCTCAGTGTACGGCTCGAATCCGAGTGCGCAATCCTTTAGTGGGGAGCGGCTCTGCATCCAAATGGCCGCTCATTCGGGCTCGATAAGGCCCCACCCCTCCGTTTCCGCTATCGACAAGCGGTCCAGCCGGATCGGCGTGTGAAACGCATCCGGGGAGACCGGCCGCTCACGAAATTGGACAGACGTACTGTCCTATCGAGGCTACATTTGCATAATTCCAAACTGCGAGCAAGCGCCCGGGAACACTTTTTTGCCGTCTTGTGACAGCTCGGGCGTAGGAGATCGCCCAGAGGTATAGGAAAACAGTAGGAATTGAAGCCCCGGCAGCCTGTGAGTATGCCGTGGTCCGACCCGCAAATCCGGCCGGCAGCTATAGGAGATTTCGCGCTTCGCCAAAGGCAGCAGAGTAGGCGCCGGCCAGTTTCTGCCGATGAAACAACGGCTTGCATTTCTATCGACATTGGCCGCGGGGCTCGGCATGTTTCGCGCCGATCCGCGGAGGTACGCCGTGACCACCAGACCGTCGTTCATCGTCAACATCCGTGACGGGCTGCGGCCATTGGATCATGGCGGCTTTGCCGACATGGGCGGGTTAGACCACCCGATCGGCGGTCTGCACGGCCTCACCCATATCGGTATCAACTACGAGGTCACCCCGCCGGGCTCTCGCACTTCATTTCCGCACGCGGAGAAGCTTGAGGAGGAGTTCGTTTTCGTGCTCGGCGGCCGGCCCGATGTGTGGATCGATGGGGAGTTGCACCAACTCGAGGCCGGCGACGCGGTGGCCTTCCCGGCCGGCACAGGAATCGCGCACTCGTTCCTCAACAACAGCGACGAGGACATGCACCTCATCATCCTCGGCGAGCACGAACTACCGGGCAACCAGCTCTATTACCCGCTCAATCCCGAGCGGATGGCCGAATTCACCAAGTGGAACAGCGCCTGGCTCGATGCTCCGAAACGTCCGCTCGGGCCGCATGACGGCAGGGCCCGCGCCGGCACCCGCGAGGCTGATGCGGGCAGCGCCACCCGTCCGCCGTTCATCGCGCGCTACTCCGACGGGCTGAAGCCGTTCCCCAATCCCAGGCACACCAACCACGGCGGCCAGAGCAGCCGCATGGGCGCCGCGCTGGGCCTCACCCGCCTCGGCATCAACTACGACATCGTCGCCCCCGGCAACCGCACCTCCCGCCCACACGCCGAGAGCCACGAGGACGAGTTCGTGCTGGTGCTGCAGGGCCGCCCGGACGTCTGGATCAACGGATATCTCCACGAGCTCACCGAAGGCGATGCCGTGGTCTTTCCTGCTGGCACCGGCATTGCCCACTCGTTCCTCAACAACAGCAGCGAGGACGCCCACCTGCTGGTGATCGGCGAACACGCCCGCGAGGGGAATCAGCTGAACTACCCGCTCAACCCGGAGCGCATGGAGGAGTTCGCGAAAGTGGGGCGTGCGTGGCTCGATGCGCCGAAGCGGGAACTGGGGCCGCATGACGGGATGGCGCGGGCCGGGACGCGGAAGAGTTAGCCGTGATCGAGTTGCGGCAACGGGAAGCGTGCCGGGACGCCAATATGCGTAACTCGGTTGCCGGATGGATACGTCAGGTCACTTATGCGGACGGCAATCCCTCGCCGGCCGAGAACACGGCGATCCTGCAAATTGCAGACGCCATGCGGGAGGTGCGGCGGCCACTGCCGCACTAACAGGGTCAGCCAGCAGGCAGCTCCTGCTACCGCCTACTCCAGGTGACTCTTCAAGAACCACAGGTTCTTGTCCAAGCTCCGCGAGAACGCCGTGAAGATGTCCGCCGTGTCGGCGTCCCCCGCCTCGTCCGCCGCATCGATCCCCTCGCGGGTCGATTTGCTCAGCGCGGCGTAGCGCTCGACCAGTGCACCGACGTGGTCGGCGACCTTGCGGATGTCGGTGGGGTAGGGGGCGAGCTTGCTGGCCTTGCTCACGGTCTGCAGCGTGCCCAGGGCGATGCCGTCGAGCTGGGCGACGCGTTCGGCGATGATGTCGACGTGCTCATCGACGTCGTCGCGGAGGGTGTCGAGCAGTTCGTGCACGGCGATGAAGGTCGGACCCTTGAGGTTCCAATGCGCCTGCTTGGTGACCAGCGCCAGGTCGATGGCGTCGGCCAGCCGGGCGTTGAGCAGGTTGATCATTTCGGTCTTGGTGTTGGACTTGAGCCCAATTTCGGGGGAGATCATCAGGTGCCTCTGGAGACGGGTTGAACCGCCTGTGAACGGCGGACTGAGCCCGAGGTTCCAGGCTGTGAGCCGGTTTCGCCATCGTGCGAAAGTGTACCTTGTTCAAACCTTAGGGGGGCCGCGCCCAGTGCACCTACGGAAAAGGGCGCGGCCCTTGCGGACCACGCCCCTCACTTCCGTTCACCTAGCGATCAGACCGCCTGGTTCGTCGCCAGGTCGTTCGTGACCGGATTAGTTGACGGTCTTGTCCTCGATGGTCTTGGTCGAGGCGCTGATCGGGATCTGGCGGGCCTTCTTGCTCTCCGGAATCTCGCGCTTCAGCTCGATGTGGAGCAGGCCGTTCTCGAGGTTGGCACCGGCGACTTCAACATAGTCGGCCAGCTGGAATCGCAGCTCGAAGGCACGCTCGGCAATGCCGCGGTGCAGGAACTCACGAGCCTTGTCCTCGGTCTCGGCGGGCTTGGCGCCCTTCACGACGAGGTTGTTCTCCTTGCTCTCGATGGCGATGTCGCCATCGGCAAAGCCGGCGACGGCGATCGAGATGCGGTAGGTGTTCTCGCCCGTCTTCTCGATATTATAGGGAGGGTAGGACTTCGCCTCCTGGCCCACCAGGGCATCGAGACGATTGAAGACGCGGTCGAAACCGACGGTCGAACGATAGAAGGGGGAAAAATCGTAGGCAGCCATTTCACATTCTCCTTTGAGCAACGTGGCTTTTCGGGTGTCCCATGCGCGCTCCCCGATTGGGCAAGCACACATTCCCGGGTGTCCCGGTTCCCGGGGCAATCCCGGCGAACAGCATTGATTTAGGAAGCCTTGGCGGCGGTTCAAGACCCCTGTTCAGGTCGATGAACCGAACATGAATGTCGTGATCAAAGCCGGTTCAGACGGCGGCTCCTATAAGCGGGACTGTGCTTACTGTCTGCTGCAGGGCACACCGAATGAGCCGCCTTCACCCGCCCCCCGCAAGGCGGCCATCACAGGAAAGCCAGTGTCTCAACCGAGGCGCTGGCTTTTCTGTTTCTGGGGTCGGTGGGTTCAAACCTCTCGGTCGTCATTCCCGCGAAGGCGGGAATCCAGTATGCACAGGACTATCGTCTCGGCCGGTTCAGTTTCCGACATCCCACTTAGGTTCCCGCCTTCGCAGGAATGACGATGGTGGATGGGGGAGGGCCAGTCACTCGGAGCAGGCAGCATGAACGCCATCGTCGATCCCAACGGCCCCACGCTTGCGGTTGTGCCGTCAAATCCGGTGCCGGAGGGAGCGCGGGTCGGCTATTTCACCACGGCCGACAAGGTGCAGCTGCGCTTCGCCACCTTCCCCAAGGGCGAGGGTGCGGCCAAGGGCACTATCTGCCTCGTGCAGGGACGCACCGAGTTCATCGAGAAGTATTTCGAGACCATCGCCGATTTCCAGTCGCGCGGCTTTGCCGTCGCCACCTTCGATTGGCGCGGGCAGGGCGGCAGCCAGCGGCTGATAGGCAACAAGAAGCTCGGCTATGTCCGCCGCTTCGATGACTACTGGACCGACCTCAAGAGCTTCCACGGCTCGATCCTGTTGCCCGATTGCCCTGCACCTTATTATCTCGTCGGCCATTCGATGGGCGGGCTCGCCTCGCTCTATGCCGGCATCCGCGACCGCATGATGTTCGAGCGCATCTTCGTCTCGGCGCCGATGGTCGGGCTCGATCGCCAGCCGTTCGGCATGGCCGGCATGGCGCGGTTGACCGGCACGCTGGCCAATCTCGGCCTCGGTCGCCTGCCGATCGGGCGGCGGGGCGACAAACCGCAATCGCAGCTGAGTTTCGCCGGCAACCTGCTGACCTCCGACATGCGCCGCTTCACCCGCTCGGTCGATGTGCTGAAGGCGCGTCCTGAGCTCGAAATCGGGGCGCCGACGATTCGCTGGGCCGCCTCGGCGTTCGATGCAATGGCCGGCGCCGTGACGGATCAGTTCCCCGGCGCTGTGCGCATTCCCGTGCTGATGCTGGCCGCAGCGCGCGACGAGATCGTTTCCACCGCTGCCACGGAGACCCTGGGCCTCAGGATGCGAACCGGCCGCCACGTGATCATCCCCGGGGCAAGGCACGAGCTGTTCATGGAAAACGATTCGATCCGCGCCCAGGTGTTCGCGGCGTTCGACGCGTTCATCACCGAGCAGAGCGCCTGACCAACCTCCCAGTCGGTGCTTTCTCCCCTTGTGGGAGAAGGCAACCAGCCGACAAAGCAGAGTACTACCCCCGCAACACCGCCATCGCCGCCGCATGTAGCTCCGGCGTCGCCGCTGCTACGCAGTTGCCGCCCTGTTCGGCGCGGCCGCCGTCCCAGGTGGTGATGACCCCGCCGGCGTTCTCGATCAGCGGGATCAGCGGGCAGATGTCCACATCCTTCAGGGCCGCCTCGACCACCAGGTCGATATGTCCGGCCGCCATCAGTGCGTAGCCGTAGCAATCGAGCCCATAGCGAGTGGTGAGCACGGAGCGGCGGATCCGGTTCCACGGCTCGGCGACGCCTTTCCGCTCGAACAGGTCGGGCGAGGTCGTGGTCATCTTGGCCCGAGCCAGTTCCGTCACCTTCGAGGTGCGCATCTCCACGCGATCCGTACCGCGGTGATAGGACGCCTCGCCGGGCAGGCTCATGAAGATTTCGCCGGTGAAGGGTTGCGCCATCAGCCCGGCCACCGCCTTGCCATCGATGGTCAGCCCGACCAGCGTTCCCCACACCGGCACGCCGGTGATGAAGGCGCGGGTGCCGTCGATCGGATCGATGATCCAGGCGAAGCGTCCGGCGCCCGCCTTGTCGTCCCATTCCTCGCCGATGATGGCATGATCAGGAAAGCGGTTGCCGATCACCTCGCGGATGGCGAGCTCGGCCTGCCGGTCGGCCTCGGTCACCGGATCGAAGCCCTGCGCCTCCTTGTTGTCGACCGCCAGCGCCGAGCGGAAGCGCGGCAGCGTCACCGCGGCGGCGATCTCGGCGGCATCGAGCAGGGTGCGGCGCACGAGGTCGGCGGTGAGGCCGGCAAGATCGGTGCCGGCAAGAGGTGTATCGTTCATATCAGCCTTCCGGGCGCGATTTTGTGAGATGTTCCAGTGATCTAGCGGCGGCTGTCAGCACATCTTCGCGAATAGCCGGTGACGGTCATGATTCATTTTTGCAACAACAACCGAAGTTTATCTGTTGAAGACTTCTGGCCACCTTGTGAAGGGAGGCAAATCAGTTCACGCCGGTAGTTGCATGATGGATGGGCGGGTCTGGCGCCTCTTGCCTCGACTTAGGCAACGCACTCTGGCCGCCATCGTTTCCTCCCTTGACTGGGCCGCTCCGGCGGCCCCATTTTTGTGGGGACCTGCCACTCCGCTCAGTGTTGAAATGCCCCGTGGATAGTCGCCCGCTCCGTGCGGCGCGCCTTCACTCCGCCGCGTATTTCTCCGGCACCGTTGCCGGCGGCGACAGCACCGAAAAATCGAGCCCGATCAGCGTCGACACCAGCCGATCCACCAGCTGCCGCATCGCGGCGAAGCCCTCGTTCTTCTCGAGCGTCACCTCGTTCATGTAGAGGTGCCTGCTGAGCTCGATCTGCAGCGCGTGCACGCCGTGCTGCGGGCGGCCATAGGTACGGGTGCAGAAGCCGCCGGCATAGGGCCGGTTGCGCGCCACCCGCAGTCCGGCGCCGGCGAACACCATTTCCGCCAGGTCCGCGAGAATCGGGGCGCAGGTGGTGCCGTAGCGATCACCCAGCACAACGTCGGGACCGAGCCGGTCGCCGGAACGCGATAGCCGCGGCATCGAGTGGCAATCGATCAGTACGGCCACTCCGAAGGCGCTATAGGCCTCGGTCAGCAACCGCTGCATGGTGGCGTGGTAGGGCTGGTAGATGCCCTCGATGCGCATCCGCGCATCATCGAGCGTCAGGCGCTCTCTATATATCGGCTTGTTCTCGGCCACGACGCGGGCAAGCGTGCCGAGCCCTGCAGCAACGCGCGGGCTGGTGGTGTTGAAGCGCTCGGACAGCGGCTCGACGAACATCGTCGGGTCGAGTTCCCAGGGCTCGCGGTTCACATCGAGATAGGCCCGTGGAAAGTGCGCCCGGATCAGCGGCGAGCCCAGATGCGGGGCGCGCGCGAACAGCTCGTCGACGAACGCATCCTCGGATTGGCGGATCGACAGGTGATCGAGCCGCGTCATCGAGAGGAAGCGTTCGGGGTAGTCGCGGCCGGAATGGGCGGAATTGAACACCAGTGGCGCCATCACCCGGCGGGGCCGGATGGTTTCGAATGCTGGCCTGTCCCAATAGTCGGACTGCACCGGGGCTCCCTTCAGCGCCGAAGCGCTGTCTCACCACGACAATCTGCCGCGCAAGTCGCCGAATGTCCATAAGGCCGAAAGGGGCATGTTCACACTTCTTGGCTATGGGTTCTCGATAGAGAAAACTTGCATTAAACATCACTCACTAGAGTCCCGCGGCAGAACGCCGTCAAAGAGGGACGCTCAAGGGGACATCATGAAGCGCATATTGCTCGCCGAAGACGATAACGACATGCGCCAGTTCCTCACCCGCGCGCTGAAGACCGCGGGCTACGAGGTGGTGTCCTTCGACAATGGCCGGTCGGCCTACGAGCGGCTGCGCGAGGAACCGTTCTCGCTGCTGCTCAGCGATATCGTGATGCCCGAGATGGACGGCATCGAACTGGCGCGCCGGGCCACCGAGCTCGATCCGGACCTCAAGGTGATGTTCATCACCGGATTCGCCGCCGTGGCGCTCAATCCCGATTCCGAGGCCCCCAAGGACGCGTCGGTGCTGTCGAAGCCCTTCCATCTCAAGGATCTCGTGCACGAGGTCGAGCGGCTGCTGGCCGCCTGAACCACTGAGTTTGCAGTCGGGATGCCTTCTCCCCTTGTGGGAGTAGGTGGCGCGCAGCGCCGGGTGAGGGGTCCCGCATCGCTTGCGATGCGCGATTGGAGCGAAGCGACGGGCGACTAGGTGTGCGGAGACAGACCCGTCATCCGCCCTTCGGGCACCTTCTCCCACAAGGGGAGAAGGCGACACACCGCCGGATTCTGCCCCCGTTTTCCCGCCCCGCAATTGACCCTTGACCGGCAAACCGGTTTTATGGTCTACCGCGCTCCCAACGACGGGCGCCGCCCGAAGTTGATGGCGAAGTGATGGGTGTATAGCTCAGCGGGAGAGCACTACCTTGACATGGTAGGGGTCACAGGTTCAATCCCTGTTACACCCACCATCCTCCGCCCGGGGACTCCCGAAGTCCTTGAATACGCCGAACAAATCGGCGCCGCAGTTTGGTCGCGACGGACGTGGTCGCAACCCGCACGGATGGGTGTGTAGCTCAGCGGGAGAGCATCGCCTTCACACGGCGGGGGTCACAGGTTCAATCCCTGTCACACCCACCATCCAAACCAAAAGCCCCTGGCGCCGATCGGCTGCCGGGGGCTTTTGTTTTCGGCGACGGCGTGTGGCTGGCAAATTCGAGCGCCATGCGGCCGGGATGAACAGTTGATGATGCCGGGCACAACAGGAATCGTCCCCCAATCTCGAGTCATCGCCGCGCCGAATGCAGTTGTCACGGCTTCGCCACAAAGTCGTCACCCCAGTCACGGACGCGTGAACGGATACACGATTCCAAGTAGATGAGCCGGCTAACTGGTTGCAACATAAGGCGAAGACTCTTGCTATGCCAAAGGTTGGAGTCGATGCAGGGCTGCAACACTTGCCCGGATAGTGACAATTGTTGCCCCGGGAAGGCTCGATTCCTGCCGTATTCCGTGTGAGGGTACGATCAACCTATGGAGGGCAACCATGAAACGCATCACCATTGCACTGCTGGCCGCCGTGGTCGGCGCTGGTCTGATGTCCTCGGCCTACGCCGCCGATCTCATCATTGAGGAGCCTGCTGAAGTCGGCGTCGTTGACGTCGGCGGAGACTGGGACGGCCTGTATATCGGCGCTCACGTCGGTTACGGCTGGGGGACTGCGGACCACACGTCCGGTCCAGGCTTCAATGACATGGATCTGAGCGGGTGGCTTGCCGGCGTGCAGCTCGGTGCCAACTTCACGGTGACCGATGGAATCGTAGCCGGCATCGAAGGAGACATTTCCTGGTCGGGTATCGGCGGCGTTTGCGACATCACCTGTAATACCGTCGGCATCACACATGACATTGACTGGGTTGGCTCGCTCCGTGGGCGACTGGGCTTCGACGGCGGTGCGTTCATGCCCTACGTGACTGCTGGTGTGGCTTTCGCAAGCGCGACGCGCGATGCGCCCAATCTGGCACCGGCCGATACGCAGACGCATGTGGGTTGGACCGCCGGCGCCGGTGTTGAGTTCATGGCAGCAGAGAACGTGTCGCTCAATCTTGAGTGGCGCTACACCGATCTGGGCGAGGCCGAGTACGACACCGGCGGCATTCCTCCGACGATCGATCTGCAGTTCCACCAGATTCGCGCCGGTCTGAACTGGCACTTCTAAGCCAGCTTCAGCGCCAAAAACTGTTGACCCCGTCCAGCGCGAGCTGTGGCGGGGTCTCCTCTTCTGCAGCGGCGGGGCGCTTATTCGGATTACGAAGACTCGTATGCCGGCCACCCCAAGATGGTGCGGTCCCGCAACAGTTAGCGACAATAGTGGCAACTGGTGCCGTCGGACGGCTCGATTTTCGCCATCTTTCGTGTAAGACTACGTCTAAGCTATGGAGGCAAATATGAAGCGTTTGACTACTGCACTGCTGGCTACCGCTGTCGGCTTTGGTCTGATGTCCTCGGCCTACGCCGCGGACCTTATCGTTGAAGAGCCGGCAGCTGGCGTCGTTGACGTCAGTGGTAACTGGGACGGCGTGTATGTCGGCGCCTTCGCTGGCTACGGCTGGGGCACCCTGACTGAAGAAGAGGGCATCTTTGCTCCCGCGGGTACCGATTACGATATCGCTGGCTGGCAGCTAGGTATCGCCGCGGGCGCAAACTTCACCGTCTCCGAGGCGCTGGTTGCCGGTATCGTTGCGGATATCGCCTGGGCCGACATCGGCGGCGAGAACGATGATTTCGCCCCGCTCGAGTACAACATCAACTGGCTGGGTAGCGTTCGTGGCCGTCTCGGTTTCGACGGCGGCGCATTCCTGCCGTACGTCACGGCCGGTCTGGCGTTCGCCAACAACACTATCGACCTCGACGATGGTGTGGACGTAGACACCCAGACCCACATCGGCTGGACGGTCGGCGCCGGTGTCGAATTCGCAGTCGCCGACAACGTGTCAGTGGACCTGCTGTACCGTTACAGCGACTACGGCACCAAGACCTACGATCTTGTTGGCAATGACGCTGACTTCAGCCTGAGCGCCCACACCATTTCGGCTGGCGTGAACTTCAAGTTCTGATCGCGCTCGGCGGCTGCTGACCGACTGCTTCATGAACCCCGCCCGGCGCGAGCCGCGGCGGGGTCTTCTTTTCCGCGAAAATTTCTCATTTGTGCCTTGAAATTGCCACCTCGAAACCAGGTGTGGCGCGAATGTAACGAGTCTCTCCGGGAGCGGCCGCGCGTAAACACTTTCTTCGCGATTGGGGTCGTTTTTGCGTTTCACACGGGCTAACCCACAGCCCTCTCTCTTGGAGTTGACTAAATGAATCGTTTTGCAATCGCTCTGCTGGCCGGTGTGGCTGGCGTCTCCGTAATGTCCTCGGCTTTCGCTGCTGACCTCATCATCGACGAGCCCGCTCCGGCAGTCGGCATCGTCTCCACCACCGGTAACTGGGACGGCCTGTTCATCGGCGCGTTCGCCGGCGCTGGCTGGGGCACCGTCACCGACGAAGACGGCGTCTTCACCGCTGTTGACACCGACTACGATCTGTCGGGCTGGGAGCTGGGCGTCAACGCCGGCTTCAACGTCACCGTCTCGGAAGCCATTGTTGCCGGTATCGTTGGCGACATCGCCTGGTCGAACATCAGCGGCGACAACGCCGATGGTTTCGAGTACGACGTGAACTGGATCGGTAGCGTCCGCGGCCGTCTCGGCTTCGATGGCGGCGCCTTCCTGCCGTACGTCACGGCCGGTGTGGCCTTTGCCAATGCCACTCTCGGTGATACCGTCGCCGCGATCGACGACACTCAGACCCACATCGGCTGGACCGTCGGTGCCGGCGTCGAGTTCGCCGTTGCCGACAACGTGTCGCTCGACCTGCAGTACCGCTACACCGACTACGGCTCGAAGGACTACGACATTCCGGCCGCCTCGTCGTTCGGCCTGACCTCGCACGCCATCACTGCCGGCGTGAACTTCAAGTTCTGATTTCCGCTTCAGCCTAGCTGATCGGTTTTCTGTTCAACCCCGCCCGGCGCAAGCCGCGGCGGGGTTGTTTGTTTCGAGTTACTTAAAGGTCCGTGCGAGGCGTTCCCCGCAAATCTTAAATGTGGCAAAATATAGACTTAAAAATACTTGATTGTGGCAAAATACTAGCTGTGACCGGAGGGCAACACAGTCCGGAGAAGCTGTGCGTTGCTGTCTTGCGGAGGGTTCTCTTTCGGCAGAACGTGCGTATCTTACGGTCGGTTGCTTATTTGGAGGCCAAACATGAATCGTCTTGCCATTTCCCTGCTCGCTGGCGTTGCCGCCCTGAGCTTCATCTCCTCGGCCCACGCGGCTGACCTTATCATCGACGAGCCGGCGCCGCCCGTTGGTATCGTCGACACCAGCGGCAACTGGGACGGCGTGTTCGTCGGTGCCTTCGCCGGCTACGGTTGGGGCACGCTCACCGACGATGACTCGCTGCTCGGTCTCACCAGCGGCGATGACACGCTGGATCTCACCGGTTGGCAGGTCGGCGTGAACGCCGGCGCCAACTTCACGGTCTCGGAAGCTATCGTTGCCGGTATCGTAGGCGATATCGCCTGGACGGATCTGAGCGGTGACGACACGACCGCTACCGTGCCTTTCGCCTATGACGTGAACTGGCTTGGTAGCATCCGCGGCCGTCTCGGCTTTGACGGCGGTGCCTTCCTGCCCTACGTGACCGCCGGTGTGGCCTTCGCCAATGCCACCGCCACCGAAACCCCCGCCGTGGCCGAAGACACCCAGACCCACATCGGCTGGACCGTCGGTGCGGGCGTCGAGTTCGCCGTCGCGGACAACATCTCGCTCGATCTGCTGTACCGCTACACGGACTACGGTTCGAAGGACTACGATCTGACGGCCACGACGCCGCTCAGCCTGACCACGCACGCCGTAACGGCTGGTGTGAACTTCAAGTTCTGATCTCGACCTCAGCTTTGGCTGAACGAACCTGATCGAGCCCGTCCCAGCGAAAGCCGGGGCGGGTTCTTTGCATCATTTCCCACTTGTTTGGGGTTGTTGCAGATTTGCCCTTGTCAGATCGGCAGAACAGTCCCACCTTCGCTGTCATGTTCAACCAGCAAAAGGAGGTGGTCCAAGTGTCTCATCAGAAATCGTCGGTTTCGAAGGGTCTTGGAGTCTCCGGTAGTTCGGAGCAGCCTCTGGCCTAATCGAAGGCACCTCGCCCTATCGGAGCGACCTCTTGGTCCTCTCTTGCGGGCAGTGACCACTTCGAAAGCCGCGAAATCGGGAAGGGTCGCCTCAGGGCGGCCCTTTCTTTTTGTGGATTGCGGGCCCGGCAGCTCAATGGCTGAGCGGAGTGCCTTCTCCCCTTGTGGGAGAAGGTGCCCGCAGGGCGGATGAGGGGTTGTCTCCGCGCACACCGTCGCTCGTCGCTACGCTCCGATCGCGCAACCTCCGGTTGCGGACCCTCATCCGGCGCTGCGCGCCACCTTCTCCCACAAGGGGAGAAGGCAAGGCGGTGGTCCTGCCGCGAGGTCTTGCCCGAACCATTCGTTAACCAAACCCTGACGGTTACCGCCGCGTAAACCAGTTGTTTGCAATTTGGATTCGATTCATGCGGGCACGAACCACCTGTTCCCTCGTGTACCTTGGAGGCACATCATGAACCGTTTCTCTCTCTCTCTCCTGGCGGGCGTTGCCGTGCTGTCCATGGCTTCGGCCGCTTCTGCCGCTGACCTCCTGGTCCAGCAGCCGTCGATGCCGGGCTTTGTCGATATGGGCGGCGGCGGTGGCTGGGATGGCGCCTATGTCGGCGGCTTCGTCGGCTATGGTTTTGGCACCCTGTCGGAAGATCCCAATGTCCTGCTGACCGACACCGAGCTTGATCTGTCGGGTTGGACCGTTGGTGGAACCGTCGGTGCTAACTTCACAGTGGCGCCCGGTTTCATCCTCGGCGCGGCCGGCGATATCGCCTGGTCGAACATCAGCGGCTACGACGCCGGTGCGACACTCGACTACGACATCAACTGGACCGGCTCCCTGCGCGGCAAGGCCGGCTTCGATGGTGGTGCTTTCATGCCCTACCTGACTGCTGGTCTGGCTTTCGCGGGCGCTACCGCCAGCGAGGGCGGAAACGACAACTCGCAGATGCACTTCGGCTGGACCGCTGGTGCGGGCGTCGAGATTGCGGTCGCCGAGCAGATCTCGCTCGACCTGCAGTACCGCTATTCCGACTACGGCACCGCCGATTACGATCTGCCGACCGACGCAGAGCTGGGCATCAGCACCCATGCCGTCACAGGCGGCGTGAACTTCAAGTTCTAAGCCTCGCCGATCGACAAGATCAGCAGCGGCCGTCCTTCGGGGCGGCCGTTCTCTTTTTGCATTCGGCGCGCAACACGACTATGTAGCGGCCTTCCATACTCGAGCATCCCGATGAACGCCCTGACCGCGGCGGCGCCCGCCACCAGATTGCTGCCCTATCAGTCGCGCCGGACCTTCGCGATCATCTCGCACCCGGACGCCGGCAAGACCACGCTGACCGAAAAGCTGCTGGCCTCGTCGGGCGCCATCCAGCAGGCGGGGCAGGTGCGTCATCGCGCCAACCAGCGCGCCACCCGGTCGGACTGGATGGAGATCGAGCGGCAGCGCGGCATCTCGATCACCTCGTCGGTAATGACCTTCGAGCACCTGGGGCTGACCTTCAACCTGCTCGATACCCCCGGCCACTCGGACTTCTCCGAGGACACCTACCGCACGCTGACCGCGGTCGATGCCGCGATCATGGTGATCGACGTCGCCAAGGGCATCGAGGCGCAGACGCTGAAGCTGTTCGAGGTCTGTCGGCTACGCGACATTCCGATCATCACCTTCGCAAACAAGGTGGATCGTGAAGGCAAGGACCCGGTCGAAATTCTCGACGAGATCGCCTCCACCCTGGCGCTCGATGTCTCGCCGGTGGTCTGGCCACTGGGCGGCGGCGTCGACTTCAAGGGCATCGTCGACCTGACGGCAGGCGTCGTGAAGCGGCCGAACGGCGAAGTCTGGAAGACCTTCACCAATGTCGAGCATCTTGCCCGCGACAACGAATTCGCCATGGATCCGGTGATCATGGCCAGCCTCGAAAATCTCGAGCTGGCGCGTGCCGGCTTCCCTGAGTTCGACCACGAAATCTATCTCGCGGGTCACCTGACCCCGGTGATCTTCGGCTCGGCGCTCAAATCCGTCTCGGTGCCCGAAATGCTGGCCGCCCTCGGCGCCTGGGCCCCCGAGCCGCGGCCGCAGCCGGCCGAGCCTAAGCCGATCGAGCCCAACGACCCCAAAGTCTCGGGCTTCGTGTTCAAGGTGCAGGCGAACATGGACGCCAACCACCGCGACCGCATCGCCTTCGTCCGTTTGAGTTCCGGCACCTTCAAGCGCGGCATGCGGCTCAAGAATGTGCGCACCGGCAAGGACATGGCGGTGTCGAACCCGATGTTCTTCTTCGGCCACGATCGCGAACTGGCCGAGGAAGCGGTGGCCGGCGATATCGTCGGCATCCCCAACCACGGCGCGCTCAGCGTCGGCGATACGCTGACCGAGGGCGCCAACATCAAGGTCACCGGCATCCCGAACTTCGCGCCGGAAATCATCCGCCGCGTCCGCCTCGCCGATCCGATGAAGACCAAGCAGCTCGCCAAGGCGCTCAGCGACCTCGCCGAAGAGGGCGTGGCGCAGATCTTCCGCCGCATGGTGGGTGCCGACTACATCGTCGGCGTGGTCGGTCAGCTGCAGCTCGAAGTGCTGCAGTCGCGCATCCAGACCGAATACAACGTGCCGATCAGCTTTGAGTCGATCAATTTCGAACTCGCCCGCTGGGTCGTCTCCGACGACAAGGCCGAGCTGGCGCGCTTCATCTCCACCCAAAAGCTGGAAATGGCCGAGGACAAGTACGGCGACCCGGTCTACCTCGCCCAATCCACCTGGTGGCTCGGCCGCGCAGAGCGGGATTATCCCAAGGTGCAGTTCCTGACGACGAAGGAACGGCACTAGCCGCGCTAGTCCGTTCGCATCGCTTCCCGTTCCAGTCCCAAGCGGCTATGAAACGCCGCAACAAACGGGAGTGGATCATGAACAGGCGCAAACTCGGCAAGACCGGCTACGAGGTCTCGGAAATCGGTCTCGGCACCTGGCAGCTGGGCGAGAGTTTCGGTCAGCTCAGCGACGAGACGGCGAACGAGATCCTGAAGACCGCCCGCAGCGTCGAGGTCAACTTCTGGGATACCGCCGACGTCTATGGCGGCGGCCAGTCCGAGCGGCGCATCGGCGAGTTCAAGGACAAGCGCGGCGTGTTCGTCGCCACCAAGCTCGGCCGCAACGGCGACATCTTCCCCAACAAGACCGGCTACAACCGTAAAAAGATCAAAGAGAGCCTCGCCGGCTCCCTGAAGCGCCTCGGCGTCGAAACGCTCGACCTGGCGCAGCTCCACACCGTCCCCACCGAAGTGCTGGCGGACGGCGAAGTGTTCAACATCATGGATGACCTCCGCGCCGAGGGCATGATGCGGCACTGGGGTGCCAGCGTCGAAAACGTCGAGGAAGCGCTGATTGCGATGAAGGCGGATGGCTGCACCACGCTGCAGATCATCTTCAACCTGTTCCGCCAGGACTACATCACCGAGGTGTTTCCGGAAGCCACGAAGCGCAATGTCGGTATCATCGTCCGCCTGCCGCTGGCCTCGGGCCTGCTCTCGGGCAAATGGAACAAGGACACCAAGTTCGCCGAAACGGATCACCGCAACTTCAACGCCAATGGCGAGAAGTTCAACGTCGGCGAAACCTTCTCCGGCCTGCCGTTCGACAAGGGCGTCACTTTCGCCGAGCAGCTGAAGCAGATGGTGCCGACGGGCATCCCGCTCAGCCAGTTCGCGCTGCGCTGGATTCTGGACCAGCCGGCGGTCTCGACGATCATCGCCGGCGTGACACGGCCGGATCAGCTGCGCGCCAATGTCGATGCGACCAAGCGCGATCCGGTGGAGCCGGCCTTGGCGGAGGAGCTGGCCGGTTGGTACCAGGACAAGGTGCGGCCCGAGATACGGGGGCGGATATAGGCTGAATCGAGCATTGAGAGTACCTATGGTCGAAGATTCACAAGAGTGGGTGCTTAACCGATCAGTCTCAAGCTGGCGAAGAGTAAGATACGCGAGCGTGCTTCTCGTCGCATCTATATGTTCATATGTATTCTTGGTTCAGATTGGAATCACATGGCTGGCCTTCATTGCGGCCGTGGTGATCATTGCATCATTCGTTTTTACATTCGGGTCTTTGGCGGCTACGCTATTATACAAACTGTCTGGTGGCTTTCTTCAGGACGACCGATGGTTTGGCGAGAAGAACAACCTCATGGTGATCTTCGTTGTACGTGAAGCAATAAAGGTGGCGGGCAGGAGAAAGCCGAACGCCGACGACAACGGATGACGGTTGAGGTGCCCGACCTCCCCATCCGCCTAGCCCCCCTTCCATCCGCCCCCGCCGCTGCCTAGATTACCCACACCCTCCCACCACCTTGAGTACCCACATGTCCGAGCATCCCGCCTTCGAACTCGTCCGCGAGCAGCAGATCGGGGAGATCAGTTCGCTGGCGCGGCTCTATCGGCACAAGAAGACCGGGGCGGAGGTGCTGAGCCTCATCAATGACGATGAGAACAAGGTGTTCGGCGTGACGCTGAAGACCCCGCCGGAGGATTCGACCGGCGTTGCGCACATCCTCGAGCACTCGGTGCTGTGCGGCTCGCGCAAGTACCCGGTGAAGAAGCCGTTCGTGGAGTTGCTGAAGGGCTCGCTCCACACCTTCCTCAACGCCATGACCTTCTCGGACAAGACCGCCTATCCGGTCGCGTCGCAGAACCTCAAGGACTTCTACAACCTCGTCGATGTTTATCTGGACGCAGTGTATTTCCCGCTGATCAGCGAGGACACCTTCCGGCAGGAAGGCTGGCACTACGAGCTCGATTCCACCCAGGGGCCGATGGTCTACAAGGGCGTGGTGTTCAACGAGATGAAGGGCGCCTATTCCTCGGCCGCCGCGGTGCTGGGCAAGGTCAGCCAGCTGTCGCTCTATCCGGACACCACCTATGGCGTGAATTCGGGCGGCGACCCCAAGGCGATCCCCGATCTCACCTACGAGTACTTCAAGGACTTCCATTCGAAGTACTACCACCCGTCGAACTCGCGCGTGGTGTTCTACGGCGATGACGATCCGGCGCAGCGCCTCGAAATCCTCGAGGAGTACTTCAGCCAGTTCGAGCGTATCGATCCCAAGGCCGAAGTCGGCATCCAGCCGCGCTGGAGCGCGCCGCGCTCGCTGCACGAGACTTATGCCGCCAGCGAAGCCGAAGTCGGCAAGAAGACCGCGATGGTCTCGGTCAACTGGATGCTAGACGAAGTCTCCGACCCGGAGCTGGCGCTCTCGCTGAACGTGCTCGAGTCCGTCCTCGTCGGCACGCCCGCCGCGCCGCTGCGCAAGGCGATGATCGATTCCGGGCTGGGCGAGGGCCTTACCGGCTCCGGTCTCGCCGATGGCATCCGCCAACCCTATTTCACCTTTGGCCTCAAGGGCATCGAGGACGATGCCGGGGAGAAGGTCGAGCAGCTGATCATCGCGACGCTCGAGCAGCTCAGCGCCGAGGGCATCGACCCCAAGACCATCGAAGCCGCGATGAACTCCACTGAGTTCGCGCTACGCGAAAACAACACCGGCTCGTTCCCGCGCGGCATCGCGCTGATGTTCCGCTCGATGGGCACCTGGCTCTATGGCGGCGATCCGCTGGAGCCGCTGAGCTTCGAGGCGCCGCTCGCCGCCATCAAGGCGAAGCTCGCCGCCGGCGAGCGCGTGTTCGAGACGCTGATCAAGACCCACATCCTCGACAACAAGCACCGGTCCACGGTGCTGCTCACTGCCGACCCCAACAAGGCGGCCGAGGAGGCTGCCGAGGAACGGGCGCGGCTCGACAAGGCGCAGCAGTCGCTGGACGCCGCCGGCGTCGCGCAGGTGGCCGAGCAGACCCGCCGCCTCAAGGAACTGCAGAACGAAACGGATTCCCCTGAGGCGCTGTCGAAGATCCCGACGCTGACGCTCGATGACCTGCCGCGCGCCAACAAGTCGATCCCTATCGCTCGCGAAGAGCTCGAGGGCGTCACCCTGTTCAGCCACGACCTGCCGACCAGTGGCGTGGTCTATCTCGATCTCGGGTTCGATCTGAAGGCGCTGCCGGGCCGGCTGCTGCCGTACCTGCCGCTGTTCACCCGCGCACTGACCCAGACCGGCACCAGCAGTGAGGATTTCGTCTCCCTCACCCAGCGCATCGGCCGCACCACCGGCGGCGTTGGCGCCAGTCGCTGGATATCGACCCGCCGCGATGGCTCGGGCACTGCCGCCTGGCTGTTCATCCGCGGCAAGGCGACGCCCGACCATGTCGGCGACATGCTGTCGATCATGCGCGACGTCATCACCGATGCGCGGCTCGATAACCGCGAGCGCATCCGCCAGATGGTGCTGGAATCCAAAGCCGGCTTCGAAAGCTCGCTCGCCGGCATGGGCAACGGCATCGTCTCGATGCGCGTGCGCGCCGGCTCCAGCGAAGCCGATTGGCTGAACGAGAAGCTGGGCGGCGTCAGCCACTATTTCTTCCTCAAGGACCTTGCGGCCCAGATCGACGGCAACTGGCCGGCGGTGCAGGCAGCGCTGGAGGAAATCCGCACGCTCCTCATCGGCCGCGCCGGCATGATCGCCAACGTCACCGCGGACAGCTTCGCCATCGCGGCGCTGAAGCCGGAGCTTTCGAGCTTCATCGCGGCGTTGCCTGCCGGCGCCGGGCTGTCGCGTGAAGGCTGGGGCTTCGAGCCGTCAGCTCTCTCCGAAGGCCTCACCTTCCCGGGCCAGGTCAACTACGTCGCCAAGGGCGCCAACCTCAAGGCGCTGGGGTTCGAACCCACCGGCGGCACCGCTGTCGCCATCAAGCACCTCAACACCACGTACCTCTGGGACAAGGTGCGCGTGCAGGGCGGCGCCTATGGCGGCTCGTCGGGGCTCGATCCGTTCGCCGGCACCTTCGCCTTCACCTCGTATCGCGACCCCAACCTCGTCGACACCATCGACATCTACGACAAGGCCTCGGCGTTCCTGAAGGCCGGGGTAGGGGAGCAGGACCTGGTGCGCTCGGTCATCGGCGTCATCGGCTCGGTCGACACCTACCGCCTCCCCGACGCCAAGGGCTTCACCTCGCTGGTCTGGGAACTGGCCGGCGACAGCGAAGACGCCCGCCAGAAGCGACGCGACGAAATCCTCGGCGCCTCCAACCGCGACTTCAAGGCATTGGCCGAGGCACTGGATCAGGTCGCCCGGAACGGCCAGGTGGTGGTGCTGGGGTCGGAAACGGCGATCAAGGCCGCTAACGATGAGCGGGGCGGGTTCCTCAAGGTTACGAAGGTGCTGTGATCGAAGGGACCGGCCTCGACCTCACACAACTCATCGTCCCGGCCATCATCGCCCTGGTGATGGTCGGGATCGCCCTGAACTACTTTATCCCCTGGCTGAAGCGACGCCGCGAGCCGGGGCCGACCAAGCTCTCGGCCTGGAGCCAGTCGCACCTCGATGACTTGCGGCCGGATGGGCGGTGGACGTCTTCGATGAGTTGGTTCAACCGCAGCGTCGCCGGCGCGCTGACGGCGCCACGCGGCGGCAAGAAGGGCGGGCCGGTCGCCGTTGCCGAGGTTCGGGCCCGCATCGGCGCGGCGCTCGTCTGGGTGCTTCACAGCGAGATTGCGCTGCGCGTCGCGGGACGAGAAATCCGGCTCACTGCCGGTGGTTTTTTCGACTGGCCCTTCGTCGTCGTACCCCGCATCGGCCGCTTCGCGGTGTTCGACGGCGCGCGGCCGATGGGCAGCATGGTCGCATCGGCCACTGACATCGTGGCCTACGATACCCACGGCGTCGAAGTCGGCCGTTGGCAGACCGATGCACCGCTCGGCGCCATGCTGCCGGGCGCCGATGAGCCGGTCTATGGTCGTGTGGTGTTGGGGGGCAGGGCGCTCGGCCAGCTCCGAGTGCCGCGCTGGCGCACCCAAAGCCGCAGCCTGCTCGATTTCCCCGGCGTCCCGTTCCTAGTTGGCCACAGCGGCAACGACGACGACGCCGAGCCCTGGCTCCTGGCCTTCCTCGCCCTTTCGGCCCAGGCCTCGCTGTACCTGCAATCCCGCTCTCCGCACCGGCCGAGGGCGCTGAACGAGCGGTGAGCAGGCATCGCAGCTTCCCACCGCCACGCTCAGCCTAGTCCCGATACTCACCGCCGGGTTCATCCTTGCCGAACATGTCGTTGCGGGCGACGGTGGTGTAGCGGTCGTCGTCGGCCTGGAGGTGCAGCGCCGACAGGATCTTGCCGAGCATGTTCTGTTCGGTCGTGCCGGTATGCTGCTTGCTGAGTTCGACGAGGGTGGCGGAGGTGGCGTCGAGGCGCGTCGCCATCAGCCAGGCGAGGCGCATCGTCATCGCTTGGTCCTGCTCGAGGTACTTGCGCGCATCCTGGATGACACGAACCGTGGTGGTGCGGTCGGCCTTCACCGTGGCGCTGTTGAGCGTTCCGAGCACGACAGACATCTCGCCGACGACAGCGTTCGGCGATGAGATCGTGGCGATCGCCACGCCGTCGCGCTCGACCACCAACTGCCCGCTTTCGAGCACGAATAGATCGCCGCCTTCGCGACCCTGGGCGATCAGTATTTCTCCCGGCGCCAGCGTGCGGATGGGTCGGGTCGCGGCCAGTTCGAGCAGGCTCTCCATTATCGGCTCCGCGTGATCTCCGGAGCGCAGCCTATTCGCTCCCATGCAACCGGGATAGAGTTCGGCCGTTGATTTTCATGGGCCAGCTTCGGATGCAGGAAGTACTGTAGTTTCATGGCTTCCCCCTTCCTTGATCGTGACCTGCGCGTCCTGCCCATCGACGCCTATATCGACCCGCCGTTCCCGCGGGCCCGGGCCATCATCACGCATGGTCACGCCGATCACGCCCGCGCCGGTCATGGCGCGGTGCTGGCGACGCCCGACACCATCGCCATCATGAAGGCGCGCTACGGCGAGGATTCCGCACGCACGTTCCAGCCGCTTGAGTTCGATACGCCGTTGCAGGTCGACGACGTCACTATCACCCTGAAACCTGCCGGGCACATCCTCGGCTCGGCGCAAGTGCTGATGGAGCACAAGGCGCAGCGCATCGTCGTCACCGGCGACTACAAGCGGCTACCGGACCGGACATCGCAGCCGTTCGAGCTCGCCGAATGCGACCTCCTCGTCACCGAAGCCACCTTTGGCCTGCCGGTATTCCAGCATCCCGATCCGTTCGACGAGATCGCCAGGCTGCTTCGCTCGGCTGCCAGCTTTCCGGATCGCGCCCATGTCATCGGCTGCTATGCGCTGGGCAAGGCGCAGCGGGTCATCGCGCTGCTCCGCGACGCCGGCTACGACGCGCCGATCTACCTGCATGGCGCGATGATCCGTCTATGCGAACTCTATGTCGAACGCGGTATCCGGCTGGGCGAGCTGAAGCCGACGCTCGGGACCACCAAGTCCGAACTCGCCGGACAAATCGTCATCGCGCCGCCCTCCGCTATCAAGGATCGCTGGAGCCGGCGGCTGCCCGATCCGGTGCTCGCCGTCGCCTCAGGCTGGATGAGCGTCAAGCAGCGCGCCCGGCAGTCCGGCGTCGAGCTGCCGCTGGTGATCTCCGACCATGCCGACTGGAACGAGCTGCGCCAGACCATCGCCGAGACCAAGGCCGGCAAGGTGTGGGTCACGCATGGTCGCGAGGACGCGCTGGTCTACCATTGCCGGCAGCAGGGGCTCGAGGCCGAGCCGCTCAACATCCAGGCCTATGAGGAAGGCGAAGAGGGTGGCGAGCCGGAGCAGGGGGAGCTCGGCGAGTGAGACGCTTCGCGCAACTGATGGAGCTGTTGGCGCTCACCCCGTCACGCAATCGCAAGATCGAGGCGCTGAGCCAGTATTTTCGCGAGACCCCGGATCCGGATCGCGGCTACGCCCTCGCCATCCTCACCGGCGCGCTGACCTTCAAGAACGTCAAGCCGGCGATCCTCCGCGACGTCGTCCTCGCCGAGGTCGATCCGCACCTCTTCGGCCTCAGCTACGACTATGTCGGCGACCTCGGCGAGACGATTGCTCTGATCTGGCCGCATCACGGCGGCACCGAGCCGCTGCCGTCGCTGAGCGATCTGGTCGAACTGTTCAACATGACCAGCAAGGCGGAACTGCCGCGCCTCATCGGCTCGCTCCTCACTCGCGCCACGATCAACGAGCGGTGGGCGCTGGTGAAGTTCGCCACCGGCGCGCTCCGCATCGGCGTCAACGCGCGGCTGGCGAAAACCGCGCTGGCAGAGATGAGCGGCAAGGACCTGCAGGACATCGAGGAGGTGTGGAATGGCCTCGTCGTGCCCTACACCGACCTGTTCGACTGGCTCACCGGGAAGACCGAGCGCCCCGATATCGACCACACCGCCCGCTTCCACCCGCTGATGCTGTCGAACCCGATCGACGAGGGCAAGGACCTCGAAAAGCTCGATCCGGGCGATTTCGTCGCCGAATGGAAATGGGACGGCATCCGGGTGCAGCTGATCGCGTCGAAGGGCAAGGTGTCGCTGTTCTCGCGCACCGGCGACGATATCGCGGCGGCATTCCCCGATGTGGTCGAGAGCGTGTTCGGCGACGCCGTGCTGGATGGCGAATTGCTGGTCGGCGCCGAGTTCGAACCGTTGCCGTTCAACGACCTGCAGCAGCGATTGAACCGCAAGCAGGCTATTGCCAAACATGTAGCGACTTTCCCTGCATTCGTGCGCGTCTATGACATGCTTTTCGAGGGCGTTGAGGACATCCGGAGCCTCCCCTGGACCGAGCGCCGCAGGCGCCTCGAAGCCTGGTTCAAGAAGAACCCGCAGACCCGCCTCGACCTTTCGCCCGTGCTCACCTACCGCGACTGGGACGACCTCGCCGAGATCCGCCGCCGCGGCGCCGCCGAGCACGGCCATGAGGGGGTGATGGTCAAGTTGCGCAGCGCGCCCTACGTCCCCGGTCGCCCCAAGGGCTTGTGGTACAAGTGGAAACGCGATCCGAACGTGGTCGACGCAATCCTGATGTACGCCCAGCGCGGCCACGGCAAGCGCTCGTCGTTCTACTCCGACTACACGTTCGGCGTCTGGAAGGGCAACGAAATCGTCCCCATCGGCAAAGCCTATTTCGGCTTCACCGACGAGGAGCTGAAGCAGCTCGACAAGTGGGTGCGCAACAACACCGTCGCCAGCTTCGGCCCCGTCCGCGAGGTGTCGAAGGAACTGGTGTTCGAGGTAGCCTTTGATTCCGCTCAGGAATCCGGCCGCCACAAATCCGGCATCGCGCTTCGCTTCCCCCGCATCAACCGGATAAGGTGGGACAAGCCGGCCGCGGAGGCCGCGACGCTGGAAGAAATGCAGGTCTTCCTGACCGCCACCTGAGGCCGCAAATGTCGCTCGCCGCCATCGAGAGAAAGATCATCGCGCTCGAAGGCGAAATGCTCGCCGCCGTCACCCGCGAGGACTTCGAGACCGCGGCGCGGCTGCGCGACGAGATCGCGTCGCTGAAGGGTGGCGCCGTCCGGCAGCCGCCTCCGGGCGAGATGGGGCTCGGCACGCAAGTCCCGGTGGTCGAGCCGCCCAAGGGCTGGAAGCGGCCGAAGAAGCCGGACCTGATGACCAATGTAAAACCGCGGAAGCGCTAGTCATCCGCGGCGCCGGACGTCGTCGCGCTTCACGCGGCCTTGTACCAGTCGCCATCCCTCACGATCGTTGCCGGCGGCTCGCCCGTCCCGGCCCACGCAATCAGCGGAGACGTGGTAATCGTGCCCTTGGCCATCAGCTCGATGATCGCTTCGAGCCCGGGGCGATCGGTGACCGTGACGGCCTTCTCGGCGATGGTCACGCCGGCAGGTGTGGCGAGCCCGGCAGCTGCGAGTTCCGCGGCCGGATCGGCGGCAAAGATCATGCGCAGCTCCATGATGCCGTCCCGATAGCGGGCGATCCCATACATCACGCCGCCGCCTTCGGCTGACTTGCCCACGACATTGAGCAGGTGGCTCCCGTCGGCGCGCGGCACGAAGTAGACCGTCATCTCGCCGGCGGGATCGGCATAGGTCCTCGAGCCGGCGACTTGTGCAAAGCCGCCCGGCGGCTGGTCCGACGAGCGGGCGAACGCTCCGTCCTTTTCGCTGTAGGTGACGAAGGTGAAGCCAGCTGGCAGCAGTTCGACCGCTTCATCGGTGGGGACGAGCGGGGTTGCGGACCCAAGTACGCAGCCGGAGAGCAGAATTGCGAGGCCAGTCAGAAGAACGGCGGCCGCGGCGCGGCGCCAGATAGCAAAGCTTCTCATCGGATGTCCTTCGTCAACGCGGGTTGTGGCCTTTGGGCGCTGTCGACAAACAGCGTAGGCACTATCGACAACTCGTCTGGGTGGAGCGAGTGCGCTACCCCCGCACCATCTGGTCACCCGCCAGCTTCCGGATCTCCCGCAATTCCCCGATCGTCGTTTCGAGGTCGGCCTTCTGCCGCTCCAGCAGGTCCAACCGCTCGTCCACCTTGGCGACCAGCAGCTGGGTCTGCGCGGTCTGCGACTGCGCGTCGTAGAGGCTCAGATAGTCGGAGATGTCACGCAGCGAGAAGCCGAGCCGCTTGCCGCGGAGGATCAGGATGAGCCGGGCGCGATCGCGGCGGCGGAACACGCGGGTGCCGCCGACCCGATCCGGGTTGAGCAGGCCCTTGGTCTCGTAAAAGCGGATAGCGCGGGTCGAGATGCCGAACTCCTGGCTGAGGTCGGCAATGGCGAACAGGTCGCGGTTTTCGGGTTCAGGCCGGTTCATGCTTCTTCCGCGCTGCGTACTCTTCGCGCAGCTCCTTTTTTGACAGCTTGCCGATCAGCGTCTTGGGCAACTGGTCCTTGAAGATGATTTCCTTGGGCATTTCGATCTTGTTGAGCGTGTCTGCCAGGAATTTCTTGAGTTCGGCCTCGGTGGTCTTCTGCTCCGGGCGTAGCTTGACGAAGGCCACCGGCGCCTCGCCGCGATACTCGTCGGGCACGCCGATGACGTTGACCTCTTCCACCGCCGGGTGGTGCATCATCGCTTCCTCGATGTTGCGCGGGTAGACGTTGAAGCCCGAGCAGATGATCAGGTCCTTGATGCGGTCGACGAGGAAGACATAGCCGTCCTCATCGATGAGGCCGATGTCGCCGGTCCGCAGCCAGCCATCCATGAAGGCGTCCTTGGTCGCCTCCGGGTTGTTGTAATAGCCCAGCATCACCTGCGGGCCCTTCACCTGCAGCTCGCCGCGCTCGCCGAGCGGCACGACGCTGCCGCTTTCGACGTCTACGAAGCGGATATCGGTTGCCGGCAGCGGCTGGCCGATCGACAGGGGCTTGCTCGGTACGCGCAGCGCCGCGCAGCACACCACCGGCGAGGCTTCGGTCAGCCCATAGCCTTCGGCGAGCAGCGAGCTCGAGACCTTGCTCCAGTTGTGGCGCACCTCGTCGGACAGCGGCGCCCCGCCGGAGATCGTCACCTCGACCGAGACCAGATGCGGCTTCGCCTTGTCCCCGGCCTTGGACAGCGCCTGCACCAGCGTCGGCACGGCCGGCAGGATATTGGCGCCGGTGCGGGTCATCAGGCTGAGAAAGGCCTTCATCTCGAAACGCGGCAGCATCACCACCTGCGACCCCACGGACAGCGGCACGTTCATGCACACCGTCATAGAGAAGATGTGGAAGAACGGCAGCACCGCAACCACGCGGCTCGGCGGATAGAACAGCCCGCAGCCCCAGGCGTCGATCTGGCTGAGGTTGGCGGCGATGTTGGCGTGGCTCAGCATTGCGCCCTTGGGCAGGCCGGTGGTGCCGCCGGTATATTGCTGCACCGCCACGTCCTTGGTGGCGTCGATGGTCACCGGAGCCGGCACCAGGTTGCGTGACACCAGCTTGTCGAAATGGATCACCTTGCCGGCGATGCCGCTCTGGTCGACCTTGCTGAGGTCCTTGGATTTCGCCAGCCGGTACAGCAGCTTCTTCACACCGGGCAGCGCATCGGGGAAATGGCAGATGATCAGCTGCTTGATGTGCCCGGCCTCGACCAGTGCCTCGGCTTTCTCGAACGTCAGCTTCAGGTCCAGCGTCACCATCAGCTCTGTACCGGAATTGCCGACGATGTGGCTCAGCTCCTTGACCGTGTAGAGCGGGTTGCAGTTCACCACGATGCCGCCGATCCGCAGCACCGCGTAATAGGCGATCACGTAGAACGGCGTGTTGGGCAGCAGCAGCGCGACGCGCGTACCCTTCTTGACCCCGAACTCGCTCTGCAGTGCCCCGGCGAAGGCATTGATCAGCCGGGCCAGTTCGCCGAAACGGGTCTTCTTGCCGAGAAAATCGAGCGCATCGGCGTTCGGCGTGCGTGCACAGGTGGCCAGCACCTGCTCATGCACCGGCGTCAGGTCGATCGGCGCGTCCCAGGCAATGCCCTCGGGATAATGCTGGATCCAGGGGCGGGCGGCGCCCTCCACTGCCGTCGTGGCCATCTTCTTCCTCCTCAGGCTTTTCGCCCGTTGGCAGAAATATCCCATCAATTGACGTTAGCGTCAAACGGGAGACGTTGATGCGGGAGCGCCGGAGGTTCAGGGTGGCGCGGCAGCTTGATCGGTGCGCTCGAGGCAACGTCCGCGTCCATCAGTTGACGTATACGTCAACCATCGCTATTTTGTAGCGATGGTGCCTGCCCGGGCATAACAATCGGCAACAAGAGTCGGACCGGGCGCGTTGTTGAGCGGGGGCTCATCTCGCTTGTTGACGGTGCGCCGCGACCTTGGTCGAGGAGATATGCATGGTCTGGGCGCTGTTGATCCTGTCGATCCTTGCTTTCGCGGTGCTGGCGATGCGTCGCGCGCCGCTCTGGCAGTGGGCGGTCGCCGCGCTGGTCATCGGGGCGTTGAGCCGCATCTCGACAGATAATGGTCTCTGGCTGATGACGGATGTGCTGGGCTGGGTGCTGGCACTCCTGCCGGCCGCCATCCTGGGTCTCCTCACACTCGTTCCGGTCCGCAAGCTGCTGCTGACCGGTCCCGCCTACGGCCTCGTCAAATCCATCCTGCCCCGCGTCTCGCGCACCGAGCAGGAAGCGCTCGATGCCGGCACGGTCGGCTGGGATGCGGAGCTGTTCTCGGGCAAGCCCGACTGGCAGAAGCTGCTCGGCGTCCGCAAGCCGACGCTCTCGACCGAGGAGCAGGCGTTCCTCGATGGGCCGTGCGAAAAAGTCTGCTCGATGATCGACGACTGGGACACGCGCAACAACCGCGCCGACATGCCCCCGGCGGTCTGGACCTATCTCAAGGAGCAGGGCTTTCTGGGCATGCTGATCGGCCGCGAGCACGGCGGCCTCGGCTTCTCGGCGCAGGCGCAGAGCCAGGTGGTGTCGAAGATCGCCTCGCGCTCGATCGCGGCGGGGATCACCGTCATGGTGCCCAACTCACTCGGACCGGGCGAACTGCTCGAGAAATACGGCACCGAGGAGCAGAAGAAGAAGTATCTCAGCCGCCTCGCCAAGGGCCAGGAGGTGCCGTGCTTCGCGCTCACCGGTCCCCACGCGGGCTCTGATGCGGCGGGCATGCGCGATGTCGGCGTCGTTTGCTACGACATGTACGAGGGCAAGAAGACGCTGGGCGTGAAGCTCAGCTGGGACAAGCGCTACATCACGCTGGCGCCCGTCGCCACCCTGCTCGGCCTCGCGTTCCACCTGCATGACCCCGAACACCTCATCGGCGAGGTCGACAATATCGGCATCACGCTGGCGCTGGTCCCGGCCAAGCATAAGGGCGTCAAGATCGGCCGCCGCCACTATCCGGCACGCTCTGCCTTCATGAACGGGCCGACGCAGGGCCGTAACGTCTTCATCCCGATGGATTTCCTGATCGGTGGCACCGAGTATGCCGGGCAGGGCTGGCGCATGCTGATGGAGTGCCTCGCCACCGGCCGCGCCATCTCGCTGCCGGCCATCGGCACCGTCTCCATCAAGCACGCGCTGCGGGTCACCTCGGCCTATGCCCGCATCCGCCGCCAGTTCGGCATCCCGGTCGGGCTGATGGAGGGCGTCGCCGAGCCGCTGAGCCGCATGGTGCGCTTCGCCTACACCTACGAGGCCTCGCGCGGCCTCACCGCCTCGATGGTCGACGAGGGTCAGCGCCCCTCGGTGCTGTCGGCGCTGCTCAAGTACCGCACCACCGAGGCGATGCGCCTCGCCTTCAACGACGCCATGGATATCCATGGCGGGCGTGCCGTGCAGGACGGGCCGACCAACTACCTGTTTTCAGGCTACATGACGACGCCGGTGGCGATCACCGTCGAAGGCGCCAACATCCTGACGCGCACGCTGATCACCTTCGCGCAGGGCGCACTCCGGGCTCATCCCTACCTTTACGCCGAGATTTCGGCCGCCCAGAACAAGGACCGGAAGGCCGGCATCGCTGCCTTCGACACGGCGTTCGCGGGCCATGTCAGCTTCATGCTGCGCAACATGGCGGGCAGCTTCCTCCACGCCGTAACCTTCGGCGCCTTTGCCTCGACCCCCGTCGATCACGAGATGGCGCACTGGTACAGGCAGCTCAGCCGCTACAGCCAGAGCTTCGCGCTCTGCGGCGACTGGACCGTGGCCTTCCTCGGCGGCGACCTGAAGCGCAAGCAGCGCCTCTCGGGCCGCATGGCGGACATCCTCTCCGACCTGTACCTCCTCTCCTCGGTGCTCCGCCGCTACGAGGATGATGGGCGGCTCGCGGAAGACCGACCGGTGGTCGAGGCGGTGGCGCGCGACCTCGTGTTCTCGATGGAACAGAGCTTTGCAGCTGTGTTCGCCAACTTCCCCAACTTCGCACTGCGGAACCTGATGCGGGTGCTGGTGTTTCCTCTTGGTCGCCATGCCAAGCCGGCCTCGGACCGCGAGACTTACCGGCTGGCCCGTTCGGTGATGCAGCCCGGCGCCTTCCGCGACCGGCTTACCAAGGGAACCTATGTCTCGATGGACCCCAAGGATCCGACCGGCGTCCTCGAAGACGCGCTGATCAAGGTGACAGCGGCGGCCGAGATCGAGACCAAGTTCGTCCGCGCCATCAAGAAGAGCGTCATCGAGCGCCGGCTCGACCGCGACGCGATCAGCGATGCGGTGGAGGCCGGGGTGCTCACCGAGGCGGAAGCGGCGACGCTGCGGCTCGCCGACCAGGCCACCGACCGGGTGATCAAGGTGGACGATTTCGACTTCGATGAGCTGGGCTCGAAGCAGCTCCGGCGTGAGCCCGCCGCCATCGACGCCGCCGCCGAGTAGTTCCAGAACGAGGAGCCGGAAATGGCCCAGATGCCCCCAAGCCGCGCCTGGAGTTTCGACCTCGATTTCGAGGGCATCGGCTGGCTGACGATCAACACGCCGGACTCGCCGGTGAACACGCTGAGCCGCGAGACGCTGTCCGAACTGGTGGGCATCGTTTCGACCCTCGAAGAGCTTGCGAGCGGTGGCGAGCTGAAGGGCGTGGTCCTGCTGTCGGCCAAGGACTCCGGCTTCATCGCCGGAGCCGATGTCACCGAGTTCGACGACATGTCCGATCCCGGCGTGCTCAAGGCGGCGCTGGACCGCACGCACGCGCTGTTTGATCGGATCGAAGCGCTGAAGGTGCCCGTCGTCGCCGGCATCCATGGCTTCTGCCTCGGCGGCGGGCTGGAGCTGGCACTCGCCTGCCAGTACCGGGTCGCCGTCAACGACGACAAGACCCGCATCGGTTTCCCCGAGGTCAATCTCGGCATCTTCCCAGGCTTCGGCGGCTCGGGCCGCTCTATCCGGCAGGCCGGGCCGGTCGATGCCATGCAGATCATGCTCACCGGCAGGATGCTGCGCGCTAGCCAGGCCCGCCGCATGGGGCTGGTCGACAAGCTGGTCCGCCACCGCGACACGCTGCGCTGGGAGGCCCGCAAAGCCGTGCTGCAGAACCGTAAGAGCGTTGAGGCGCCGTTCGCCAAGCGCGCCGCTGCCCTCGGCCCGGTGCGCGGCTACATCGCCAACAAGATGCGCGAAGAGGCGAAGAAGAAAGCCAGCCCCGAGCACTTCCCGGCGCCGTACTCGCTCATCGACCTGTTCGAGGAACACGGCAATGACTGGCGCGCCATGAAACAGGGCGAGGCGGAGCGCTTCATTCCGCTGATGGCTTCGCCGACCTCGAAGAACCTCCGCCGGGTGTTCTTCCTCTCCGAAGGCCTCAAGAAGCAGGGCGTGCGCGGCAAGGAGAAGCCGGTATTCCGGCGGGTCCACGTGGTCGGCGCCGGCGTCATGGGTGGCGACATTGCCGCCTGGTGCGCGCTGCGCGGCATGGGCGTGACCCTGCAGGATCTCGACATGGAGCGCATCAAGCCGGCGCTCGATCGGGCCAAGAAGCTGTTCCAGAAAAGGCTGCGCTCGAAGACCGAGATAGACAATGCCGTCGCCCGGCTTGAGGCCGACGTCTCCGGCAAGGGTCTGGCCCGCGCCGACGTGGTGATTGAAGCGGTGGTCGAGAACCTCGAGATCAAGCGCAAGATTTTCGCCGATGCCGAGCTCAGGACGAAGCCGGGCGCGATCCTTGCCACCAACACCTCGTCGATCGAACTCGAGCGCATCGCCGAGAACCTCACCGCCCCCGGCCGCCTGATCGGGCTGCACTTCTTCAATCCAGTGGCGCAGTTGCCGCTGGTCGAGGTGATCCGTTCACGCTTCAATTCGGATGCCGACATCGCCCGTGGCGCCGCCTTCGCGCTCGCCATCGGCAAGTCGCCGGTCGTGGTGAAGTCTGCGCCGGGCTTCCTCGTCAATCGTGTGCTCATGCCCTACATGCTCGCCGCCGTACAGCGCGTCGAGGCGGGGGAGAACAAGGAGCAGATCGACGCTGCTGCTGTCGCCTTTGGCATGCCGATGGGGCCGATCGAACTGATGGATACGGTTGGGCTGGATGTCGGCAAGTCGGTCGCCGAGGAGCTTGGAAGTCCGGTGCCCCCGGCCAGCGATTTCGCCCGGCTGGTCGCCGAGAACAAGCTCGGCCGCAAGACGGGGCAGGGGTTCTACACCTGGACCAACGGCAAGGCGGTGAAGGGCGAGGTGCCGCCGCATCCGGATCTCGCCGGCCTCGGGCGCGAGCTGGTGCAGCCGCTGGTCGATGCCACCGAAATCGCCGTGGCCGAAGGCGTCGTCGCCTCGGCCGATCTTGCCGATATCGGCGTCATCTACGGGACCGGTTTCGCGCCGTTCCTCGGAGGGCCGATGCAGGCCCGCAAGGACGGGAGAGCCTGAGATGGCCGAACTGCGTAAAGTCGCCATCGTGGGCTCGGCCCGCATCCCCTTCGCGCGCGCCTATACAGGCTACGCGGAGGAGGGGAACCTCTCGATGCTCGGCGCCGCGCTCGGCGGCCTCGTCGACAAGTACAACCTCAAGGGCGAGGTGATCGGCGAGGTGATGGCCGGCGCCGTGCTCAGCCACAGCCGCGATTTCAACCTCGCCCGCGAAGCCAGCCTCGATGCCGGCCTCTCACCCCGCACCCCCGGCACCAACGTGCAGATCGCCTGTGGCACCTCGCTGCAGGCAGCCCTTAGCCTCGGCGCCAAGATCGCCACCGGCGAGATCGACAGCGCCATCGCCGCCGGCTCCGACACCGTTTCGGACAGTCCGGTGGTGTTCGGTGACAAGTTCCAGCATCGCATGATCGAACTCAGCCGCGCCCGCACCACGGGCGAGAAGTTCAAGGTGTTCAAGGGCTTCAATCTCGGCGAACTGACACCGATCGCCCCCTCGACGCAGGAGCCTCGCACCGGCCTCTCCATGGGTCAGCACTGCGAGCTGATGGCGCGGCAGTGGGGGATTTCGCGTGAGGACCAGGATGCACTGGCGCTGAAGAGCCACCAGAACGCCGCCCGCGCCTATGACGAAGGCTTCCACGACGATCTGATCGTCCCCTTCGCCGGCGTCCTCAAGGACAACAACGTCCGCGCCGATACCAGCCTCGAGAAGATGGCGACGATGAAACCGGCTTTCGACAAGCAGTCGGGCAAGGGCACGCTGACGGCCGCCAACTCCACCCCGCTCACCGACGGCGCCGCGTCGGTGCTACTGGCCAGCGAGGAGTGGGCCAAGGCCCGCGGCCTTCCCATCCTCGCCTACCTCACCCTGGGCCAGGTCGCCGCCAACGATTTCGCGCATGGCGAGGGCCTGCTGATGGCCCCGACCATCGCCGCCTCGGAGATGCTCCGCCGCTCCAACCTGACTTTCGCCGATATCGACCTGTTCGAGATCCACGAGGCCTTCGCCGCCCAGGTGCTGGCGACCCTCAAGGCCTGGCGAGACCCGGACTACAACCGGAACGTCCTCGGCCGCGAGACCCCGCTCGGCGAGATCGACCCCGACAAGATCAACACCAAGGGCTCCAGCCTCGCCTACGGCCACCCCTTCGCCGCCACCGGCGCCCGTATCCTCGGCCTCACCGCCAAGCTGCTGAATACGACGGAAAAGCAGCGCGCCCTGATCTCGGTCTGCACCGCCGGCGGCATGGGTGTAACGGCGCTGGTGGAGCGGGCGGCGTAAGCGGCAGCAAAGGCCCCGTGACGCAGGCGTTTCCCACAGCCTTCTCACACTTGACGCTTACGTCAATGTCCCGCTTGTCAGCGAAAACCCGATGCCCTAGGGTCCGTACCCAATCGGGCGGTTTCGACCAGTCCGGCCAAAATGAGGCATGGCATGCTAATCGCCAAGCCCGTCAGGAAACGTCTGTTCAAGGAGATGGGACAAGAATGAAAATAATTGGGGTCCTGAAAGCGGTCGCGGCCGCCGGCGCGTTAGCGCTGTTCATGGGGAGCGCGGCGCAGGCCGTGACGCTCAACCTGGGTAATGGCAGCGAGCCCGGCTCGCTCGACCCGCACAAGGCATCCGGCGATTGGGAAAACCGGATCATCGGCGAGCTGTACGAAGGCCTGATGGCCGAAGATACGCATGCCGACGCGATTGCCGGCCAGGCTGAGTCCTGGACGATCTCCGATGACGGCCTCGTTTATACCTTCAAGATCCGCGCCGACGCCAACTGGACCGACGGCGTGCCGGTCACCGCGCAGAACTGGGTCGACGCCTTCCAGCGTCTGTTCGACCCCAAGACTGCCGCCGAATACGCTTACCTGCAGTTCCCGATCAAGAATTCGTCCAAGCTTGCCGGCGGTGAGATCACCGATTTCAGCCAGCTCGGCGTCAAGGCCATCGACGACAAGACGCTCGAGATCACTCTCGAAGCCTCGACCCCGTTCTTCCTCCAGGCGCTGACCCACTACACCGCCTATCCGATCCGCAAGGACATCATCGAGAAGTTCGGCGACCAGTGGACGCAGCCCGACAACATCGTCGGCAATGGCCCCTACAAGCTCGTCGAGTGGGTGCCCGGCTCGTACCTTCGCGGCGTGAAGTCCGACACCTATTACGGCAAGGACAGCCTGAAGATCGATGAGGTCCGCTGGGACAACACCGAGGACCTGACCGCGGCGCTCAACCGCTATCGCGCGGGCGAGCTCGATATCCTCACCGACTTCCCGGCCGACCAGTACAAGTTCCTGCAGGACAACTATCCCGGCCAGGCACACGTCGCGCCGTTCCTCGGCATCTACTACTACGTGCTGAACCAGTCGAAGCCGCCGCTGGACAACGTCAACATTCGCAAGGCGCTCTCGCTCGCCGTGCTGCGTGACGTGATCGGGCCGGATGTGCTCGGCACCGGCGAACTGCCGGCCTATGGCTGGGTCCCGAATGGTACTGCCAACTACGAAGGCGTGCCGTACTCGCCCGATTGGGCAGAGTGGCCCTATGACCAACGCGTCGAAGAAGCCAAGAAGCTGATGGCGGAAGCCGGCTACACTCCGGAAAACCCGCTGAAGCTGCAGCTGCGCTACAACACCAACGAGAACCACCAGCGCATCGCCGTGGCCATCTCCGACATGTGGAAGCAGATCGGCGTGCAGATCGAGCTGTTCAATGCCGAGACCGCCGTGCACTACGACGCACTGCGCGCCGGTGACTTCAATGTCGGCCGCGCCGGCTGGCTGCTCGACTATTCCGATGCCAGCAACACGCTCGACCTGCTCAAGACCGGCACCACGCAGGATGGCGTGATGAACTGGGGCAACAACTACGGCCGCTACTCCAATCCGAAGTTCGACGACCTGCTGACCCAGGCCTCGAAGGAACTGGATCTGGTGAAGCGCTCGGACCTGCTGCATCAGGCTGAAGCCCTGGCGATGGACGAGTTCGCGGCAATCCCGATCTACTGGTACGTGTCCAAGAACGTCGTCTCGCCCAAGATCACGGGCTTCGAAGACAATGCCAAGGACATCAACCGTGTCCGCTGGATGACTAAGTCGGAGTAACCGGCTCAACGGGGACCGCGGGCAAAACCCGCGGTCCCAGATTGTATTTTTGCCGCCGGCTTACGGCGCTCCCCGCGGGCTGGCGGGAAAGGTCACACACAACATGTTCGGATATGCGCTCAGGCGCGTGCTGACGGCTATCCCGATCGTCCTGATCACGATCACCGTCTGCTTTTTCATCCTCAGGCTGGCGCCCGGCGGGCCGTTCGACGGCGAGCGCGCGCTGCCGCCCGACGTGATGAAGAACCTCAGGGCCCACTACAATCTCGATCAGCCGCTGATCACGCAGTACCTCATCTACCTGGGTGGGGTGTTCCGCGGCGATTTCGGTCCATCCATGGTGATGGAGGATTTCTCGGTATCACGGCTTATCGGCATCGGGCTGCCCTTTACCCTGATGCTCGGCTTTTCCGCCTTCGTCGTCGGCACCATCGGCGGCATGGTCGCCGGTGCGGTTGCGGCGGTGAACCAGAACAAGTGGCCGGATTACCTGCTGGTCGCCATCGTCCTGGTCGGCATCATCATCCCCAATTTCCTGATGGCCAACCTCGTGCAGCTGTTCTTCGGGGTGTACCTCCGCTGGCTGCCGGTGGGCGGCTATCAACCGGGCTCGCTCATCCACCTCGTGCTGCCGATCTTCATTCTGGCGCTGCCGCATGGCGGACGCGTCGCCCGGCTGGTGCGTGGCTCGATGATCGAGGTGCTCGGCACCAACTACGTCCGCACCGCCCGCTCGAAGGGGCTCGGCACCCGCCTGATCCTCGCGCGTCATGCGCTGAAGCCTGCACTGCTGCCGGTGGTCTCCTATCTCGGGCCAGGGCTCTCCTACCTCCTCACCGGCTCGCTGGTGGTGGAGCAGGTGTTCGCGCTGCCCGGTATCGGCAAGTACTTCATCACCGCCGCGCTCAACCGCGACTACGGGCTCGTGCTGGGCACTACCATTCTCTACGTTTTCATCATCCTGGCGCTGAACCTCATCGTCGACGTTCTCTACGCCTGGCTTGATCCCAAGGTGAGGTACCGCTGATGGCCGGGATTACTGGCAAGGACGCGGCCCTCACCGCTTACGCCGATGCGCTCGCCGCCGAGGCCCCTAAGGGCCGGTCGCTGACGCAGGACGCGTTGCGCCGGCTGTTCAACAACAAGGCGGCGCTGGTCTCGATCTTCGTGCTCACGGCCATCGTGCTGTTCGCGCTGGTCGGGCCTTATTTCCTGCCCTGGGCTTACGACAAGATCGATTGGGCCGGCATCCGCAAGCCGCCCGACTGGGCCAAGGGCCACTATTTCGGCACCGACCAGAACGGCCGCGACATGCTGGCACGTACGCTCCAGGGCACGCAGATGTCGCTGCTGGTGGCGGGCGTCGCTACCGTCGTGTCGGTGGTGATCGGCATCCTCTACGGCGCCATCGCGGGCTATTTCGGCGGCAAGATCGACGCCGTCATGATGCGCTTCGTCGATATCATGTACGCGCTGCCCTACATCCTGTTCGTCATCATCCTGGTGGTGATCTTCGGGCGCTCGCCCGTGCTGCTATTCGTCGGCATCGGCTGCCTCGAATGGCTCACCATGGCCCGCATCGTCCGTGGGCAGACGCTGTCGATCAAGCAGCGCGAGTTCATCGAAGCGGCGAAGGCGGGTGGGGCAGGGCCCTTCACCATCATCTTCCGCCACATCGTTCCGAACCTCACCGGCCCGGTGGTGATCTACGCCACGCTCACCATCCCCGAGATCATCATCACCGAGAGTTTCCTCTCCTATCTCGGGTTGGGCGTGCAGGAACCGCAGACTTCGCTCGGTACGCTGATCTCGTTCGGCGCGCCGGTTGCCGAAGCCCTGCCGTGGATGCTCTTCACCCCGGCCGCCATCCTCGTCACCATGCTGCTCTGCCTGTCCTATCTGGGCGACGGCCTGCGTGACGCTCTCGACCCCAAGGACCGATAGACATGGCCGATGTGCTTGTCGTCGACGATCTCGACGTAACGTTCGCCCTCCACGATTCCGAAGTGAAGGCAGTTTCCGATCTCGATTTCACCCTCTCCGAGGGCGAAACGCTCGCCATCGTGGGCGAAAGCGGGTCGGGCAAAAGCCAGGCCTTCCTCTCCATCATGGGCCTGCTCGCCAAGAACGGCAAAGCCTCCGGCCGCGCCATGCTGGGTGACGTCAACCTGATAGGCATGCCGGTGGACCGCTTGGACAGGCATCGCGGCAAAGACATCGCGATGATCTTCCAGGATCCGATGACCTCGCTGAACCCGACTTTGCGGGTCAAGACGCAGCTCGCCGAAGTGCTGGTGCGCCACCAGGGCTACGACAATGAGAAGGCCTATCGCGCCGTCATCGAGATGCTGGAGCGGGTCGGCATTCCTGAACCGGTCAAGCGCGCCAACGCCTACCCGCACGAACTGTCGGGCGGCATGCGGCAACGCGTGATGATCGCCATGGCACTGCTCTGCAAGCCCAAGGTGCTGATCGCGGACGAGCCGACCACCGCGCTCGACGTGACCGTGCAGGCGCAGATGCTCGACCTGTTCAAGAACCTCACCAACGATTTCGGCACCGCGCTGGTGCTGATCACCCACGATCTGGGTGTCGTCGCCGGCGTCGCCGATCGGATGATGGTGATGTATGGCGGGCGCTGCGTCGAAAAGGGGCCGACCGACACGCTGTTCTACGATCCGCGCCACCCCTACACGCTGGGCCTCTTGCACTCGACGCCGCACGTCGCCAAGCGGGCCAAGCGGCTCGACCCAATCCAGGGCTTGCCGCCCAGCCTAGAGCACCTGCCGCGCGGCTGCGCGTTCCATCCGCGTTGCGCCTTCCGCTTCGAGCGCTGCTTCGAGGAACGGCCGCCGTTGCTGCCAGTCGAGGACGTGCGCGAAAAGGCATGCTGGTATCAGGGCGAACTCAAATACGAGGAGGTCGCGTGATGCTCGATCGCACCGAAGACCTCCTGAAGGTCGAGAATCTCTCGAAGAGCTTCTCCATCTCGGCCGGACTGTTCGCCAAGCCCTTCCAGCTGCGCGCCCTGCAGGACATCAACTTCACCGTCAAGCGCGGCGAAACCCTCGGCATCGTGGGCGAGAGCGGCTGCGGTAAGTCGACCTTGGGCCGCTGCATCCTGCAACTGCTGACCCCCGACGAGGGCCGCGTCCTTTGGCTCGGGCAGGACATCAGCAAGCTGCCGGCTGAAGAGATGCGGAAGAAACGCCGCGATCTGCAGATCATCTTCCAGGATCCGCTGGCCTCGCTCAATCCGCGCATGACCGTGGGTGAGATCATCGCCGATCCGCTGCGCACCCTGATGCCCGAGATCGACGCTAAGGGCAGGCGCGAGCGCGTGTTGCGGACCATGGAGGCCGTCGGCCTCCTGCCTGAAATGATCAACCGCTATCCGCACGAGTTTTCGGGCGGGCAGGCGCAGCGCATCGGCATTGCCCGGGCGCTGATCAGCGAGCCCAAGCTGATCGTCTGCGACGAGCCGGTGTCGGCGCTCGACGTGTCGATCCAGGCGCAGATCCTGAACCTCCTCAGCGATCTCAAGGACGAGTTCGGGCTAACGCTGATCTTCATCTCGCACAACCTGAGCGTGGTGCGGCACGTCTCCGACCGGATACTCGTGCTCTATCTCGGCCGGGTGGTCGAGCTCGCCGATGGCGACGACCTCTATGACGATCCCAAGCACCCCTACACGCGTGCGCTGCTGACGGCAGTGCCGATTCCCGATCCGAAACGGGCGCGACAACGGACCATCGAAGGGCTGGTGGGCGAGATCCCCTCGCCGATCAATCAGCCATCGGGGTGCACGTTCCGGACGCGGTGCCGCTATGCGATCGAGGGTTGCGCCAAGGTAAGGCCGCCGCTGGAGACGCTGCCAGGCGGCCGGCTCGTCGCCTGCATCCGCTGGCCGGAGCTCGACCTCAAGCCGGGCGCTTAGTCCGGCGCTCGTCGCCCTTGAAGCCGGCACGCTTCCGCCTGCGGTCAGGACCGGCAAAGGTCCTGGCCTCGATGAACTCGCGCGGTGCCGCAAGGACGGAGGCCAGCCGGGCCTCGATCTGCTGGGCGGCGAAGGGCTTGCGCAGGAACTCGGTGACGCCGGCGTCGCGCGCCATCGCGATCTCGGTCGCATCCGGGTTGGATGACATCATGAGGACCGGCGTGTCGCGGTTGAGGCCGGCGGACGCGGCACGCAGCGCTTTCACCAGCGCAATGCCGTTCATCGGCTGCAATATGTCGTTCAGCATGATGGCGCCGAAGCGGTGGGTTTGCAGCGCCATGGCCGCGCCGTCGGAGCTCTGCACTTCGTCGACGCGCCGCACCTTGAGATGACGCAGCATCTGGCCGATCAACGCTCCCATATGCGGGGAGGGATCGACAACGAGCACGTCGAGCTTGGAAAAGCTGGGTTTCTGCATTCGGGCAGTGTCGCACCCGGCCGTTGCCGGCCGGTTAATCGCGCAGGCCCGGAAAACCGGCGCAAGGGCGTTGACAGAGGGGGCTTTTGCCCTTAATCACAGCCCCAATTCGAAGGGCGCGCGGCGCCTGTTTTTATTTTGGTTCCGAGGTTCGGCATGAAAGTCACCAATTCGCTCAAGGCTCTGATGGGTCGCCATCGTGCCAACAAGCTCGTTCGCCGCCGCGGCCGCGTGTACATCATCAACAAGGTGGACAAGCGCTACAAGGCCCGCCAGGGCTGAGCTGCTGCTCACGACTGCGTATCTAGAAAGGCCCGCGAAAGCGGGCCTTTTGCTGTTGGTGACCATTCCATAGGCCTTCCCCTCCACCGGCCGGTGGTTAGCCGACATCGAAGAAGGCCCCCGGGCCTTGCCGATCAGGCCCTTAGCCAGCAAACCCCGCGATAATGCGCAGCCACGAGCGGATGCCCTTGTGGAAGCTCGAGAGGTTGTACTTCTCGTTGGGCGAGTGGATGCGGTCGTCGTCGCGCGCGAAGCCGATCAACAGCGTGTCGAGCCCGAGCGTCTTCTTGAACTCGCCCGCGACCGGGATCGAACCACCCGAGCCGATCAACGCCGCCTCGCTGCCCCATTCGTCCTTCAGCGCTGCCGCCGCCTTGCCGACGAACGGCCCATCGGTCGGCACCGAGACCGCCGGCGCCCCGCCGTGCTCATGAAAGCTCACCGTCGCGTCCGGCGGCAGGCGATCCTGCACGTGCTTCCTGAACGCCGCGCGGATCTTCTTGGGGTCCATGCCCGAGACGAGCCGGAACGAGATCTTGGCGCTGGCCTTGGCCGGGATCACCGTCTTGAAGCCGTCCCCGGTATAACCGCCGGTGATGCCGTTGATTTCGCAAGTCGGGCGCGAACGGGTCTGCTCCAGCACCGAGCGGCCCTTCTCGCCGGCCGGCGTCGTCAACCCCGCGCCCTGCATGAACGCCGCCTCGTCATAGGGCAGGCGCTTCCACTGTGCCGCGATCTCGGCCGGCAGTTCCGCGACATCGTCGTAGAAGCCTTCAACCGCGACGCTACCATCGGGGTTGCGCAGCGAAGCAATGATCTCGGCCAGCACCTGGATCGGGTTGCGCGCCGCGTTGCCGTACATGCCCGAATGCAGGTCATGGCTGGCGCAGGTGATCTCCACCTCTTCGCCCACCAACCCGCGCAGGCTGGTGACAATGGCCGGCGTCTCAGCGTTCCACAGGTCGGTGTCGCAGACCAGCGCGATATCGGCCGCGCCGAGCTCGGCCTTATTGGCTTCGAGGAAGCCCGGCAGGCTCTTGCCACCCGACTCTTCCTCGCCCTCGAAGAACAGCGTCACTTTCACCGGCAGTGCGCCATTCACAGCCTTCCAGGCGCGGCAAGCCTCGACGAAGGTTAGGAGCTGCCCCTTGTCGTCCGAAGTGCCGCGGCCGACGATTCGTGTCTCGCCGTCATCGCCCTTCACCAGCGTCGCGACGAACGGGTCGGTGTGCCACAGGTTCAGCGGATCGACCGGCTGTACGTCATAGTGGGCGTAAAACAGCACATGCGGGCCGCTGGCCGATTGGTCATGTGCCACCACCATCGGGTGTCCCGGCGTCGGCCGCACCGAAGCGTCGAAGCCGAGCGCCTTGAGGTCCGCCGCCAGCCAGTCCGCCGCCTTGCGCACCTCGCCGGCGTAGGCCGGATCGGTAGAGATCGACTTGATCGCCACCAGCGTCTTCAGCCGCTCGACGCTGTCATCGAGATGGGCATCGGCATGGGCGAGGGCGGCGTCGAGGGCGTTGGACATCGGGGCAATCCATCAATGAAAACGAAAATCCCTCCCTTTGTGGGGGAGGGATCGAGAAGTGACAGCCTAAGCGGACCGGATCAAGAGGATCCGGCGCCGTCCTGGCGGACGAAGGCGATGCGCAGCATGTTGGTCGCGCCGGGCGTGCCCAGCGGAATGCCGGCGGTGATCGCGATGCGGTCGCCGGGGCGGGCGAGGCCCTCGTTGTAGGCGATGACGCAGGCGCGATCGACCATGTCCTCGAGGTTCACCGCATCGGGCGATTCCACGCAGTGGATGCCCCACACGACCGAAAGCCGGCGGACGGTCCTGAGGTTCGGCGACAGCGCGAGGATCGGCTTTGATGGCCGCTCGCGCGCCGCTCGGATCGCGGTCGAGCCGGACGAGGTGTAGGTGACGATGGCCGCCAGATCGAGCGTCTCGGCCACCTGGCGGGTCGCCGCAGAGATCGCGTCGGCTGCCGTTGCCTCAGGCTCGGCGGCCTGGGCGCGGATGATGCCGCGGTAGTTGCTGTCTCCTTCGACGGCGACGGCGACCTTGTTCATCATGGCCACGGCTTCGACCGGATACATACCCGAGGCGCTTTCGGCCGACAGCATCACCGCATCGGCACCCTCGAACACGGCGATCGACACGTCCGAGACTTCGGCGCGGGTCGGCACAGGCGAAGTGATCATCGATTCCAGCATCTGGGTCGCAACCACCACGGGCTTACCATAGCGGCGGGCGATGCGGATCATGCGCTTCTGGAGGCCCGGGACCTGCTCGAGCGGCAGTTCCACGCCGAGATCGCCGCGCGCCACCATGAAGGCGTCGCACAGCTTGATGATCTCTTCGAGCCGCTCGACGGCCTGCGGCTTTTCGATCTTGGCCATGACGCCGGCGCGGCCCTGGACGATCTTCCGGATATCGATGATATCCTCGGGCCGCTGCACGAAGCTGACCGCGATCCAGTCGGCCTCCGCCTCGAGCCCCTTCAACAGGTCGGCGTGGTCCTTCTCGGTCAGCGCGCCCATCGGCAGCAGCGTGTCGGGCAGGCTCACGCCCTTCTTGTCGCTCAGCTTGCCGCCGTAGATCACTTCGGTCTCGACCTGCCCGCCGCCGACCTTGGTGGCCCTCAGCTGCAGCTTGCCGTCATCGAGCAGCAGGCGATCGCCCACCGAGACGGACTCGAGGATTTCCGGATGCGGCAGGAACACGCGCTCGACCGTGCCGGGCGTCTCGGAGCTATCGAGCGTAAACCTGGCGCCGGCAACCAGCTGCACGGCACCGTCGGCGAAGCGGCCGACGCGGAGCTTCGGGCCCTGCAGGTCGACGAGGATGCCGATCGGATGGTGCAGCCGGGCCTCGACATTGCGGATGAAGCCGACGGTCTGCTTCAGCAGCTCGTGGCTGGCGTGGCTCATGTTGATGCGGAACACGTCCGCACCGGCGCGCGCCAGCTTCTCGATCGTGGCTTCATCGTTGGACGCAGGGCCCAGGGTGGCGACGATCTTCACGCGTCTCATGCGTCTCATTCGAGGGGTGCACCTTCATCAGTAGGAGTATCGTCGGCGGGAGGAGCCGCGCCGTCGGTGGGGAGGTCGCCTTCCAGCGGTACAGTCTCTTCGGTGGCGTCCGTATCGTTGCTGATCACCTCGCCGTCGGTGAGCTGCAACGTCCAGTCGCTGCGGTTATTGGTGTCGACCTCGAAGAAGCCGGTGCGTTCGTAGCCGCGCGCCAGGCAATCCTCAACCCCGAAGATGGTGAAGGTCTCGTCGCGGGTGCACATGAAGACGCTGCCGTCCCAGGCCCCGCCGCTGATATCGTCGGCGGCATAGAGGTAGTAGTAGCGCCGCGCCTCGAGGTCGCCGCGGTAGACGGTGACGCAATTGTCGGGCTCAGCCACCCACCAGCCTTCGGACTGCCAGCCCTTCTCGGCGCGATAGCCGAAGGCGATGGAGACCTTGTTGGCGGTTTCGTTGCAGACGCGGAAGCTGCCTTCACCGGCTTCGGTGGCGGCGTTCGGGTCGGCCGGAGCCTGCGATTGGGCTTGGGCGGCGGCAGGGCTCAGCGGCGCGTCAGCGCGCGGCAGGAAAACCCAGATGGTGATAGCGATGAACGCGGCGGCGAGCACACCAGCGATGGCCAGGATGTAGCGCAATGGACCGTCCGGATTCGATGCCTGAAATCGTTTGCAGCGCGCGAGGTGTTGTGCGCAGCGCTCCGCCCGCTGTCAACCGGTAAACGAGGCTTTTGGCGGAATTACGAAACTGCTTGGGCACGCGGTGTGGATTGATGTCGAATGAGCTTGAACCAGCGTCGCCGAACGGGTTGAACGGGGGCCGAAAAGCAGAGGAATTCGACTATGGCCACCGTCTCCCCCGATAGCGTCGCACAGGACCAGATCAAAGCCTTCATCGAGCGCATCGAGCGACTCGAGGAAGAAAAGGCCGCAATCGCCGGCGACATCAAGGAAGTTTACGCGGAGGCCAAGGGCAATGGCTTCGACACCAAGGTGCTGCGCAAGATCATCTCGATCCGCAAGCAGGACCACGCCGAGCGCATGGAGCAGGAAGCGCTGCTGGAACTCTATCTGACCGCACTCGGCATGGCCGCTGCGCCCAGCGACGACGAGTAACAAGACCAACCGGGGCGGGAGGCACCAATGAGCGCGCCGATCTATCGCGATCCGATCGCCGATGGTGCCGCCGACCCGACGGTCGTCCGCAAGGCGGGCACCGGTGAATGGTGGATGTTCTACACCAATCGCCAGCCCGCCTCGGACGGGCCCAAATTCACCTGGATTCACGGTTCGCCCATCGGCGTCGCGGTCTCGACCGACGATGGTGCCAGTTGGGTTTACCGCGGAACCGTCGCCGGGCTCGATGCGCCCGCGGACCTGGGGCAGCGCAATACGCACTGGGCGCCCGAGGTGATCTTTGCGGAGGGGCAATATCATATGTTCCTCAGCTACCTTACGGGCGTGCCGCATGATTGGCCGGGCTTCGACCGGACGATCGTCCATTTCACCAGCCCCGATCTCGAGAATTGGACACGGGTCGGCCCGCTGACCCTATCAAGCAGCAGGGTTATCGATGCCTGCGTGTTCCACTGTCCCGACGGGCTGTGGCGGCTCTGGTACAAGGACGAGGCCAAGGGCTCCGGCACCTGGGCCGCCACCAGCCCCGACCTGTTCGACTGGACCGTCGAGGGTCAGGTGCTGCCCGGCAACCCGGACGGCCCGCCGCACGAAGGGCCGAACGTCTTCGAACTCGGCGGCTGGTATTGGCTCATCGTCGATGAATGGCACGGGCAGGCGGTCTATCGCTCGACTGATACCCGCAACTGGGAGCGGCAGGGCCTGATCGGCGGCGAGCCCGGCGTGGACCCGGTGGACCGGCGCTATGTCCGACACGCCGATGTCGAGGTCGTCGGCGACCATGCGGCGCTCTACTACTTCACCCATCCCGAATGGGACGAGCGCAGCCAGGCGGAAGGGCCGCCAGACGTCGCTGCGCGGCGCACCGCAATCCACCACGCTCGCCTCACGGTTTCGGATGGCAAGCTGGTGTGCGAGCGGAATATTCCCGCCGACCTGCCGCTGCTGCGCGGCTAAGCCTTATTCCGCCGCCGAGCGCTCGTCATGATCTGGCGCATTAGGGCTGCCCGGCCCGGTTTCGGTGCCCAGATCGGGGAAGGCGACGATGCGCTGGTTGCGCAGGTCCATGCGCACCACCAGCAGCCCTCGTTCCTCGAAATAGGCGAGGATGCGGCGAGCCCGTCCGGTCGAATGGGTGCCATAGGCACGGGCCAGCGCCGCGTCGGAAGGGCAGGGGGCGCCTTCGAGAGCGGCCCGGGCCAGCACCAGGAACACGCCCTGGACGTCGTCGGCCAGTTGCGTCGAGAGCGACAGCGCGTGCTGCCAGGTCTCGGAGCCGGCGGTATCGGCATCGACGCCCGCCCGGACCACCGCGAGCTTGCGGCGGAAGGCCGGCAGAGCCAGCACGTCGCCCGGTACGCGGCGGATGCGGCAACGGACCAGGAAGTCCTGATAGAGCACCGCCACAGAGCGGAACGAGGCGTCGCGATCCTCGAGCAGCTCGCGGATCACGCCGTCGAGTGCCGCCTCGCGCTCGGACGCGTCGACAGGGGTCTCGTCGACAGGCGCGCGCGGCGTCTTCGTGCGCACCAGTTGCTCCAGCAACTCGTTCGTCGAGGGCGGCGGTGGCGGAGCCGGGCGGCGGACGCGCGGTGCCGGTTCCGGCGCGCGGGTGAAGATCAGCTCTTTGGCGTCGACCGGCGCATCGGGCAGCGGCATCAGCTTGGGGCTGGTGGAACGCGCCGAGGTCTCGACCTCGCCGATCACCATCGGCAGCGGCCGGCGCGACAGGGCGGGGCCGAGCGCAATGAAATGGCCACGCGCCAGGTCGCGGAACATCTCGGCCTGCCGGCGCTCCATGCCGAGCAGGTCGGCGGCACGGGCCATGTCGATATCGAGGAAGGTACGGCCCATCAGAAAGTTCGAGGCCTCGGCTGCAACGTTCTTCGCGAGCTTGGCCAGCCGCTGCGTGGCGATCACCCCGGCCAGCCCGCGCTTCCGGCCGCGGCACATCAGGTTGGTCATTGCGCCCAGCGAGAGTTTTCGCGCTTCGTCCGAGACTTCGCCGGCAATGGCCGGGGCGAACAGCTGGGCTTCGTCCACCACCACCAGCATCGGATACCAGTAGTCGCGATCGGCATCGAACAGCCCGCCGAGGAAGGCCGCGGCGCAGCGCATCTGCTGCTCGACATCGAGCCCCTCGAGGCTCAGCACCACCGAGACGCGGTGCTGGCGGACGCGGGCGGCGATACCGGTGAGCTCAGCCTCGCTGCGCGAGGCGTCGACGACGAGGTGGCCGTACTTGTCAGCCAGGGTGACGAAATCGCCCTCGGGGTCGACGATGCATTGCTGCACCCAGGGTGCACTTTGTTCGAGCAGCCGCCGCAGCAGGTGGGATTTGCCGGAGCCGGAATTGCCCTGGACGAGCAGACGCGTCGCGAGCAGTTCCTCGAGATCGAGCCTTGCCTCGGCGCCACCCTGCGCCACACCCATGTCAATGCCGACCTGCATGGGGTGTGGTTAGCTGATTCTTGGGTGGAAGGTCGCACTGAACACGGCTTAACCCCCGAGCGTCACATCCAACACCGGCCGTCATCCCGGCGAAAGCCGGGACCCACTGCTCGAACGGCAGGTCCGGACGCGGGACGTGCCGGTCCATCGTCGATAGGTCGGAGACGGCCAGCGTCGTGATGGGCTGGTGCACTGGGTCCCGGCTTTCGCCGGGATGACGGCCGGTGGGGTAGGAGGCCCCTAAGCCTAAGCCTTAGTCGTCCGCGGCGCCGCGGCCGTGTCGATTCCCAGCGTCGTCAGCGCAGTCGCGACAATCCCGGCTCGGTCCAGACCCGCCACGGCATACATGTCGTTCACGCCCGCCTGCTCGGTGAACACGTCAGGGATCATCAGCGGCCGGAACTTCAGCTTGCCGTCCAGCATGCCGTTACGCGCAAGGAAGGTCGCGACGTGGCTGCCGAAGCCGCCGATGCCGCCTTCCTCGATGGTAATCAGCACCTCGTGCTCCTTGGCCAGCCGGGCGAGCAGCGTCTCGTCCAGCGGCTTGAGGAACCGCATATCTGCGATGGTCGGGTTGAGGCCATAGGCCATCAGCTTCTCGCCGGCGGCGATCACCTCACCGAGACGCGTGCCGAAATTGACCAGCGCCACCGACTTGCCTTCGCGCAGGATGCGGCCCTTGCCGATCTCCAGCACGCTTCCGCGCTGCGGCAGTTCCACGCCGAGCCCATCGCCACGCGGATAGCGGAAAGCGATCGGGCCCTCGTCATAGGCCGCGGCGGTCGCCACCATGTGGCGGAGTTCGGCCTCGTCGCCGGCCGCCATCACCACCATGCCGGGGATGGCACCGAGATAGGCGGCGTCATAGTTGCCGGCGTGGGTCGGGCCGTCGGCGCCGACATAGCCGGCCCGGTCGATGGCGAAGCGCACCGGCAGGCCCTGCACCGCAACATCGTGCACCACCTGGTCATAGGCGCGCTGCAGGAACGTCGAGTAGATGGCAACGAACGGCTTCATGCCCTCGGTCGCCATGCCGGCGGCGAAGGTCACGGCGTGCTGCTCGGCGATGCCGACGTCGAAGACGCGCGTTGGGAACAGCTCGGCGAACTTGTCGAGCCCGGTGCCGTTGGGCATCGCGGCGGTCACCGCGACGACGCGGTCGTCGGCCCTGGCTTCCTCGATCAGGCTCTGCGCAAACACCGAGGTGTAGCTCGGTGCGTTCGACTGCGGCTTGGTCTGGGCGCCGGTGATGACGTTGAACTTGTTGACGCCGTGGTACTTGTCGGCGGAGCTCTCCGCCGGGCCATAGCCCTTGCCCTTCTTGGTCACCACGTGAACGAGGATCGGGCCGGACTCGGCATCGCGCACGTTCTGCAGCACGTCGAGCAGGTCGTTCAGGTTATGTCCGTCAATCGGGCCGACATAGAAGAAGCCCAACTCCTCAAACAGCGTGCCACCGGTGAAGAACGAGCGGGCGAACTCCTCGGTCTTCTTCGCCGTCTCGTGGATCAGCTTGGGCATCTTTTCGGTGATCGACTTCGCCGTGTCGCGGAAGCCGCGATAGAACGGGCCGGAAACGAGCTTCGCCAGATACGAGCGCATCGCACCGGTGGGCGGCGCGATCGACATGTCGTTGTCGTTAAGGATGACGATCAGCCGCGCGTCCATGGCGCCGGCATTGTTCATCGCCTCATAGGCCATGCCTGCGGACATCGCGCCATCGCCGATCACCGCGATGACGTTGCGCTTTTCGCCCTTCAGCCCCGAGGCTACTGCCATGCCGAGGCCGGCCGAGATCGAGGTCGAAGAGTGCCCGGCGCCGAACGGGTCGTATTCGCTCTCGGCGCGGCGGGTGAAGCCCGACAGCCCATCCTTCTGGCGCAGCGTGCGGATGCGGTCGCGGCGGCCGGTCAGCACCTTGTGCGGATAGGCCTGGTGGCCGACGTCCCAGATCAGGCGGTCGTTGGGAGTATCGAAGGTGGCGTGCAGCGCAACGGTGAGCTCGACCACACCGAGGCCGGCGCCAAGATGCCCGCCGGTCACGGATACCGCGTCGATCACCTCGGCGCGCAGCTCATCGGCAACCTGGCGAAGTTCGTCGCGCGACAGCGATTTCAGGTCGGCGGGGGTCGATACCTGATCAAGCAGCGGTGTTTGGGGCTTGTCCAAAAATCCCGATCCTTCGCCGGTGCGCGCCGGTCTCTCAAGAGAGACTTAGAGGCTCGGGTTCGGCATTGCAACGCCCGGAAGGCGCGGCTTTTTAGCGTTCCGCGACGAGCTGCAGACCGTCCGTCACGAAGCGGTCGTAAGCGGGAATTGCGGCGTTGTCGGGAAGGAAGGCGACACGGCCGGTCAGCGGGCCGAGTTCAGTGCCTTTTTCGAGGTAACCCTCGGCCTCGGTCATCTCGGCCCAGAACGCCGTGGTCATCAGCACCGGCTGCACCAGCGTGTCGTTGACGTGGTCGATTTCCGGGGCGACCAGCTCCATGTCGCGCAGCGCAATGCTCTGGTTGGGCTGGCGGCTCAAGGCAAGGTCGGCGAGGGCGGCCTGCATCGGCTGCGAGGCTTCGCTGCCGGTCAGCGCGTTGAAGGTCATGTCGAACATGCCCTTCAGCCCCGGCAAGCCATCGCCGCCGCCCAGCGATGCGGTCTGGATGCCGTCGGGGTTGAGCAGCTGTTCCTTGGTGGGCAGGCTGGCGACCACGGCGTTCTCACGCTCGATGATCATCTGCAGCGCCTTTTCGGCGGCCGGGTTGGTGCTGGTCGGCACATAGGCCGTGACCATGTCCTCGTCCTTGGGGCTCATCAGCTGACGCGGCTTGGGCAGCGGCTGGTCGATGGCGGCGAGGGCTGCGACCGCGGTCTGGCCGGTCTCGCCGCCAAGCGGCGAACGCGTGGCGAGCTGGATACGGGCGGATTTGGTCAGCGGTACCGGAGCGCCGACGGCCTCGAAGGCCGATATGTCGATGGCGGGCGGCAGGGCTGCTTCGGCCAGCTGGCTGCCGGTCTTGGAGCGGAACACCGGGACCGGGGCAGTGACTTCGAACGTCGGGACCACTCGCTGCGCCGGCTCTTCGGCCGAGGCGAGCATCACAGTGGCGCCGCCGAGCGTGCGCGGACGGATGGCAGGGATCGGCGCGGCTTCACCGGCATTTTCGGCGAGCATGGTGGCCGGAGCGCTCTCGAAGATCGAGTCGCCATCACAAGGCACGGTATGGCACTTGGTCCACTGCGCCTGCGCGTAGGCGCGGCCGTCATTGGACAGCGGCTTGCCGTCGGTGGGCAGATGCAGGGTCTTGCCGTCGGGGAAGACCTTCTTCAGCTGCGCCCGGGTCATGCGCGGCCAGGCGCGCACATTGCCGGTGTCCATGTGGACGAACGGGCTGCCGGAGGTGGGATAGAACCCGACGCCGCCGACCTGGTGCTTCATCGCGGTGGCGCGCAGCTTCGACAGGTTCACGCCCGGAATGAAGACGTCCATCGCCTTGCCGCGCATGTGCTGCGAATTCTCGGCGACGCCGGACGACTTGGCGCGCAGCATCTTGTTGGTCTTGGGCGAGCGGTAGGACGAAACGATGTTGTAGGGCTGGGTGGCGCCGACTTCCTGATACACTTCCCAGAGCAGGTCGAAGAGGGCGGGATCCATCTTCGTCGGTTCCTTGGTTCGCCAGTCGGCGAGGAACACATTCATCTGCCGCAGCACCGCCTGGTCGTACTGGCCGTTGCGCTTGAAGGTGAAGCGGGCGGTCTCGCCGGTATGGGTGTGGTGCAGGTAGAGCGTGCGGTCGCCGGCGCTGCTACCGCTGCCAAAAGCAGCGTTCACCGGCACGATGCTCGGCGGCAGCAGGACGGTCAACGCCATCGTCGCGGCGAAGAACAGCCGCGGCAAAGCTCGCCAAGATCCCAACAGTTTCCCCAACACGCCCCGAACGACCCGTTGCAACCCAGTAGACGAGAAAGCCTAGCGCCAGTTCGATGAGAATACATTAACGCTAACGGCGGGTAAGCAAAGCAAGGCGCCCACCGTGCCGCTTTCTAGGCAGAAAATCCGGCTGAACCAAGGCCGAATTCCTAAGCAGTCGTAAACGCTTGGCCAACTGGCCTCATGCGACACCATGCGAAAGGGCCGGCGCCTCGCGGCAGCCGGCCCTTACTTCTAGTCTCGAACTGCCCTCAACGCTATTCCGCGAGCAGGTCTTTCAACCGCTGGTTCAGCCCATACACATCGCCGTAGGAGCGGATGGTGCCGTCGGCATCGACGCGCAGCGTGAAGTACGAGATGTGAACCGGAATATGGGTCTCGAGGTTCACCCAGCGCTCGGTATCGCCGAACATCGCCTCGAGCTTTGCGGCATTGAGTTCCGGCTCGAGCGCCAACAGCGCATCGGCGAAGTCCATCGGGTTCTCGACGCGCACGCAGCCATGGCTGTAGGCGCGGAACGATCGCGAGAACAGCGATTTGGACGGCGTGTCGTGCAGGTAGACGTCGTGCTCGTTGGGGAACAGGAACTTCACCCGGCCAAGCGCATTACCGCCGCCCGGCCGCTGCCGGATGTGGAAATTGTTGATGTTGGTCTGCGTCCAGTCGACGGCGGCCGCATTGATCACCTTGCCGCCCGACAGCATCTCCATGTTCTGGCTGGCGAGATAGCCCGGGTTGGCGAGGAGATGCGGCTTGATCTCGTTGGTGGCGATCGAGGCCGGCACGTTCCAGTACGGGTTGACGACGATGTGCTCGATCTCGTCGTTGAACACCGGCGTCTGGTTCTGCGGACGACCAACGACGACGCGCGTCGTGTAGTGGACGTCGTCCTTGTTCATGATCCAGAGGCGAAACTCGGGGATGTTCACCGTCACCTGGAAGTCGCCGTAGTCGTTCGGCTCCCAGCGCCAGCGCTCCATGTTGGCGACGATGTCTTCCTTGGTGGTGGCCGAACCGCCATTCAGCGCCGCGATGGTCGCGGGCCCGATGACGCCGTCACCGTTGAGCCCGAGGCTCTCCTGGTAGGCCTTCACCGCGTCGACCAGCGGCTCGTCGTAGTTGAGGTCGACAGCGGCGGTGGCGCCGGCGGTCTCCGGAATATCGGGCTCCGGCACGTCGAGGCGCTGGCGCAGCAGCGTGACGCGTTCGTCCTGCATGCCCGGCTTCAGGACCTTGCCCTCGGGAATGGTGATCGCGGCGTCCATCACGGCGCCGTCGTAGAACTTCGCCAGCGCGGCCTTGAGGCCAAGGAATTCCGGCTGGGTGGGCGACAGGGCGAGCAGGACCTTGTCCGGCTCCGGGCTGTCGGCCAGCTTCACCAGCATCTCGGCTTCGTTGATGCGCTTGGGGGTGATGGTCCAGGTGTCGTTCACCGCGGTCGGCGCGATGCGGCCGCCAAAGGCGTCCTGAGCATAGCGGATCGCCGCGGTGGAGAAGGCGGTCTCAAGCGCGGCGAGCTTCGCCGGATCGGTGCCAGCTGCTGCGACGTCGAGGTCGGCCGTCAGGTAGTCCGAGGGGCGGAAGCCTTCGAGTTCGGAAGCCTTGAAGACGTCGATGATCTTTTCGGCATTGGGCGAAAACGCGATCGAGCCGTCGGCGGCCTTGGTCAGCCAGAGCGGCTCGAAATGGCGAGCGCCATAAAAGAAGTAGAGCTTCTGGGTCTGCTGGTACGAGCGGGTGCCCTTTTCGGCAGCCGCGTAAGCCTGGGAGAGCCCAGCCTTGATGATCCGCGCCAACTCGGTCTTGGGCGGCGCGATGACGATGCGGGTGGTTTCGATGCCGGCGACCGTCACGGTTTCCTGGGCCCAGGCTTGCGTGAAGATCGCAAATGGCGATGCGAGCGCCACCGTGCCCGCCAACAACAAGGCCTTCAGCATAGTCATTAAGTACTCCGTGCCCGGCTGGTGGGCTGGCAAGGGGCGGTGCGAGGGGGAGGATTCGGCACTTTTGCCCCAGATATGCATTTTGCTTAGCCCACAAATCTTAACGCTGACAATTCCTCGCGATTTTGTGAGTTCGGTCTGTGGACTTGGTGCAACTAACGCCCCGATCTCCTAGGCGGCGTCGCTCTCCAGGCCCTCGTCCAAACCGTACTCACGCAGCTTGCGGTAAAGTGTCGACCTGCCGATGCCCAACGCCCGCGCCACCCGCGACATGCGGTAGCCGTAGTGGCGCAGCGCGAACACGATCAGTTCGCGCTCGACATCGGAAAGGGCGGCGACCTCGCCACTCTGCGCAACGAAGCGGTCGGCGACCGCATTCGTGCTCATAACCTCGCGTATTGGAGCGATAGCCTCGTCGATGTGAACCGGGGCTGAAGGGCTCGGAACGCTGGAAGTGAGCTTCAGCGCCTCCGCGCGACCGGCGCCGAGCGCCGCAATCTGCGGGAAGTCGGCGCTCTCGAGATAGGCGCCATCGCTCAGCACCACGGCGCGATAAACTGCATTCTCCAGCTGCCGGATGTTGCCCGGCCAGTTGTAGCCGCGCAGCAGCTCCACCGCAGGCTCCGAAATCCCGACGATGCGCTTGCCCGCCTCTGCAGCAAGCCGGGCGATAAAGTGCTCGACCAGCACGGGCAGGTCTTCCATGCGGTCGCGCAACGGCGGCACGTAGAGCGGGAAGACGTTGAGCCGGTAGTAGAGATCCTCGCGGAACGCGCCGGCTTTGGTGAGGTTCAGCAGCCGGCGATTGGTCGCCGAGATCAGCCGCACATTGACCCGCACCGGCTTGTCGGCGCCCAGCGGTTCAATCTCGCCCTCCTGGATGACGCGCAGGAGCTTCACCTGCGTTTCCATCGGCAATTCGCCGACCTCATCAAGGAAGATGGTGCCGCCGTTGGCTTCCATGAACTTGCCGGCATGGTCGGTGGTGGCGCCGGTGAACGCGCCCTTCCGATGCCCGAAGAGGATCGACTCGACGAGATTGGCGGGGATGGCGCCGCAGTTGACCGTGACGAACGGTTTTCCTGCCCGGTCGCCCGAGCCCTGGATCACCCGTGCCACCAGCTCCTTGCCGACGCCGGTCTCGCCTTCGATCAGTACAGGGATGGTCGATTTGGCCGCCTTGGCACAAAGCGACAGCACCCGGTCCATGCTCGGCGCGCGGGTGACGATGTCGGCAATGCCCATCGTGCCGCTGAGCCGGCTGCGATCGGTGCGCACCAAGGTCTCGAGTTCGCCGAGCTTCAGCGCGTTGCGTAGCGACATGATCAGCCGCTCCGGCGCTACTGGTTTGACGAAGAAATCGGCAGCGCCCTGGCGCATCGCGGTGACGACGGTATCAAGTGACGAGTGTCCGGTCTGGACGATCACCGGAGTCGAGAGCCCGTCGCGGCGCATTGCTTCCATCACCGCCATGCCATCGAGATCGGGCATCACCAGATCGAGAACCATGGCGCCGATGCCGGGGTCGGCGTGGAGCAGTTCCAGCGCCTGCCTGCCGCTGGTGGCTGTCACGGCAGAGAAACCGGCCCGGTTGGCGACCTCCGAAGTCAGCCGCAATTGCACCAGGTCGTCATCAACTATCAGAACGCGCGTCATGGTCCTCCAGGACTTTTCGTTGCACGAAACGCCGCCCGCGGCGAATCGCGCTGTGCCGTTTTGGAGCAGCATGGGAGGGGTGGGTTAAGAGGCGATTAAGCCTGCCGGATCCGCCTTCCGCTTCCCATCGGCTGGCCCGGTGGCTAAGGTCGCGGCCGCTTTGAAGACCGAGGTGATGAATTGTCGAAGATCGAACTGACGCGTGCCCCCGAAGCCCAGGCCCAGCGGGGCCATAACCAGCTCGGCGACATGCCGGTGTGGAACCTCGACGATCTCTACACGGGCAACGACTCGCCCAAGTTGAAGGCTGATCTGGCGGCAGCCAAGGCCGATGCCAAGAGCTTCGAGGCCGACTACAAGGGCAAGCTTGAGGCGCTGGCCAAATCCGGCAAGCTGATCGACGCGATCAAGCGCTACGAAGCGCTGAGCGATCTCAGCGGCAAGCTCGGTTCCTACGCATTTCTTCAGTACGTGCGGAACACCCAGGAGCCCGACAAGGTGAAGTTCCTCGGCGACCTCAGCCAGGCACTGACCGACCTTTCGACCGGCCTCATCTTCTTCGGCCTCGAACTCAACCGCATCGACGAGGGCGTACTGGAAACCGCGCTTGCAGGTAGCGCCGAGCTCGGCCGCTACCGGCCGTGGTTCACCGAACTGAGGAAGGCCAAGCCGTATCAGCTCGAAGACAAGATCGAAGAGCTGTTCCACGAAAAGTCCGTGACCGGGGCAGGTGCCTGGAACCGGCTGTTCGACGAGACGATGGCCGCCCTCAAGTTCAACGTCGACGGCGAGGAACTGAACCTCGAATCGACGCTCAACTACCTCTCGGACAAGGATGAGACCAAGCGCGAGGCGGCGTTCGGGGGCATTTCGAAGACCCTGCACGGCAACGAGAAGCTGTTCACCCACATCACCAACGTCCTCGCCAAGGACAAGGAAATCGCCGACCGCTGGCACGGCTTCAAGGACATCGCCGACAGCCGCCACCTCGAGAACTCGGTGGAGCGCGAAGTGGTGGATGCGCTGCAGACCGCCGTACGCGCCGCCTATCCGCGGCTCAGCCACCGCTATTACGCGATGAAGGCCAAGTGGTTCGGCAAGGACCAGCTCAACGCCTGGGACCGCAACGCGCCGCTGCCGACCAGCGATGATCGCGTCTACGACTGGCAAAGCGCCAAGGACACGGTGATGCAGGCCTACGGCGCCTTCTCACCCAAGCTGGCCGAGATTGCCGCTCCGTTCTTCGAAAAGGGCTGGATCGACGCGCCGACCAAGGACGGCAAGTCGCCCGGCGCCTTCGCGCACCCGACCGTCCCCTCGGCGCACCCTTATTTGATGCTCAACTATCTCGGTAAATCGCGCGACGTGATGACCCTCGCGCACGAGCTGGGCCACGGCGTCCACCAGGTCCTCGCCGGCCCGCAGGGCGCGCTGATGGCGCCGACGCCGCTCACCCTCGCGGAAACCGCCTCGGTGTTCGGCGAGATGCTGACCTTCCGCTCGATGCTCGCCAACACCACCGACCCGACGCAGCGCTTCGCGATGCTCTCGAGCAAGGTGGAAGACATGCTCAACACCGTGGTCCGGCAGATCGCGTTCTACACCTTCGAGCGCGAGGTCCACACCAAGCGCAAGGAGGGCGAGCTGACCACGGCCGATCTCAACAAGATCTGGCTCGACATCGGTGCCGAGAGCCTCGGGCCCGCCATCAAGCTCAACGAGGGCTACGACATCTTCTGGGCCTACATCCCGCACTTCATCCACTCGCCGTTCTACGTCTACGCCTACGCCTTCGGCGATTGCCTCGTGAACTCGCTCTACGCGCAGTACGAAAAGTCGAGCGAAGGTTTTGCAGAGCGTTACTTCGAATTGCTCAAGGCCGGCGGCAGTAAACACCACTCCGAACTCCTTGCCCCCTTCGGCCTCGACGCCCGCGACCCCGGCTTCTGGTCACTTGGTTTGGGGATGATTGAGAGACTGATCAACGAGTTAGAGGCAACGCAGCCAAGTTGATGATGACGATATCATGGAGGGGTGCCCAGTAAGACTCCGCGGCTATCTTGCAACACTATGTGACTACTGTTGAGGCTCCGACGACGTCTTGTTGACTTGTGTCCATTTGAAGGCATTCTGATGGCTACCAAATTGGGCGTCGGGAGCTTGGAATGATTCGTGCGTTGATCGTTGGCCTGCTGGCCGCGACTGCTGTGTCTTCGACAATGGCTGCCGATTTGATCGTCGATGAACCGGTTGCCGAGGCCGCTCTCGCCGCCCACGACTGGGATGGCGTCTACGTGGGCGTGTTTGCCGGCTATGGTGCCGGCACCGCGAATTCGTTTGGTGTCGATACTGACATCTCTGGTTGGCTGGCTGGCGGCGCTGTAGGCGCGAACTTTACTGTCTCCGAGGCGATCGTTGCCGGTATAGTTGGTGACCTTGCGTGGAGCAGCATCTCTGGCGTGACCGGCGGTGCCGACGTCGACCTCGATTGGGTCGGGTCTGTGCGCGGACGCCTGGGCATCAATGGCGGAGCGTTCCTGCCGTATTTGACGGGCGGTCTCGCGGTTGCAGGCGTATCGCTGGATGCGCCTCCCGACAGCGCCTCTCAAGTCTATGTCGGCTGGACTGCTGGTGCCGGTGTCGAGTTTGCAGCTACCGACGATCTGTCGATCGATTTGCTGTACCGCTACTCAGACTATGGCTCTCACGATATCACGCTGAACGCGGCCACCTCGCCGGTCACCTTGAACACCCACCAAGTCAGCGTTGGCCTCAACTGGGCACTCTGACCTCTCGATAGTGGTTTGAAAGAGGGTCGCCCTTTTTGGGCGGCCCTTTTTGTTTCTGGGAGGCCCTTGAGGCCGGGAGCCGCATCGATGTTGGGTGGGTCAGCCAGCGGCGCGCTTGTAAGCTGTGCATCGGCAAAGTATGAGAAACCACGGCTCGTCCCACGCCGGCCTGGTCATGTGCCGGTTCTCGTTGGGACGCGCGAAGCCTGATTTCATCGAGGACCTGATGGCCAAGAAACCTGCCGCTGCTGCCACCCAAGAACTGCCGCCCGCGATGGACTATGCCCAGCACGAGGCGACCTATACCGGCTTCATCACCTTCGTGAAGTGGTCGATCGTGGCGTTGGTGTTCATTGCCCTCGCCCTCTACGCCTTCATCGAGGCGCATCAGCCGATCATCGGCGCGCTGCTCCTGCTGGTCATTCCAGTCGGCGCCATCGGCGTGACAGTGATGGGATCCCGCCGCAGCTGACGGCGGGATTTTTGTATGTGGCGACCCGCGCGGTCCGGCTGACGCTCTGGAGACGTTCATGAAGATTGCAGTGTTGCGGGAACGCGCCGAAGGCGAGACGCGCGTCGCGGCTACGCCCGAAACGGTCGCCAAGCTGATCGGGCTGGGCGCCAGCGTTGCCATCGAGGCCGGGGCGGGCGAACTCGCGCGCTTCCCCGATGCCGACTATGCGGCGGCCGGCGCCACCGTCGGCGCAGCGGCCGCGACGGTAAAGGGCGCCGACATCGTGTTGACGGTGCGCCGACCGGGTGCGGCCGTCCTGGCCGGCGCTGCCGCCGGTGCACTGGTAATCGGCGCGATGGACCCCTACGGCAACGAAGGCGAGATCGCCGCGCTGGCCAAGGCCGGCGTCACCGCCATCGCCATGGAGTTCATGCCGCGCATCACCCGTGCCCAGGTGATGGACATCCTCTCCAGCCAGGCCAATCTCGCCGGCTACCAGGCCGTGGTCGATGCCGCGGGCGCGTTCGACCGCGCAATGCCGATGATGATGACGGCGGCGGGTACGATCCGTCCGGCCAAGGTGTTCGTCATGGGCGCCGGCGTCGCGGGGCTGCAGGCCATCGCCACCGCCAAGCGCCTCGGCGCCGTGGTCACCGCCACGGACGTGCGCGCCGCCGCTGCCGAGCAGGTGGCGTCGCTGGGTGGCAAGTTCATCATGACCGACGCGCTGAAAGATGCGTCGGGTGCGGGCGGCTATGCGCGCGAGTTGACCAAGGATGAGCAGGCGGCGCAGGCCGAGCTGGTCGCCGGTCACATCGCCAAGCAGGACATCGTCATCACCACTGCGCTGATCCCCGGCCGCCCCGCACCCAAACTGGTGACCAAGGCGATGGTCGAGTCGATGGCCCCGGGTTCGGTGCTGGTCGATCTCGCGGCGGAGCGCGGCGGCAATATCGAGCTGACCCAGCCGGGCAAGACCATCACCACCGCCAATGGCGTCACCATCATCGGCTTTACCAACGTCGCCGGCCGCCTTGCCACTTCGGCCAGCCAGCTGTTCTCGCGCAACCTAGTCTCCTTCCTCGAAACGCTCATCGACAAGAAAGAGAAGAAGCTGGCGGTGAACTGGGACGACGAGCTGGTGAAGGCCACGGTGCTCACCCGCGACGGCGCCATCGTCCACCCCAACATCAAGTTCGACGCTGCGCCCGCCGCCAGGCCTGCCGCAGCGAAGGTCGCCGAGCCGAAGAAAACCGGCGCCACCGGCAAGGCCGCTGCGCCGAAGAAGGCAGCAGCGCCGAAGGCCGAGGTTGCCCCTGCCGCGCCGGTGAAGACTGCCGCGGTTGCCAAGGCCGTGGGCGGCAAGGCGAAGAAGGCGGCGCCCGTCGTCGCCCCCGTCACCAAGGCTGCGGCGCCCAAGAAGGCCGCGGCAAAGCCGGCCGTTGCGAAACCTGCCGCCAAGCCCGCGACCGTCAAGGGGAAGAAGTAAATGGAACAGACCGCAGCACACACCGCGGACGCCATCACCGCCGCGGTCAGCGTTGCCACGGGCGGGGCGATCGATCCGTTCGTCTTCCGCCTGTCGATCTTCGTGCTCGCCATTGCTGTGGGCTACTACGTGGTGTGGAGCGTCACCCCGGCGCTGCACACGCCGCTGATGTCGGTGACCAACGCCATCTCCTCGGTGATCGTGGTGGGCGCGCTGCTCGCCGTCGGCGTGCCGCTGGCGGCAGACAGCAACTGGGTGTCGAAGCTGTTCGGCTTCCTCGCTTTGGTGCTGGCCAGCGTCAACATCTTCGGCGGCTTCCTTGTCACCCAGCGCATGCTGGCGATGTACAAGAAGAAGGAAGCCCCGGCCGGCAAGGCGGGGAACCGCTGATGGCCCTGCTCAATCGTTTTGTCGTCGCGCTTGGCCTCATCCTGGCGCTGACGCTTCCGGGCTTTACCCAGGAACTGGACGACGCCCAAAAAGCGGCGCTCGCAGCGCGCATCGAGAGCTTCGATGCCGCAATGAAGGCCAGCGACATGTCCGGTGTCCTTGGCGTGGTTCCACCCAAGATGCTCGAGAAGATCGCCGCGGCGAACAGCGTCACAGTCGAACAACTGATCGCCGCCACGCAGGATCAGATCAACGAAGCGCTGAAGAACATGACGATCGTCTCGTTCGGCATGGACCTCGAGGCCGCCGAGTTCGTCGCTCTCGCCGACGGCACGCCTTACGCCCTGATCCCGACCGAGACGTTGATGGATCTGGGCGAGGCCGGCGGCAAGTACCGCGCCAAGTCGTCCACCCTCGGGCTGCTCGATGGCGAGACCTGGTACCTGGTTCGCGTCGAAGACCCGCAGCAGGTCGCCCTGCTCAAGGAAGTCTATCCCGGTTTTGCCGACGTGGTGTTCCCCACGGGCAGCATGGAGCCTGTTACAGAATGATCGACGCCAGTCTCGCCGCCGTTCTCTACCTCGTCTCCGGCGTCCTCTTCATCCTGGCGCTGCGCGGGCTCTCCAGCCCGGCCTCGTCACGGCAGGGCAACACCTTCGGCATGGTCGGCATGGGCATCGCCATTGTCACCACGCTGCTGGTGGCCGGTGTTTCCGATTGGCTGAGCTGGGTGCTGATCATCGGCGGCCTCGCGGTCGGCGGCGGCATCGGCGCCGTGCTGGCGCGCAAGGTCAAGATGACCGACATGCCGCAGCTGGTCGCCGCGTTCCACTCGCTGGTCGGCCTCGCGGCGGTGTTCGTCGCCGCCGCGGCGCTCTACGCGCCGGAGGCCTTCGGCATCGGTGCTGTGGGCCACATCCACGCGCAGGCTATCGTCGAGATGAGCCTCGGCGTGGCCATCGGCGCCTTCACCTTCACCGGCTCGGTCATCGCCTTCGCCAAGCTCAATGGCAACATGAGCGGCAAGCCGATCATCCTGCCGTTCCGCCACATCATCCACATCGCCCTCGGCCTCTTACTGCTGGTGCTGATCTGGGCCTTCGCGGTCACCGTCGATCCGATCTGGTTCTGGGCCATCACCGTCGTGGCGCTGGTGCTGGGCGGGCTGATGATCATCCCGATCGGCGGCGCCGACATGCCGGTGGTCGTCTCGATGCTCAACTCCTACTCGGGCTGGGCCGCTGCCGGCATCGGCTTCACGCTGGGCAACACCGCGCTGATCATCACCGGCGCACTGGTCGGCTCTTCGGGTGCCATCCTCTCGTACATCATGTGCAAGGCGATGAACCGCAGCTTCATCTCGGTGATCCTCGGCGGTTTCGGTGGCGATGCGGCTGCCGGCGGTTCAGGCGAGGAAGAGACGCGGCCGGTCAAGCAGGGCTCGTCCGACGACGCCGCCTTCATGATGAAGAATGCCGGCAAGGTCATCATTGTCCCCGGCTACGGCATGGCCGTCGCCCAGGCGCAGCACGCGCTGCGTGAAATGGCGGACCTCTTGAAGGCCGAGGGCGTCGAAGTGAAGTATGCTATCCATCCGGTGGCGGGTCGCATGCCCGGGCACATGAACGTGCTGCTGGCCGAAGCCAACGTGCCCTACGACGAAGTGTTCGAGCTCGAGGACATCAACTCCGAGTTCGCGCAGACCGACGTCGCTTTCGTCATTGGCGCCAACGACGTCACGAACCCCGCAGCCAAGACCGACAAGACCTCGCCGATCTACGGCATGCCGGTGCTCAACGTCGAAGACGCCGGCACGGTGCTGTTCATCAAGCGCGGCATGGCAGCGGGCTACGCTGGCGTCCAGAACGAGCTGTTCTTCCGCGACAACACCATGATGTTGTTCGGCGACGCCAAGAAGGTCACCGAAGATATCGTCAAGGCGCTCGGCCACTAACCGAGCATTTGATCAACGCCGGATACTAGTCTAGGGTCGCCGCGAGGCGGCCCTTTTACTTATCTCTTATTGTCATCTCCTCCGGGGCCAAATGGGGGACGGGAATGGCTGAGGGAAATCGGCGCAGAACGTGGAAGACGCGCCGGCAAGCGGTATTGGTTATCCACGGCATGGGCGAGCAGGTTCCGCTCGAGACCATGCGGAGCTTTGTCGAAACCGTCTATCAGCGCGACGACCAGCTCGGTGCCAAGCCCGTCGAGGATCCCGATCTGGGCGAGGTCAACCAGGTCTGGACGGTGCCCGACACCGCGACCGGCTCGTCGGAGTTACGCAAGATCTCGACCCAGCCGCGCACCAACGACCGGCTGCGTACGGATTTCTACGAGTTCTACTGGGCCGACATCATGCAGGGGACGCCGATCGAGGCGGTCTACGCATGGGTGCGCGGCCTGATCCTGCGCTCACCATGGGCGGTGCCGCGTAGCGTCCGCGTCTGGATCGCTTTCCTCGCGCTGTGGGCAATCACCATCGCCGTCATACTCAACACGCTGGCGACACTCGATCCTACCAGCGCCATGGCGAATGGCATGCTGGCTGGCATCACCGCCTGGCTGGCAAGCAATCGCGCCTGGGTAGGTCTTGTCGTTGTCGCCCTCGGTGTGATCGCTCTCGTCGTGCGGTTTGCAGGCGCACAGAAGCTGGCCCGGGTGAGGGTGGGTTTGCCGCTCGCGCTCATCGGCGCCGGCCTCGTGTTGCTCTTTGTGCCGGCTGAAACGCTGACCAGCGTCAAGGTTTGGTCAGGCATCTTCGCGATCGTTGCTGCAGCGCTGCTGGGTGGCATCATCGCGCCCTATGTCGGCGACGTCGTGCGCTATGTCCGGGCGACGCCGGCGACTGTCGACAAGCGGCAGCAGGTCCGCAAGCGCGGCCTCGATCTGTTGCGCGCGCTGCACGAGAAGGTCGATCGCAGCGGCGGCGAGGTACGGCCCTACTATGAGCGCATCATCGTCGTTGCCCACAGCCTTGGTACCATCATCGCCTACGATCTCATCCAGCTTTACTGGCAGGCGGAAGGGCCGAGCCACCTGCGGCCGGCGGTGGCCGGTGTGAAGGAGCCGCTGGAGAAGATCGACGAGGCGGTCAAGGCCTGGTGGGGTACTGCCGAGGAGCAACGCAAACCCTTCGACCTTGCCGAGTTCCAGAAACAGCAAAGCCTGACGTTCGAGGCGATGGTGCTGGGCGGCATCAATTTCCGCATCTCGGATTTCATCACCATGGGGGCGGCACTCGGCCATGCCGAGTTCCTGCTCAAGGACGACAAGGCGGCCCTTGAGCGCGAGTTCGGGGAGCGCGGGCTCTCCTCGGTACCGCCTCGGCCGGACCGGCCAAGCCCGAAGGCCAGCTATATGCTTGGTGGGAGTGGACCGTTTGCCCATTTCGCCGCGGCGTTTTCGGCCGTGCGCTGGACCAATCTTTACGACATCCACTGGTTTCCGCTGTTCGGCGACATCGTGTCGGGGCCGCTGCAGCCGGTGTTCGGCCCAGGGATCGAAGAGTACGACGTCAAGATCAAGCGCCCCGGCTGGCCGCCTATCCTCAACCGCTTTGTCACGCACACGCTCTACTGGACCTGGCACAAGAGCTACGCCGGCAAGTCTGAAGATGAGCTGCCGCTTCACATCCGCCAGCTGCGCAAGGCGATGCACCTCAAAGGTGATATCGAGACGCGGACGAACTGATCTCCCGACGAATCCCTGTTGACCTCAACTTCGCTTGAGGTCGTATCCCTTGGCTCCTTCACTGGAAAAGGGGCTCGGCAGCCATGGATCTCGTCTTCAATTTCCTCCTCATCGTCCACCTCGCGGCCTTCGGCCTGGGGATCGCCACTACAATCGCGGCGCCTCTGGTTGGCAGCCGAATGGCGCTGGCCACGCCGGATAGCCGGCCGCTATTGGGCGGCATCGGCAAGCAACTGATGATCAACGCGCGCATTGCGTTCGGCCTGCTGCTCATCACCGGCATCTCGATGGTCTTTGTCCGCTACGGTGGGTTCGAGGGGCAGAGCGTCTGGTTCTTCATCAAGATGGGGCTGGTGGCCGTCGTGCTCGTTGCGATGATCATCGGCGCCGTCACCAAGCCGGGCACCATCAGCCCGCGCGTCATGGGCTGGATCACGCGCCTCGCCATGGCCGGCATCGTGATCAGCGCGGTAATGGCGTTCAACTAGCCTTCATCTACGTTCAGAAAGCCGAGCCGGCATATGTCGGCTCTGCTGTCCTATCTCGCTTGGGATAGGTAGGCGAGCGGATGCTAGTTACCTCGGTGTGCGTTCTTGCGCCGCCGAGGTTCCGCAGCCATGTGTGGCCGGTTCAGCCAATGAGGATCGCCGTGGCCCGCACCGTCAAGATCGACCTGTTCACCGATACTGTCTGCCCGTGGTGCCTCGTCGGCTCAGCGCGGCTCGACCAGGCGATCGCGGGGCTGCCGGAGGATGTGGTGGTCGAGGTCGAGAATCATCCGTTCTATCTCGACCCGAACACGCCCGACGAAGGCGTCGTCGTCGCCGACATGCTGCGCGAGAAATATGGCCGCGATCCCAAGGAGATGTGGGCGCGGGTCGAGGGCGAAGCCCGCAAGTCCGGCATCGACCTCGATCTCAGCCAGCAGCCGCGCTCGTTCCCGACGCGCAAGGGCCACACGCTGGTGCGGCTCGCCAAGGCCAAGGGCACGCAGCATGCGCTGGCCAATGCCATTGCCTGGGCCTATTTCATGGATCACCAGCTGATCAACGATGACGAGGTGCTGGCAGGCATCGCCGAGCAGCACGGCTTCACCCATGCCGAGGCGCTGGACGCGGTGCGCGACCCGCGCGAGTTGGCGATCACCCACGAGCTGGCGGTCACCGCGGCGCAGCAGGGCATCCAGGGCGTGCCGTTCTTCGTGTTCGACAACAAGTTCGCGGTCTCCGGCTGCCAGCCTGACGAGGTGTTCGCCCGCGCCTTCGAATACGCACTCGACCCCGAGAAGCTCGCGGCGCAGGGCTGACATTGCCCTGTCGCCATCCGCATGGCATGCCCTTCGCAATGGAGGGCACGGCATGAAGTGGCTGAGGCGGATCGCGGTCGGCGTGGGCATCGTTGCGGTGCTCGCCTACCTTATCGTGCTGGGCGTGATGTACTTCTTCCAACGCGACTTCCAGTACGAGCGCGGTGGGCGGATGTTCGCGCTGAGCGAGACGAAGCTGCCGCAGGCGGAGCTCGTCAGCATCCCGAGTGCCGACGGCTCGGCCGTCGCCGGCTGGTATCAGCCGCCCACCGGGGGCAAGCCACTGATGCTGTACTTCCGCGGCAATGCCGAGAGCTTTTCGCGCGAGCACGAGCGCTACGAAGCGTTCGTTGCGGATGGCTATGGCTTCCTCGCCTTCGACTATCGCGGCTTCCCCGGCTCGGCGGGTGAGGTGACCGAGGAGCATATCCTGGCCGATGCTCTTGCCGCCTTCGATTGGGCGGCGGCCAAGGGCTTTCCAATCGTCCTCTGGGGGCGCTCCCTTGGCTCGGGGCCGGCGACGTACGTGGCAAGCCAACGGGACGCCGATGCGCTGCTGCTCGAGACACCGTTCGACTCGGCGGTGTCGGTCGCGGCGGACCGCTACTGGTTCCTGCCAGTCGGGCTGCTGATGTTTGATCAGTTCCCGGTCGACCAGTGGATCAAGGACGTGACTGAGCCGGTCTATGTGGCGCATGGCACGGCCGATCGCACCATCGGGGTCAGCCACGGCGAGCGCGTGTACACGCTGGCGCCGCACAAGGATGAGTTGTGGATCGAGCCCGGCGCCGGCCACAGCGACCTATGGGATCGTGGCATCTGGGGCAGGGCGAGAGGGTTCTTCGAGCGGGTTGAGGCGGCGCGCTAGAGCTCATCTGCCGGCGCTAGCCGACCTTTACCCGGGGAGGGGACCAGAACACTGGCACTTGTGAAGGCGTCTCCCTCGCCCTTGCGGGAGGGGACAGGGGTGGGGGGCACAACCACCAGCCCAAAAGAAAACGCCGGCCCAAGGGACCGGCGTTTCAAACTCCAGCGGGGTGCGTCGGCTCAGTACAGGGTCAGGCCCGAGAAGGCGACCGAGTAGTTGAGGCCGGTCTGGCCCTGGATCGACCAGGGCTGCAGGGCGAAGCCCTTGCGCGAGCCGCCGATCAGCCAGTTGCCGCCGAGGCCGACGCCGATGGTGGCTTCAGCCGAGCCGCCGACATAGGTGCCTGCCAGCGAACCCTTGCCGTATTTGGTGTTGGAGGCGGAGAACACCAGCCAGACGATCTCGGTGCGACCGGTGACGCCGATGTCGATGCCGAGCTTCTTGATGTTGCCGTGGTACTTTTCGGTCTTGTAGCCGTCGCGCTTGAAGCGGCAGGTCATGTCCTTGGACGAGCCGATGATGAAGCCGATACCGGCTTCGACGGAGCAGGAGAGCACGCCCACCTTCACCTGAGTGGCGGCCTGGGCGGCGCCGGCAGACATCAGCATGACAGCGGCGAGGGCCGCGGCGATGAACTTCTTCATGATTGGAGTCCTCAATGTTTGACGCGTTTTTAGTCGACCCTAAGTGGATCGGGAGTCTATCCGTTGCCGCCAACGGCACAAGGCCTCATCCGGTTGCGCAGAGACTGCACAAGTGTGGGCGAATTCTGGCGGTACGTAACAAAAACGCCGCCCTTGTGAGGCGGCGTTCCTGAACCAAATCTGAACGCGCTCTTACGGGCGCGCGGGGCGGGCAGCAGCCGCCGGAGCGGGCAGGCCGCCTTCGCGCTGGGCGCGCTTGCGAGCGAGCTTACGGGCGCGGCGCACGGCCTCGGCCTTCTGGCGCGCCTTCTTCTCGGACGGCTTCTCGTAGTAGTTGCGAAGCTTCATCTCGCGGAAGACGCCTTCGCGCTGGAGCTTCTTCTTCAGTGCGCGCAGCGCCTGGTCAACATTGTTATCGCGAACAACTACTTGCAAGCGCAACCGCCCTTCGTAATACGTCAGAACTGTTTGATGTGAACGCCCCAAAGGAGCGCCGACCGGCTGAACCGGTCATTCGTGGGCGGCTATATAGGCCAATCGAAACGGCTTGTCCACACCGGCAGCCACGCGAAATCGCTCATTTCGCGCGCTTTTTCAATGCAACCCGGTTGATGTGGCCCATTTTCCGTCCGCGGCGCGACTCAGCCTTGCCGTAGGCGTGCGGCTTGATGGCCGGCCCGAGCCGCTCGGGAATCGCTGCGATCTCGTCGCCGATCAGGTTTTCCATCACCACATCGGCCATGCGGGCGGGGTCGCCCAGCGGCCAGTTGAGGACCGCACGGATGTGCTGCTCGAACTGGTCGGTAATGGCCACCGCCTCGGTCCAGTGGCCGGAATTGTGCACCCGCGGGGCGATCTCGTTGACCAGCAGCTTGCCGCCCGGCAGCACGAAGAACTCGACGCCGAGCACGCCAACGTAGTCGAGGGCCGCCGCGATGGTCTTGGCGATTTCGCCGGCCTTCTTCGCGGTCTTGCCGGTGATGTCGGCCGGCACCGTACTGGTCTTGAGGATGTGGTCGCGGTGGACGTTCTCGGCGGGGTCGAAGGCGGCGACCTCGCTCAGCGCGTTGCGCGCCACGACCACCGAGATTTCCTTTTCGAACTCGATGAAGGCCTCGAGCACCAGCGGCTTGGGCGACAGCAGTTCCCAGGCGAGAGCCGCGTCCTCCATGTTGCGGACGATGCGCTGGCCCTTGCCGTCGTAACCGAGGCGGGTGGTCTTCAGCACCGCCGGGGTGCCGATCTCTTCAAGCTCGGCCTCGAGCCGGTCGAGGTCGGTGATGGCGGCAAACGGCGCTACCGGGATGCGGTTGATGGTCAGGAAGGCCTTTTCTGCCAGCCGGTCCTGCGACACCGCCAGCGCGTTGGCACCGGGGCGCAGCGGCTTCAGGTTGGCGAGGAAGGCGGCGGTCTTCGCCGGCACGTTCTCGAACTCGTAGGTGACGACGTCGACGCTGGCGGCAAAAGCGGCGAGGGCGTCCTCGTCGTCATAGGCGGCGACGGTCTTCAGCGGCGTCACGTCGAAGGCCGGGCTCTCGGGATCGGGGCAGAAGATGTGGGTCTTCATGCCCAGGCGGGCGGCGGCGAGGGCCAGCATGCGGCCGAGTTGGCCGCCGCCAAGGATACCGATGGTGCTGCCCTGCGGCAGCGGACGGGCGTCAGACATCGTCGGATGGAAACTCGGGGATGGAAGCGGTCTGGTCGGCGCGGAAATCATCGAGCGCCGAGGCGATCTCGGGGTCGGACAAGGCAAGGATGGCGGCGGCCAGCAGTGCAGCGTTGATGGCGCCCGCGCGCCCGATGGCGAGTGTGCCGACCGGAATGCCCGGCGGCATCTGGACGATCGACAGCAGGCTGTCCTCGCCACCCAGCGCTGCGGTCTGGGCGGGTACACCTAGCACAGGCAGGGGGGTCAGCGCGGCGACCATGCCGGGCAAGTGGGCAGCGCCGCCGGCCGAGGCGATGATCACCTGGAAGCCTTCGGCCTTGGCGCCCTTGGCGAATTCGTACATCCGGTCGGGCGTGCGGTGCGCCGAGATGATGCGCGCCTCGTAGTCGATCTTCAGCGCGTCTAGCGTCTCGGCGGCATGGCGCAGGTTGGGCCAGTCGGACTGGCTGCCCATGATGATGGCGACGGGTGGCGAGGTCGGCACTTTGGTCCCCCGGAAGGCGCGGCACTCAAGTTGTCACCCATAGGTGGCAGCGCCGCCGAGCGCAAGCGGTCAGGCAGCGGTCGTCGGCCGATCAAGCGCGCAGGCCAGCACGTCGAGCGAGTTGCGATCGGCGAGTTCGATACTGCCCTCGGGCAGGCCGAGGATGCGATCGATGACGGTGCCCAGGTACTCCATCTTGGCCAGCAGGCGCTGCGCCAGGCGCTCGAAATGCAGCCGGTCGCGGGTTTGATACAGCTCGACGATCAGTTGGCGGTTGGAGGTCATCAAATGCATGATGGTCTCGGCTGCGCCTTCCGGATCGGGCGTATCGAAGGTCTGCTCGGCGACGCCTTCGACGATGATGCGGGTGAGAATCGGCTGCACCACTTCGGTCACGGCGCGCTGCGTGCGCTCGAACAGCTGCAGGTTCTCGGCCCGGAACATCGGCTCGAACGTGGCGCGCAACTCGGCGGCAGTCTCCGTCTTGTGGCGACGCATGGTGCCAAGGAACCCGGTGAGCTTGGAGAAGGCATCAAGCGTGGGGTCGGAAAGTTCCTGCTCGGTCAGCGCCGCGGTCTGGCGCGCATAGCGGCAGGCGAGGGCCTCGACCAGGTCCTCTTTCGATTCGAAGTGGTGGTAGAACGCCCCCTTCGACACGCCGACGGCAACGATGATCTGGCTGACCGACGTCGCGTCGTAGCCGTTGCCGGCAAACAGGCGCTGGGCGGCATCAAGGATTTCGTCGCGCCGGGCCGGTGCGGATTTCACGATTCGAGGAAACGGCATTCCGCCCTCCCAAGGGACAGTCGCGCGCTAGGACCGACCGCTGGTCGGTCCAGCTTCCTAGCACGGCCATTTGCGATTGTGGAGCGCGACGTCAGGACGCAGAGCGGCTCAGGCGATGATGTCGGGGAGCAGGATGTTCTCGAGCTGCACGATGCGATCCTTCAGCGTCAGCTTCCGCTTTTTCATGCGCTGGATCAGCATCTGGTCGGAATAACCGGAGGCGGAGAGGGTGTGGATCGCGGCGTCGAGATCGGCATGTTCCTGGCGTTTTGCAGCCAGTTCCAGACCGAGCGCAGCTTCTTGTTCCTTGGTAAGCGGCAGCATCGCAGCGGTTAACGGAGTCCCTCAGCGAGGCGGAATGGCCTGCATCAAAGGGTTAGCCGATCGGTCGGGGATTTGCACCTGATTTTGCACCGCCGGATGGGTGTTGCACGGTTGCACGTCGACAGCGCGTGAAATTTTTGTGACGATCAGAGGTCGAAGAAAGCTGGAGAGGAGTTGTCATGACGACTGAAGGCCACGTCGAATCGCTCGAGCGGCGTCACCGGGAACTAGACCGGAAGATCGAGGATGAAATGAGCCACCCCAGCCACGATGACCTGTACGTCGCGGCACTGAAGCGGAAGAAACTGGAGATCAAGGACGAGCTGACACGGATGCTCAGCGAAGCCTGAGGAAACGAATAGAATCCCATGCAGTTGTGAGGGCCACGGCAAGCGCCGCGGCCTTTTTTCATGCCCGGCGGTTGGCGCGAGTAGACCCTGGTCGGGGCAGCCGCCAGCTACCTGAAATCGTTGATTTCGAACCAGTAGCCGTTGGGGTCCTGGAGGAATACGGCGCGCATGCCGTCGGGGCGGGTGTTGACCGCGCCCGGGGTGCCCTGCATGTCTGAGAACGGGGCGCCCAGCGCGCGCAGATGCGCCAGAACGGCCTCGAAGTTAGGGGCGGAAAGCGCGAAGTGCGTGCGCTTTTCCACGTGCGTTCTGCTGACGTCGCCCGCCTGGATGTGGAAACGCTGGCAGTTGCCGAACTCGAACCAGCGGATGTGAGTGCCGCCCATCGGATCGGGCACTTCGCGGACCTGCAGCACCTCGGTGAGGAACTTCGCCGTCTCGTCGAGATCACGAACCAGCAGCGCGATATGATCGAGGCGATAGTCGATGCTCATCTGGTTGCTCTTGCCCCCTCAGGCAGCCGTGGCGCCGACGAAGAACACGCCCACGGCCCCATCATAGATCAGTTTCAGCGACAGCAGGAACACCAGCCAGTAGGTCAGTTGGTAAAAACGCTTCACCGAGATGCGGCGCACCAGCCAGACGCCGATCATCACGCCGACCACGGCCAGCGGGGCAAGGATGGCGGCGCGCTCGAGATTGGCGACGTTGAGCTGGCCGAGGAAGAAATAGGGGACCAGCTTGGCCGTGTTGACGATGGCGAAGAAGAAGGCGGTGGTGCCCGAATAGATCACCGGCGTCAGGCGCTGCGGCAGCACATAGATCTGGAAGGGCGGGCCGCCGGTGTGGCTGATGAAGCTGGTGAAGCCGGCAAAGCCGCCCCAGAACGCACCCCAGGGTTTCGACGGCGGCAGGCCTTCGAGTTTCTTCCTGATCGGCAGCAGCGCATCGAGGATGAACAGCAGGGTGATGATGCCGATGAACAGCAGCACCATGGCGTCGCTGACGAAGCTCCACAGCGCCCAGCCGACCAGCGTGCCGACCATGGCGCCAGGCAGCATGATCCTGAGGATGCGCCAGTCGGCATCCTTGCGGTAGGTCCAGATGGCAATGGCGTCCATCACCAGCAGCAGCGGCAGCAGCATGCCGGCGGCATCGCGCGCCGGCATCACCAGCGACATCATCGGCACGGCGACCATGCCGAGGCTTCCCAGCAGACCCGATTTGCTCAAGGCAACAATGAAGACCGCGAGGACCGCGACGGTCCAGAAGTAGAGTTCGGGCATGGGGAAAGGGGAACCGGAGGGAAAACGCGGCGCTAGTCGGACGCTCGCGGCGCCGGCTTGTCAATATCGCCTTCAGCAGCATCGCTGGGGGCGGCCGACTGTTCCCGATCCGCCTTCATCACCGCATCTAGCATTTCCGTGGAGCGGCGCACGAAGCCGATATAGGCGGCCTGGTCGTGGCGCACGGCGTAACTCTCGTGCAGCATGCGGGTGTCGTGCTTTTCGAAGGCATTGGCGACGCGGCTGGCTTCGTCTTCTTCCTGGCCTAGCGCGACCAGCGCTTGCTCACCGAGCTTGATCGCGGCCCGGAAGGTCTCGCGCTCGATGACGTGGACGCCGAGCGCCATCAGGTCGTGGGCGTGGGAGCGGTCGACGGCGCGCGCCGCAATGATGACGTCGGGGAAGTTGCGGCGGATCAGTTCGGCGATCCCGAGGATGCGATCGCCGCCGGCGACCGCAATGACAATCATCTTGGCCTGGTCGGCACCCGCGGCGCGCAGGATCTCGATACGGCCGCCGTCGCCGTAGAACACCTTCACACCGAAGCGCTTCACCAGCTCGATCTGCGCCGGATCGTCATCGATCAGCGTCATCTCGAAGCCCTGGGCGCGCAGCAGCCGGGTGACGATCTGACCGAAGCGGCCATAGCCGAGGACGATGACCTTGTCGTGTGGGTCGTCGACAGTGGGGCCTGGCGGCAGGTCGTCTTCGTCGGCCGGGGCATTGAGGCGCGGCGCCCACAGCCGGTCGTAAAGGAAGATCAGGAACGGCGTCACCGCCATCGACAGCGCCACGACTACGGTCAGCAGTTCGACTTCCGGCCCCGACAGGTTACCGGCAGTGCGGGCGAACTGTAGGACGACGAAAGCAAACTCGCCGGCCTGGCTGAGGAGGATGGCGAGCAGCAGGCGCTCAGCCATGTGCATCTTGAAAAAGGTGGCGAGGACGAACAACACCAGCATCTTCAGCCCGATCAGCGCGACGACCAGCGCCAGCACCACCAGGGGGTCTTCGATCACCACGTTGAAGGCGATCGACATGCCTACCGTGATGAAGAACAGCCCGAGCAACAGCCCCTTGAACGGCTGCAAATTGCTCTCAAGCTCGTGGCGGTATTCGCTGTCGGCCAGCAGCACGCCGCCGAGGAAGGCGCCAAGCGCCGGCGACAGCCCCAGGCTCTCGGTGACCAGGGCGGCGCCGATCACCAGTGCCAGCGCAAAAGCGGTGAAAGCCTCCGGCACCCGGGTGCGGGCGAGCCAGCTCATCAGCGGCCGGATCACGAAGCGCGACCCGAACAGCGCGGCGACAAAGGCGCCGACCACGACCAGCGCCAGCCACCAGTCGATCGGGTTGTCGACCGCCTGCAGCACATCCTCGCCGATCGCCTCGATCGGCGAGCCACCCATCGAGGTGAGCAGCGGGATGAGGGCCAGGACGGGGATCACCGCCACATCCTGCACGAGCAGAATGGCAAGCGAGGCGCGGCCCGTATCGGTCTTGGTGATGTTACGCTGGTCGACCGACTGCATGGCGATGGCGGTGGAACTCATCGCGAGGGCCAGGCCAACCACTACCGCGTCGGCCCAGGCGAAGCCGATCAGCCGCGCCAGCACTGCAATAACAGCGCTGGTCGCCGCCATCTGAGTGAGCCCCAGGCCGAACACCTTGTGGCGCATGCGCCAGAGTTCGCTGCCATCGACCTCTAGGCCGATGAGGAACAGCATCATGACGATGCCGAACTCGGCGACCTGGTGGATCAGGTCGGTATCGGAAACCAGCGACAGCCCGTAGGGGCCGATCAGGATGCCGGCAGCGAGGTAGCCCAGGATGGTGCCGAGGCCCGCCCACTTGAACAGCGGGACCAGCAACACTGTCGCGGCCAGGAGGACGAAAATGGCGAGCAGCAGGTTGGTTTCCATATCCGCTGCTCGCGTCCAGTCTTACTCGTCGGTATCGCCCTTCAGCGACTTCAGCTTGGCGAATACCGAATCGGCGTCGATCTCTTCTTCGCGCTCCGGGCGGCGCTCGACGCCGTCCTCGTCTTCGGTGCGATCCATGCCGGCGCGGCCGTGTGCCCCTGCCAGCGCCTCTTCGGCGGTGAGCAGCATGGTGCCTTCCTCGGCGACCTCACCGCTGGCGGCGCCCTTGGAGGCGCGGCTCACTTCGAGATCGAGATCGATCTGGCTGGCGAGCCCGAGGGTCACCGGGTCCATCGGGGTGATGTTGGCGTTGTTCCAGTGGGCGCCGTCACGCACTGCGTCGATGGTCGACTTGGTGGTGCCGACCAGCCGCATGATCTGCGCATCCTTCATTTCGGGATGGTTGCGCAGCAGCCACTTGATGGCGTTCGGGCGCTCGTTGCGGCGCGAGATCGGGGTGTAGCGCGGGCCCTTGCGCTTGGGCGCGGCGACGCGGACCTTGGGGTCCGAGATCTTCATGCGATAGTTCGGGTCGGCTTCTGCCTTCTCGATCTCCTCGCGGGTCAGTTGGCCGTTCTGCAGCGGGTTCACACCCATGATGCCACTGGCCACATCACCATCGGCGACGCCCTGCACTTCAAGCGGATGCAAGCCGCAGAAGGCGGCGATCTGCTCGAACGAGAGCGCGGTGTTGTCGACCAGCCAGACGGCGGTTGCCTTGGGCATCAGAAGGGGCGTGGCCATGATAAATCTCTCCTTGAGGCGCGGCCGGGTTCTTCCGGTCGCCCCGCCTCGTGGTTCGTAATGAGGGGGAATAATTGCTGCCTATATACGCGCGGACTCAGGCCGATTCAATCGGATTGTCGCCATCTGCCGAACTGTTCATCTGAGTTTCGCCCCACGGGGTGACGAGGATCAGCTTGCCGTAGTTGCTGGCTTTCTCGAGTTCGACGTGGCCGCGAGAGGCCTCGGTGAGGGGCGCGGCGCGGATGCGCGGGCGGACGACGCGGCCGTCGGCCAGCGCCGGCCACACGGTCTTCATCAGGCTGCGGGCGATTGTCGCCTTCACCTCGCGGGTCTGTGGCCTCAGGGTCGAGCCAGAGAGGGTCAGCTGCTTCATCAGAATGTGACTGGCGTTGATCTCGGATTTCGGCCCCGCCAGCGTCGAGACGATGACGATGTGGCCGAAGCGCGCGGAGGCGCGGATGTTCTTTTCCAGCGCGTCGCCGCCGACAATGTCGACGATGCGGTCAGCACCCTTGCCGCCGGTGATCGACAGCGTGCGGGCGACGAAGTCCTCGGTGGCGCGATCGATGGTGTCGGTCGCGCCGAGGCTGCGGGCGTAGGCGGCCTTCTCGGAACCGGAGACGATAGCGATGGGGCGGGCGCCGTGGAGTTTCGTGATCTGGATGGCGGCGCCGCCGATGCCGCCGGCCGCGCCGTGGATCAGCACGTCCATGCCGGGACCCACACCGGCACGCATCACCAGGGTTTGCTCGATGGTGAAGAAGGTTTCGGGCAGGGCGGCGCCGGCGGCCATCGACCAGCCGGTGGGCAGTGGCAGCACTTGGCCGGCAGGCACCGCGACATACTCGGCATAGCCACCGCCATGGGTCAGCGCCACCACGGGATCGCCGAGCGACCAGCCGCGCACGCCCTTGCCGAGCGCGGCGATCTCGCCGCCGACCTCGAGGCCGGGCAGGGGGGAGGCGTCTGGCGGCGGGTTGTAGGTGCCGCGGCGCTGGCCGAGATCGGGGGCGTTGAGACCGGCGGCGGCGACTCGGATCAGCACCTCGCCAGGACCGGGCTGCGGCACGGGCAGTCGCACCGGCTGCAGCACCTCGGGGCCGCCGAATTCGGTAATGGAAATGGCGGTCATTTCGGCTGGGATCGGCATGTCCTTAGCTAGGACGAGCCGAGGCCGGCTGGCAATCGCTGATCAGCAAGCCGGGAGCCAGGGTTGCGTGGCGTCTCAGGAGGGCTAAAATTCGGGAAAAGCCAAGCCGGGAGAACATCATGTTCGGTGACGACGAGGTCAAGAAGCCCAGAGGGCACGAAGTCGGCATGCCCATCGACACCATGTCGGTGGAGGAGCTCGAGGAACGCATCGGCATGCTGAAAGCGGAAATCGCGCGCCTCGAGCAGGCCATCGCCGCACGCCAGAAAACCCGGACGGAAGCGGATTCGCTGTTCAAGTTCTGAGCCGTCGTTATTGCCCCGATCGCCGGTCCATCTCGGCTTCGAACGAATCCTGCGCCTGGCGCATCATCGCAAGTTCGGTGGGGTCGCCGAAGCGCCGGGCCATCTCCTCGGGTGTGACATCCTCCAGGTGGGTCTGCAGCCACCAGATGTTGCCGAGCGGGTCGCGCACCCGCGCGCCGCGGTCGCCGATGATCTTCGACGTCGCCAACGCGGTTACTGAAACCGCGCCCGCCGCCAGCGCCTTCGCATAGGTAGCATCGACATCGGCGACGTACAGGCAGAGGAAGCTGGGCGTGTCGACCCAGTGCGGCTTGGCGTCAAAGGCCATGATGACAGAGTCGCCGATGCGCGCCTCGGCGTGGCCAATCGTGCCATCGGCGTTCGGCACCTTTAGGTAGATGTCGGCATCGAAGGCCGCCGCGATGAACGCGAGCAGCTTTTCGACCCCTTTGGTCACGAGGTACGGGGTCACGGCGTGCTTGCCGGCGGGAATGTGGCTGATCTGGGCTTGCGTCATGGGGCCTCCTAAAGGACGGGATGGTCAGCTCCTTCCCTTTGCCCGACTGCTCCTGACAGCCCATGTCAGCAATCGTCGGCGGCTGGCCCGTGGCAGCGTCGCCGGCATGGTCACGATTTGCCAAGGTTAAGAAAGCGAGTCTCGTTAACCTCGAATTAACACTTCCGAGTTAACTTAAAGGCTGTCCAGTTCTCTGGATTTGCAGAGTGGTTTCTCCCTCTGTTTGACGCCTCCCTGTTAACTTTCGAGAGCCGTTTCGACGGCTCTTTTCTTTTGTGCTGCAGCCATCAAACCGTTAAGCCAACGGCAACCGGGGTGGGCGCACAACAGAGTTAACCGGCTGAATGCGCCGGCCGCAGATTTCTCCGTTACCGGGCAACAGCGTGGACGACAGCAGGCAAAAGCAGAAGCCGGTGGCCATCGGCCCGCGGATCGTCGCGTCCGGCGGGTTCGACATGCTCTATCGCGAGGGCATGGTGCTGATCGAAGAGGTCGCGTCCTATCTCGATGGCGACGGCCGGGCGGAAAGCCGCGGCCTGCCGCGCGAGGCCTCGTTCGTCTATGCCACCGAGAGCATGCGGCTCACCACGCGACTGATGCAACTCGCCTCGTGGCTGCTGCTGCAACGCGCCGTCAACGAGGGCGAACTTACTGCCGAGAATGCCCGTACCGAGAAGGAAAAGGTGCGCTTCTCAGCCACCCCCTCCGATCGCGGCGGCCCCGGCTATGCCGATCTGCCCGAGCGGCTTCGCACCTTCATCACCAAAGGCGACCGCCTGTTCGACCGCGTGCAGCAGTTCGACAAGCTCGAGCGCGGTGGCGTGCCGGAATACGCAACGACCGGCGAGGGCGGCATCGCCGACCAGTTGGCGCGGCTCAAGGCGGCGTTCGGGCGATTGAAGGAATAGCCGCTAGCGCCGCCTTGGGTGCGGTCTTCGCAATTCGGCCTTGCCGACAAAGCGGTCGAAGACGCAGTTCCGCACCGTGCTGTCCATCCAGCCCAGCGTTGCGCATCGCGCCAGGGCCCCGGCAAGCATCTCGTCGGCTGCGCGAGTGTCGTCTGATGCACGGAGATCGGCGAACGTGGCATAGGACATGCCGACGCCCCGGAACCGATAAAGCGCCTCGCTGGCGCAGGCCACCGCCTGCTGCAGGTCGTTCACCGAGAGAATGGCTAGGTATTCCCTGGGATAGAGCGGGACGCAAGGTGCTGCGGCCATAGAGCTGGACCACAGTCGCTCGGTTTCAATGGGATCGAGTCCCATGTCACGGAGCGTTGTCGCGAAAGCGGTAAAGGCCAGCTCCACATCGTCTGACCGACGGTTGATAATAACGATATCGGGGCCAAGCGGTTCGTCGGCAAACCCCTCCGTGGCCAGCAGCGTGAGGTGGGCTTCAATCTCCGCCGCGCGGGCCCAGTCCGCGACCGGTATGACGTGTGGAGACCCGACATAGATTTGCCCATCGGGAATACGCTCGACGTTGTGATGGGCGAAGGCGAAGAATCTCGAATCGACCACTGTCGAGTCATCGGCGAAGCCCGCGCCGGGCGAGCCGACGGTGGCGGCAACCAGAGCAGCGGCCAGCAATTTGTGGAAGCGACTGTTCATCGCTCGACGTCCCCCACCCCCGACGAGCTTGCCGAAAACAAAAGCCCGGCGCAATGGCCGGGCTTTTGCATTCGTCGGTACCGTCAGGCTTAGAAGCCGAGGCCCTTGAACTTGTCCTTGAAGCGAGTGACGCGGCCGCCGCGGTCCATCAGGTTGCCCTGCACGCCGGTCCAGGCCGGGTGCGTGGTCGGATCGATGTCGAGCTGCAGCGTGTCGCCTTCCTTGCCGTAGGTCGAACGGGTCTGGTAGGTCGTGCCGTTGGTCATCGCCACGGTGATCATGTGGTAGTCGGGGTGGATGTCGTTCTTCATGGCGCTGCCTCAAATCAAACGGGCGCCGCGGCGCCCGGACGAAACTATCAATTCGGATTGGCCGGGTTCATAGAGAAAATCCCGGTCCAGCGCAAGGGGAAGCCGCGCGATGTCGCAGGGCGGCAATTCGGTTGCGGCGCGCTCGCCACCTGCCTATATCGATGGCACTTTGAAAAGTACGATGCGCAGCACCGCTCCGGCCGGCTCGACTGGCAAGTTGGGCGATAAGGGCGAAGCCCTCAAGGCCGGACGAAGGGACCTCAGGCCCATCCGCCGGCTGATGCCTTTTGTCTTTAAGTATCCATGGCGCTTGGCGCTGACCATCGGTTTCCTGCTGGTCTCGGCCACATCCTCGCTGGTGATCCCGTCGCTGGCGGGCAGCATTATCGATAAGGGGTTCGTTGAACGGAACCTCTCGATGGTGGGCCAATACGGCATCCTCGCTATCGTCGTGGCGCTGGTGATGGCGTTGGCGAGCGCCGGGCGGTTCTACTACATTTCGATGCTCGGTGAGCGCGTGCTCACGGACTTGCGGCGCAAGGTGTTCGATCACCTGCTGACGCTCGACGCGACGTTCTTCGACCTGCACCGGGTGGGCGAGCTCACCTCGCGCCTCAACGGCGACGTGGCGACGATCCGCGGTGCGATCGGCTCGAGCCTGTCGATCATGCTGCGCGGCGCGGTGACGCTGGTCGGCGCGGTGACGCTGATGTTTCTCACCAGCCCCTATCTGGCGCTGACCATCGTGGTCGTCGGGCCGGCGATCCTCATTCCCGTGCTGCTCTATGCGCGCCGGCTGCGGCGGATGTCGCGGCGCACCCAGGATGCGCTGGCCGACATGTCGGCGATGGCCACCGAGGTGCTGGGCGCCAGCAAGACGATCAAAAGCTTCGTGCAGGAGCCCGAGCAATCACGGCTCTACGGCTCGCATGCCGAGGAATCGTTCGAGGCCGAGGTCAGCCGGCTGGGCGCGCGTGCGGCGCTGCTGGGTGGGCTGTTGTTCCTCTCGACGACTGCGCTTGTGGTGCTGGTGTGGTGGGGCGCCAACGCGGTATTCACCGGCGTCGTCACCGTCGGCGAGCTGGCGCAGTTCATGATCTATGCACTGATGGCCAGCAGCGCGCTGACCAATCTCTCTGAGATCATGGGCCTGCTGCAGACGGTTGCCGGCGCCACCGAACGGCTGGTCGAGATCCTCGACACCGAGCCCGCGATCAAGCCGCCGGCCCATCCGCTGGCGCTGCCGGTCCCGCCGCTTGGCACGGTGGCGTTCGAGGACGTGCGCTTCGCCTACGAGACGCGCGACAGCGCGAAGGTGATCGAGGACATGAGTTTCTCGGTGGCCCACGGCGAGACGGTGGCGCTGGTCGGTGCCTCGGGTGCCGGCAAATCGACGATCTTCGCGCTGGTGCAGCGCTTCTACGACGTCACCGGAGGGCGCATCCTCGTCGATGGCGTCGACGTGCGCGAGGTCGAACCGGCACAGCTGCGTCGCCGCTTCGCCTATGTCGAGCAGGAGCCGACGATCTTTGCCGGCACCATCGCCGACAACATCCGCTTCGGCCGGCCGGAGGCGACGTTCGCCGAGATCGAAGCCGCGTCGAAGGCGGCGCTGGTGCACGACTATGTCAGCGAACTCAGCAATGGCTACGACTCGATCGTCGGCGAGCGCGGGGTGATGCTGTCGGGCGGCCAGAAGCAGCGGCTGGCGATCGCGCGTGCCCTGCTCAAGGATGCGCCGATCCTGTTGCTCGACGAAGCTACGTCGGCACTCGACGCGGAAAGCGAGCGCCTCGTGCAGCTGGCGCTGGAGCGGCTGATGGAGGGGCGGACGACCCTGGTGATCGCGCACCGGCTCGCCACCATCCGCGACGCCGACCGCATCCTGGTGCTCGAAAAGGGCCGGCTGATCGACCAGGGCACGCATACGCAGCTGGTGCGCAAGGGCGGCAAGTACGCTGAGCTGGCGAAGCTGCAGTTTCGCGCTGAGCTGCAGCCGGAAGTGGCGGAGTAGGGCTGCCCCGACCCCTCGCCAGGCTCAACCGTCAGTAAGCTTGAACTCGATCCGCCGGTTCTTGGCGAAGGCTTCCTCGGTGTCGCCGGTATCGATTGGGCGGCTATCACCGAAACCCGCAGCGACGAGGTGCTGGGCTGGAATGCCCTGCTCGACGAAATACTTAGTCACGGCAATGGCGCGGGCGGCCGAGAGTTCCCAGTTCGACGGGAATTCCGGGGTGTTGATCGGGCGCTTGTCGGTGTGGCCGTCGATGCGCAGCACCCAGTTCACGTCGGCCGGAATCTGGCTGATGAGTTCCTTGATCACGGCGGCGAGCTTGGCCATTTCAGTTCGGCCGGCATCCGAGATAGTCGCCTCGCCGGCGCCGAACAGCACCTCGGACTGGAACACGAAGCGGTCGCCGACGATGCGCACGTCGGCGCGGCCCTCGAGCACCTCGCGCAGCTTGCCGAAGAAATCCGAGCGGTAGCGGCTGAGATCCTGCACGCGCTGGGCGAGCGCGAGGTTCAGGCGGCGGCCGAGATCGGCGATCTGGGTGCGGTTCTCGGTGTCGGTGGCTTCGGACGCCTGCAACGCCTCTTCGAGAGCGGCGAGCTGGGTGCGGAGCGCCGCGAGCTGCTGGTTGAGTAGGGCTACCTGTGCCGTCGCCTCGCGCGACATGTCCTCCTGGGCTGTAAGATCGGACTCGAGCTTGGCGATCTGCGCGTCCTTGCCGTCGCCGCCGGCACCGATGCCCGCCAGTTGCGCGGCCAGCTGGTCACGTTCGCCGGTTGCCGAGGAGAGCGTCGCGGTCAGCGTGGCGATGGTGGATTCGAGGTCGCTGGAATTGACCTTCTCGAGCTGCAGCAGCTCGGTCAGCTCGGCGATCTGGGCGTTGAGCCGGCTCATCGCCGTGTCCTTGCCGCTGATTTCCTGGCCGAGGAAGAACTGGCTCAGCATGAACAGCGAGAGCAGGAAGATGATGACGAGCAACAGGCTCGAGAGGGCGTCGACGAAGCCCGGCCAGTAGTTGGTAACCTGCGAGCGGCGAGAGCGCGTGGAGCTTGCCATCAGTTCGGCCGCCGGTCGGATTCACCCTCGCGCAGCATGGCTTCCATCAGTTCGCGGAGCTTCTTGTTGGTTTCGCCCTGCTGGATGATGTGGCCGCGCAGGTCCTCCTGCTCGGCCTTGATGTGCTTGACCAGCCCGTCGATGCCACGCGCCAGCTCCGCCATGGCGCGGATGGCGTTCTGCGACGAGCCGGAGTTCTGCAGGGTGGAGCCGAACTGCGCCAGCATTGCCGACATCTCGTCGCCGGAAACGCCGAGCCCGGTGGCCTGCATCTGGGTGACGGGGTGGTCGAGTTCGGTCATCGAGGTCATCCAATCCTCGAGGTCGGTGTAGAAGGCGTTCTGCGCCTGGCTTGCCTGCAGGTCGAGGAAGCCGAGGATCAGCGAGCCCGAAAGCCCGAGCAGCGAGGCGGAGAACGCCGTGCCCATGCCTCCGAGCGGCGCCGCGAGACCGTCCTTGAGATTGGAGAATAGCGTCGCCGTATCGCCCGCCGTGGCGTCCAGTGCCTGGATGGTCGAGGCGACGTGGGTCACGGTTTCGAGCAAGCCATAGAAGGTGCCGAGCAGGCCAAGGAAGACCAGCAGGCCCGTCAGATAGCGCGAGGTGTCCTTGGCTTCATCGAGGCGGTTGCCGACGGAATCGAGGATCGAGCGCATCGAGGACGGCGTGATCACCGCTTCGCCAAGCCGGTCGCGCAAGAGGTTCGCCACGGGGGCAAGAAGCCGAGGCTGGGTCGCCGGCATGCGGCCCTCCTGCAGCGCGTTCACCCAGTTGATCTCGGGGAACAGCCGGATCACCTGGCGGAAGCTCAAGATGATGCCGATGAAAAGCGTCAGCAGGATCAGCGAGTTGATGAACGGGTTGGCCCAGAAGAAGATCAGCAGCTGGTTGGCGAGGATCGCGGCGACCAGCGCCACCAGCACCAGGAAGATGACGATCTTGACCAGGTAAACCGCGGGACTCGCCAAGCGGTACGGGTCGTAGCTCTGCGACATCTCGCTGCCCCCAGTCGGTAAAATCGTCCCGACAATAGTGCGCTTCGGCGAAGCCACGCAACGGTCGGCCACCGGCAATGCCGGTTAACCCCATGAAATCCCGGCAATGCGACTGGAGGGTGACGGGGCCGTGGCCCCGACGCGGCTTAGTTGACGGCTTTGACGATCTTCAGCAGCTGGCCCTGGATCACTTCGTTGCCGGCGATCACCTGGCCATTCCACACCGAACCGGTGGTCCCGGCATAGTCCGACATCGTACCGCCCGCCTCGCGCACCATCAGTTGGCCCGGTGCCACGTCCCAGGGGGCGAGGCCGGCTTCCCAGTAGCCGTCGAAGCGGCCGGCGGCGAGCCAGGCCAGATCGGTCGAGGCCGAGCCGGTTCGGCGGATGCCGGAGACGGCCGGAACGACCTGCGCCAGTTGCTTCAACTGCAGCAAGTCGAGCGCGCGGCCGCGCGAATTGATGCCGGTGACGACGACGGCGTCGGCGAGGTGCTTGCGGCTGGCGACGCGCAGGCGCTTGCGGTCGTTCAGCCAGGCGCCGCCGCCCTTTTCGGCCGTGAACAGCTCTTCCATCGCCGGGTTGTAGATCACCGAGGCGACGATCTCGTTGTTGCGCTCGAGCGCAATCGCGCAGGCGAACATCGGGATGCCGTGGAGGAAATTTGTGGTGCCATCGAGCGGATCGACGATCCAGCGGTGCTGGCCGTCGGTGCCCTTCACCTCAGTGCCTTCCTCGCCGAGGAAGGAATAGGTCGGGCGGGCCTTCTGCAGCTCGTTGAAGACGATCTCTTCGGCGCGCTTGTCGGCGTTGGAGACGAAATCCGCCGGGCCCTTCACCGAGACCTGCAGGTTCTCGACTTCGCCGAAATCCTTGGCGAGCGAGCGGCCGGCTTTGGTAGCGGCCTGGACCATGACGTTGAGAAGCGCCGAGCGCATTGGGAATACTCCGCGCGAGAAACCGAGGACGTGGGAAGGGCCGCTATGTGCCCGAGAACGCTGTTCAGTTCAAGGGCGTCTCGGGCGGCGTTGCGGTCGCAGGCGCTGGCGCGATGGTGTTGGCGGCCACCTTGGTCGGCGGCACCGACGGCCAGAAGCGGGCGCGCTCCTCGGCACGCGACAGTTCTTCGGGCCGGATCGAGACCAGCAGCTTGTCGAGCATGGGGTCCTTCAACCCCTGCCGGCGGGCGAGGGCACGGTACATGGCGGCATCCTCGAGATTGAGCGTCACGCCCTCGCCAGCGGCGAGCAGCTTGGCATAGCGGTTCTGCGCCACCGGGTTGCCGCCATCGGCCGCGCGAGCGTACCAGCTGGCAGCGGCGGCCCGATCCGCCGGCACGCCTTTGCCCAGATAGAGGATGGTGGCGTATTCGACCTGCGCCGCGGCGAGGCCATCCTCGGCAGCGAGGCGGAGCTGTTCGGCGGCGCCTTTGGGGTCGGGGGCGATGCCGGCGCCCTCGGCCAGCATGCCGGCGTAGTCATAGCGGGCTTCGGTGATGCCGGAATTTGCCGCTTCGCCGATCAGTTGCGCCGCCTTGGTAAGGCTGGGCTCGGCGTAGACGCCTTCGACATGCAGCAGCCCGAGATTGTACTTGGCCGCCATGTTGCCGGCGTCGGCGGCGGTCTTGAACAGATCGGCGGCGTGCTTGCGATCTTTTTCGACGCCACGGCCATTCTGATAGAGCATCGCCAGCTCGAACGTCGCCAGTGCATCGCCGTTCTTGCTGGCCATGCCGTACCAACTGGCGGCGGAGGTGAGGTTTTCGGGGACGCCGAGGCCCTTGGCGTAGATCTCGGCGATCAGCGTCTGGGCGTGCGGATCGCCCTTTTCCGCGCGGGGCAGGGCGAGGTCGAGGGCGGTGAGGAAGAAGCCACGCTGGTAGGCGCCATAGGCCGGGTCGACCTTCTCACCGAAGACGGAGTCACTGATGGTCAATGCGTCCGGAGCCGGCTGGTTCAGGAACTCCTCGGGCACTGGCCCGATCGGCAGTTCCTCCATGCCGAGATTGTCGGGGAACTGCATGTCCTTGGGGCGCAGGTCCTCGAAATCGGTGCGACCGGCCTGGGCCAGTGCAGGCAGCGACAGGCCGGCGAGGAGCAGGGCAAACCCGAGCCGGCGCATCATTTCGCCGGCTCCGTTACCGTGAGCGGCAAGCCGATGAACTCACAGTCACCGGCATTGTAGTTCGCCGGGCCGGCTTCGGGATCTGACAACACGCTCGGGATTTCCATGGTCTCGGCCCACCACTGCGCCATTTCGCGCTCGGCCGGCGATATGGGCCCGGAAAGCGGCCCAAATAGGATGTAGTCGACGCCGGCCTCGCCTTTCAGCATCGCATCGTCGCGCGAGTGGATATCGCCGGCGCCCACGATCATCTTGGGCTTCAGTGCGGCGATGGCCTCCTGCACCGCCTTGACGCCGCCCGGGACGTGCAGTCCGTCGGCGCCCAACAGGCGGACGAGGCCGGGGTCACCCTCGACCAGCACCGCAGCACCTTTGGCCTGCGCAAGCGGCACGATGCGCTTGGCGAGGTCCTTGTACGCATTCTCGGCCAGGTTACCGCGCGGCAGCAGCAGCGCCGCGACCTCGTCGCGCTCGAGCGTCGTGGTGAGCGCTGCGACGAGCTGGTCGGGTGGGGTATCGGTGGGTGCGATGAGGAAGATTTCGGCTGACATGGCGGTGTTATAGCGGCCCCATCGCCGATGTGGAGCCGGATTCTGGCCGCAGCTGGGCAAGCGGTTACCGACGCGAAAAGAAAAGGGGCGCGTGAGCGCCCCGGTCCCCGGAAAAGAAAAGGGCGCGTCACGACGCGCCCCTAGTCGTCGGGAAGCTCTCAGAAGTCAGGCCGCGAGGTCGAGTTCCGGCTTGTACTGGCCGAGCGAGGCCAGCGCATTCATCCTGGCGCGATGAGTGAAGGCGCTCTGCGCGGCGGCGACGTTTTCGTCTTCGCCGTTCCAGGTCAGCAGTGCCGAGGTCTGCAGGGCGCGGCCGTAGGAGAAGGTCAGAGCCCAGGGCAGGCCGCCGATCTTGTTCATGGCCGAGAGGTGTGCGGTGGCTTCCTCGTCGGACTGGCCGCCCGAGAGGAAGGCGATGCCGGGCACCGCTGCGGGCACGAAGCGGCGGAGCGTCTCGACGGTGCGCTGGGCCACTTCCTCGGTGCTGACACGATCGCGCGAACGCAGACCCGGGGTGACCATGTTAGGCTTCAGCAGCATGCCGCTGAGGTCGACCCCGGCGAGGCGCAGTTCCTTGAATACCGCCTCGAGCGTCTCGCCCGTGACTTCCTCGCAGCGCTGGATCGAGTGATCTCCCGGCTCGCCATCGGCCAGAACTTCCGGCTCGACCACCGGCACGATGCCGGCTTCCTGACAGTACATGGCGTAGCGGGCCAGCGCATGGGCGTTGGCACGGATACCGTTGCGGGAGGGGGCATAGGAGGTGATGGCGATGACGCCGCGCCACTTGGCAAAGCCGGCGCCGAGCTTGGCGTAGTGGGAGAGCCGCTGGCGCAGGCCATCGAGGCCTTCGGTGATCTTCTCATCCTTGCTGCCCGGCATGGCCAGCGCGCCGCGATCGACCTTGATGCCGGGGATCACGTCGGTTTCCTCGAACAGCTGGCGGAACGGTGTGCCGTCCTTGGCCTTCTGCTCCAGCGTCTCCTCGGTGAGGATGACGCCCGAAATGTAGTCGGTCATCGCGCCGGTGGAGCGGAACAGCATCTCGCGATAGTCGCGGCGGGTTTCCAGCGTCACCGGCAGGCCGATCAGCGCGAAGCGCTTGGCGATGGTGCCTTCGGATTCGTCGGCGGCGAGGATGCCCTTGCCGCTGGCGACGAGTTTTTTGGCGATTGCATTGAGCGAGGCCATGGGCGGGAGGGTCTCCGTTTCAACGCCCAAATAATGCCCCGCCCCAGGGCCGCCAGTCGATTGGACGTTCAGGTATCAGACGAAGGGTTGAGCGCGGCGTGACCAGCCGCGCCCCGGGATCGTCAGCCCTTGAGCGCCTCGACCCCCGGCAGCGGCTTGCCTTCCATCCATTCGAGGAAGGCGCCGCCGGCGGTGGAGACGTAGGTGAACTGGTCCTTCACGCCGGCATGGGCGAGGGCGGAGACGGTATCGCCGCCGCCTGCCACCGACACCACCTTGCCGGCCTTGGTGCGGTCGGCGACGTAACGCGCGACCTCAACCGTGCCGTGGTCGAAGGGCTGCATCTCGAAGGCGCCCAGCGGGCCGTTCCAAACGACGGTCTTGGCCTCGTCGATGGCGCCCTTGATGCGCTCGATCGAGCCGGGGCCGACATCAAGGATCATGCCCTCGGGATCCATCGAATCGACGCCGTAGTAGCGGTGCGGGGCGTTGGCTTCGAAGTGCCAGGCGACCGTGGCGTCGATCGGCAGGATGATGGCGCAGTGCGCGGCTTCCGCCTTGTCGCGGATGTCGTTGGCGGTCTCGGCCAGGTCCTTCTCGGCCAGCGACTTGCCGACACCGAGCCCGCCGGCATGTAGGAACGTGTTGGCCATGGCGCCGCCGATGACCAGGGCATCGACCTTGTTGAGGAGGTTGCCGAGCAGGTCGAGCTTGGTCGACACCTTGGCACCGCCAACGATGGCGATCACCGGACGTTCGGGGTTGCCGAGGCCCGCCTCGAGCGCTTTGAGTTCGGCCTCCATGGCGCGGCCGGCGGCCGACGGCAGCAGATGGGCGATGGCCTCGGTCGAGGCGTGGGCGCGGTGGGCCGCGGAGAACGCGTCGTTGACGAATATGTCGCCGAGTTCAGCCATGCGTGCGGCGAGTTCGGGGTCGTTTTCTTCCTCGCCGGGGTGGAAGCGCGTGTTCTCGAGCACGAGGATCGAGCCCGGAGGGGCTTCGTCGATCGCCTGCTTGGCCTTGCTGACATCGGTCCAGTCGGTGGCGATGAAGCCGACCGGGTGGCCTGTTTCGTCGGCCACCGATGGCACGACCATCTCGAGCGAGAACTCGGGATCGACCTTGCCCTTGGGGCGGCCGAAATGGCTGAGGATGATCGCCTTGCCGTCCACCTTGATGATCGAGCGGATCGTCGGCACCAGCCGCTCGATGCGGGTGGCGTCCGTTACCTTGCCATCGGCGACCGGCACGTTGAGATCGGCGCGGACCAGCACGCGCTTACCCGAAAGGTCGAAATCGTCGAGGGTCTTGAAAGCCGGCATGGGACGTATCCGCTGCTAAGGAGAGGTGCCGCTGCTATAGCAAGGATTGCAGCAAGGGCAACAGCGGAGGTCAGAGACCGACGAGGCCTGCCAGGGTGCCCGAGAGGGCAAACAGCAGCGCGCCGATGCCGATATGGCACGCCGCGAAGTAGAGGTTGGTGTTGAAGGTGAAGCGGGCGAAGCCCTCGCTCGGCCAGGCCCGCGGGCCGATGCGCCGGCGCAGCGCGCGGTCGGCCAGCACCACGTAAAGCCCGAAGGCGACAAGGGGTATCAGGAACCAGGTCGCATCGTGCCGGGCGCCGAGCGCGACGCTGCCGACGATGTTGGTGACGACCAGAAGTCGTTCGATATCACGCACCGGCTGATCGCTCCGGTTCAGGGATCAACTGATGCGAACGATAGCACGACGACGTAACGCTTTGGCGACCAAAACGTTAACGGTGGATGACAGTTCCTGCTCACAGGCGGCTGAACAGGGTCGGATAGTCCACAACGAAGCCGTTTTCATCCACCGTCAGCACCTGCTCGAAGCTGCCGTCGCTGGACTGGTAGCGGTAATGGGTGGCATCCAGCCGGGTGTAGATTTGCTCGTCGCGAAACGGCTCCAGGCTGTCGAGCGGTACCCAGGCCATGGCGAATTGCTGCGGCACGCCGTCCGCGAACCTGGCGCGGCGGATCGGCAGGGTGTTGGTGAAGGGCGTGCCGGAAATGTCGATGTCGACGCAGCCTTCGAGTGCGGGCGCGCGCTGGCCATTCACCTTCCAGTCGCCGAGACCATCCGACAGCAGCCGCAGGACGCGGCCATCCTGCAGGCGGAGGGTGAGGGAGCGGAAGGTCCAGTCGGTGGCAAGCTGGATGTCGTACTGGGCGCCGTAGGCAAAGCCCTCGAACTCGCCGATCAGCACACTGCGTATGTTGATGCCGTCGTCGGTTTCCCAGACGCGGCAATGCTCGAGCCCGACCTCATCGACTGGTTTCCAGCGGAGGTCGAGCTCGAGAGGCATCGTCGTCAGAGGGTCTTGGCGAACACGGCGGTCATGTCGGCCATGCGGTTCGAGAAGCCCCACTCGTTGTCGTACCAGCCCATGATGTTCACGAAATTGTCGCCGATCACCTTGGTCTGGTCGAGCAGGATGGTGGCGGAATGCGGATCGTGGTTCATGTCGCTGGAGACGTTCGGGTAGTGCGTCACGGTCATGATGCCGTTGAGCGCGCCGTTCGATGCGGCGATCAGCGCGTCGTTGACTTCCTGCACAGTGGTGTTGCGCTTGGCGACGAACTTCAGGTCGACCAGCGAGACATTCGGGGTCGGGACGCGCACCGAGATGCCGTCGAGCTTGCCCTTCAGTTCCGGCAGCACGAGGCCGATGGCCTTGGCGGCGCCGGTCGAGGTCGGGATCTGGCTCAGCGCCGCGGCGCGGCCGCGGTAGAGGTCCTTGTGCATGGTGTCGAGCGTCGGCTGGTCACCGGTATAGGAGTGGATAGTGGTCATCATCCCCTTCTCGATGCCGAGCAGGTCATTCATCACCTTGGCCATCGGCGCGAGGCAGTTGGTCGTGCACGAGCCGTTCGAGATAACGGTGTGCTCCTTGCCCAGCAGCTGGTGATTGATGCCGTAGACCACGGTTAGGTCGGCGCCTTCGCCCGGAGCCGAGATGATCACCTTCTTGGCGCCGGCCGCGAGGTGCGCCGAGGCCTTTTCCTTCGAGGTGAAGAAGCCGGTGCACTCGAGCACGATCTCGACGCCGAGCTCCTTGTGCGGCAGCTGGGCCGGATCCTTGACGGCGGTGACCTTGAATGTCTGGTTGCCGGCGGTGATCACATCGCCTTCGACCTTCACTTCATGAGGGAAGCGGCCGTGCACGCTGTCGAAGCGCAGCAGGTGGGCGTTGGTTTCGACCGGGCCCAGATCGTTGACGGCGACGACCTGGATGTCGTTGCGACCGCTTTCGACGATGGCGCGCAGGATGTTGCGACCGATGCGGCCAAAGCCATTGATTGCGACGCGTACAGCCATGATGGCTCCTTGAGGACTTCTAAGGGAGGAGAAAAGGAGAGCGCGGTGTCTTACAACTGCGCCATGACAGCTTCAACTATGGCTTTGGATGTAATGCCAAAGTGCTCATAGAGGGCCTCGGCCGGCGCGCTGGCGCCGAACGAGTGCATGCCGATGAAGCGGCCTTTGTCGCCAAGCAGCTTCAGCCAGCTCATCTCGATGCCGGCTTCGATCGCCACTTTGGCCTTGGGCTTGCCGATCACGCTGTCGCGGTATTCCTGCGACTGGGCATAGAACAGTTCCTGGCTCGGGACGGAGACGACCTTGGCCGAGATGCCCTGCGCCTTCAGCAGCTCGAGGCTCGCGACAGCGATAGCGACTTCCGAGCCGGTGGCGAAGATCACCGCATCGGCGTTCTTGTCGCCGGCGATGACGTAGGCGCCCTTGGCGGACGGGTTGCCCTCGACCGTTTCGGTGCGCAGCGCCGGCAGGTTCTGGCGGCTGAGTGCGAGGATCGAGGGCTTCTCGGCCTCGATGGCGAGCTGCCAGCATTCGAGCGTTTCGACCGCATCGGCCGGGCGGAAGACCAGGAGACCCGGGATAGCGCGGAGCGTCGACAGGTGTTCCACCGGCTGGTGGGTCGGGCCGTCTTCGCCGAGGCCGATCGAGTCATGGGTCATCACGTAGATGACCTTCTGCTCCATGATGGCCGAGAGGCGGATCGCCGGGCGGGCATAGTCGGTGAACACCAGGAACGTGCCGCCATAGGGGATCAGGCCCTTGTGGAGCGCGATGCCGTTCATCGCCGCAGCCATCTCGTGCTCGCGGATGCCGTAGCGCATGTAGCGGCCGGTGTGGTCGGCGGCAGTGAAGGGCAGGGTCTCGGGCGTGTTGGTGAGGTTCGAGCCGGTGAGATCGGCGGAGCCGCCGATGGTCTCGGGCAGCACCTTGTTGATCACCTCGAGCGCCATCTGGCTCGACTTGCGGGTCGCGACCTTGGGCTTGTCGGCAACGAGCTTGGCCTTGAACGTCTCGATGGTCTCGTTCCAGTTCGCCGGCAGTTTGCCGGCGATGCGGCGCTCGAACTCGGCGCGCAGTTCGGGCTTGGCGGCAGCAAGGCGACCTTCCCAGTCGCCACGGGCGTTCTCGGAACGGGTACCGGCCGCGCGCCAAGCGTTGAGCGTGTGGCTCGGGATTTCGAAGGCGGGATAGTCGATGCCGAGCTTCTGTTTGGCGCCGGCGAGTTCTGCCGCGCCGAGCGGCGAGCCGTGCACCCCGTGCGAGTCCGCCTTGGTGGGCGCGCCGAAGCCGATGATGGTCTTGGCGGCAATCAGGGTCGGCTTGTCCGTCGACTTCTTCGCGTCGAGCAGCGCCTTCTCGACCTGGGCCTGGTCGAGGCCGTCGATCTCGATGGTGTTCCAGCCGCTGGCCTTGAAGCGGGCGATCTGGTCGGTCGAGTCGGCGTTGGAGACGCGGCCGTCGATGGTGATGTTGTTGTTGTCCCAGATCACCACAAGCTTGTTGAGCTTCAGGTGCCCGGCGAGCGAGATGGCTTCCTGCGAGATGCCTTCCATCAGGCAGCCGTCGCCGGCGATGACCCAGGTGTGGTGATCGACGAGGTCGGAACCGAACTCGGCGGCGAGCTTGGCTTCAGCGACGGCGAAGCCGACCGAATTGGCGATACCCTGGCCGAGCGGGCCGGTGGTGGTCTCGATGCCGGGGGCGAAATGGTACTCCGGGTGACCGGCAGTCTTCGACCCAAGCTGGCGGAACTGCTTGATCTGGTCGATCGTCATTTCCTCGTAGCCGAGGAGATAGAGCGATGCGTAAAGCAGCATCGAGCCGTGACCGGCCGAGAGAATGAAACGGTCGCGATCCGGCCACCAGGGGTTCTTCGGATCGAACTTCATCACCTTGGTGAACAGCACCGTCGCGATGTCGGCGACGCCCATCGGCAGGCCGGGGTGACCGGAGTTGGCTTTCTCCACCGCATCCATGGCGAGGGAACGGATGGCATTGGCCATCTCATTGGCTTGGGCGGAGTTGGTCATTACGGGGTGCTCTCGGCTAAGGGGACGAAAGCCCGGAAAACCGGGCGCCTCGAACCCTCCTGCCGAGGCGGGTTGACGCTTAGCAGGTTCCTTTGACCTGTCAATGTCGCCTCCCGGAGGGGGGCGTTGCCACGCCGCGCTAGCTTTGCGCTATAGTGCCAAGTGGAATCGCCCTTTTCCGCGATGGGGGGTCGGGATGGCCGAGCATAACTCCGATGAAGGATACGAAGCCGCCGCCAGCCGGCTCGACAAGGCGTTCGCGCGGCTCGAAGCGAGCGTGCGCAGCCTCAACGGCCGGATGCGGGCGCATAGCCGGATAGAGTCCGACACCCAGAAGCTGGTGAGCGAACGGCAGCGGCTGGCGCAGGAGCTCGACAAGGTCAGCGCCAAGGCCAAGCGGCTCGACGACAGCTCCGCCGAAGTGGCGCGGCGTCTCGTCGTCGCCATGGAGTCGGTCCGCGAAGTGCTGGCGAAAGAGGACAGCTGACATGCCCGAGGTCAATGTCGACATCAACGGCCGCAAATACCGCATGGCCTGCGAGGAGGGCCAGGAGCAGCACCTGCTCGGCCTCGCCGACCGCTTCAACCAGCATATCGACCAGTTCAAGGGCACCTTCGGCGAGATCGGCGATAACCGCCTGACCGTGATGGCAGGCATCGCGGTGCTCGACGAACTGGCCGAAGCCGAACGCCGCATCGCCGACCTCAAGCAGGACGTCGCCAACCTCACCCAGGTGGGCGAGGCGCTGACACATGAAGCTGAGGGGCTGGAGCAGCGTTTCGCCAAGCGGCTCAATGAAGCAGCCCGGAAGATCGAGGCTATCTCCACCGCCATCGACGAGACCGGCGCCGGCGCCTAGTTCTTCCTGACGATGCAGGAGCCACCGGCTGCCTGCAGCCTGGCGCAGAGTGCATCGGCGTCGGCCCGGTTTTCGCGCCCGATCATGGCATAGTGCCTGAGCCGCGGCCCGAAGTTCGGGTTGCGCGCCATCAGCAACATCAGCTTCTCACTGCCCAGCACCTTGGGGTAGGCCGCTTGCACCCGCTCGAAGCGGCGGATGACCACCCCCTGCGAGAAGTTCTGCGCCAACAGCACACCCCACGGCTTCCATTCGCTCGGCTGCCGGTCGAGGCGAGGCACCCGCTCTGCCTCCGCCATCTTCACGCAGGCATCGACGAACGGCTCATCCTTGCCGATGGCGTAGTCGACCTCCGGCGGAGTTTCTGCCAGCCACGCGTCGGGATCGCGGCCGGTGACGATCTCCACGTAGAACCGGGTCTCGGCTGGCAGATAGTTGCCACCTTTCACATAGCCAGAGGCCCGTCCTTCGCCGCCGTTATAGGCGACGGCGGCCAGTCCAAGGTTGCCAAACTTGTCAGCGAGGAAGCGCAGATACTCTGCCGATTTCGCCAGCGCCTCGGTTGGATCGAACGCATTCCGCAGGCCGCGGATCCGGGCGGTCGAGGGGATGAACTGTGCAATCCCCTGCGCGCCGGCGGTGCTCAGAGCAAACGGATCGAACCGGCTCTCCTGCCAGATCAGCCGCGCGAAGTATCCGACCGGCAGCTCCTCGCGCCACGCAAACAGCTGGATCGCCCCGCAGGTGTCGCGAAAGAACTGCTCCTGCCGGATGCAGACGGCGGTCCACGCCGGAGCGGCAGGATCAGCGGCGTAGCAGGATCGGAGCTTGGCCGGTTCGGCGTCGCTCTCGACAGCCCAAGCGGTGCAGCTAAACGCCGCGATAACAATCGCTAGTCCGAGGCCGATCAGTCGTCCGCCGCGCATGCTGCAAAGCTAGGGTGCGCTCGGGGCTGGGGCAAGTCCGGCGCCTTAGTCGCTGAACCGTCCCGGTTCCCAGTTTGCCAGCACTGCCTGCTGCAGGTCGATCTCTTCCATGATTTCGCGCAGCACTTCGTCGTCGAGCTTGCGCTCGTCACGGGCGGCAACGAGGGCGGCGCGGCGGGCTTCGAGCACCGTGCGGCCCAGCTCGAGCACCATGGCGTCATGCTCGGAATGGGATTGGCGTTGCGCTGCGTCCTCGACGCTGGCGCGCTTCAGCATCTGCTCGGCGGCGGCCCGCGCGGCTGGATCGGTCTGGCCGTCGCGGAAGGCGGTGATGGCGGCCTTGCTGGCGGCGTCAGCGATATCTCGCGCGATCACGTGCTGTGCGGCGCGATACTTGTCCTCCTCTGGATCGGAGATACCGAGCACGCCGATCAGCCAGGGAAGCGTCAGGCCCTGCACCAGCAGCGTGCCGATGGTGACCGCGAAGGCGACGAACTGGATGACGTCGCGGCCGGGGAAGGCCTCGCCCGCCAGCGTCGTCAGCGGAATACCGGCGGCGGCCGCGAGGGTGACCACGCCGCGCATGCCGGTCCAGGCGATGACCAGGTTCTCACGCCAGCTGAATGGCTCGGGTACGTCGTACCCGCCCTGCCGCAGCACTTCCCGGCGGCGCTCGAAACGGCCGCCTCGCCTGCCCAACCGCCGCGGCGGCTCCTCGCCGGCCTCCATGCGGGCGATCGATTCCCGCACCCTGCGTGTCTGCCAGCGCGATACGAAGCCAGTGCCGAACACCCAGGCAATACGCACGAGGATCACCGCAACGAGCACGATCAGCGAGAGCCCGAGCAGTTCGGGCAGGCTGAAGCCGGTTGCCGTCGCCTCCTCGATGACGAACTTCATCTGCAAGCCGATATAGGCGAAGACGAAGGCCTCGAGCAGCGCGTCGGCGGTGCGCCAGAACTGGCGTTCCTGGATGCGCGCGGCATAGCCCGCCTCGGTCGAGTTGTGCCCGAGGGAGAAGCCGGCGGCAACCACCGCGAGTACACCGGACGCCCCGACTTCCTCGGCCACGAGATAGGCGGTGAACGGCACGAGCACGGAGAGCACGGTGACCAGTGAAGCGTTGGTCATATGTAGCCGAGTGCGATGCACGATCGCGCCGATCACCATCCCGATGACGATGCCGACGATCACGGCATAGCCAAAATAGAGGAAGCCGTTTTCGATGAAGAGGTGGCGGCCGGTCACCGTGGCGGTGGCGAAGGCGAAGAGGGTAAGCGCTGCCGCATCATTGATCAGGCTCTCGCCCTTCAGCACGGTCATCATCCGGCTGGGGAGCCCGAGCTTGCGGCCCACCGCGACAGCGGTCACCGCGTCGGGCGGCGACACCACCGCTGCAAGCACCGTCGCCACCGCCAGCGTCATGCCCGGGATGATCGAGGCGGAGACCGCGCCGACGACGGAGGTGGTGACCAGCACCAGCACCACGCCGAGGTTCACGATCGACCCCAGCCGCTTGATGAAGCTGACGAACGAGAATTCCGTCGCGGCCGAATAGAGCAGCGGCGGCAGCACGACGGTGAGGATGATCTCGGGCTCGAGTTCCAGCCGCGGCAGTCCGGGAACGAATGAGGCGGCGAGGCCGACCAGCGCCAGCAGCAGCGGCGCCTGGATGCTGCGGCGTTCGGCGATAATGGTGACCGCTATGGCTGCGATCATCACCAAGAGGATCTGTGAAACCATGCGTCGCCCCTGTGCCCTTGCCCGCCTGATATAGGCGGGGACGTGGAAAAGGAAAGAAGCGCTTGGCGTTGGCGCGCTGTGCGCCCTATATTGAATGGGCTGCCCGGTGCGTGTTGGATCTTATTTCCCTGGGGCCGTACTGATCCTTAAGGGAGCTGTCACCGTTCGGACCCGTGGGTTCGGACACACGGCGCCCACCTACGTAAGTAGGTTCCCAGGATCTGTATCCCACGGCCAGGGCGGCACCTAATTCTTCGCCAGAAAGCCCCATGAGCGACGCAAAGATCGAAGAGGCGAAAGCGGCGCTCCGAGCCGTAGCGCACAAGAAGCGAGCGGCCTTCCATCCGTCTCTGCGCAACGAGGCGGCCCATGCGGCCATGCTGCATTTCTTCGATGCCGTGCCCATTGAGAAGGGCGAAGTGGTCGCAGGCTACTGGCCGATCCGTGACGAGATGGACGTGAAATCGGTGGTGGCCCGGCTGATGGATGCCGGTCAGCCAGTGTGCCTGCCGGTGGTGCTGGGCGACGAGCAGCCGCTCGAGCTTCGGCTCTGGGAAGACGGCGCGCCGCTTTACGAAGCCGGTTTCGGAACGCTTGCCCCGGCGGAGGAAGCGCCGCGCGCCGCGCCCGACGTCATCCTCATGCCGCTCCTCGGCTTCGACAAGCACGGCACCCGCCTTGGCTACGGCGGTGGCTATTACGACCGGACACTGGCCGCGCTGCCGAAGCGGCCAAGGCTCATTGGCTTCGCCTTTGCGCTGCAGGAGGTGGACCTGATCCCGCGCGAGGCGCACGATGTGCCGCTCGACGCTATCGTGACTGAACAGGGCGTCCGCAACTTCGAGAAAAAGGCGCCGGTTACGTGAGAGTCTTGTTCCTGGGCGACGTGGTCGGCAAGTCCGGCCGGGACGCCGTTTCCGACCGCCTTGCCGGGCTGGTCGACAAGCACAAGTTCGATTTTGTGGTGATCAACGGCGAGAACGCCAGCCATGGGCGCGGGCTGACCGAAGGGCACTTCGCCGAGATTAAGGCTGCCGGCGCCGACGTCGTGACGCTGGGCGACCACGCCTTCGACCAGCGCGACACACTGACATACATCGCCCGCGAGCCGACGCTGCTGCGGCCGCTCAACCTCGCTCCGGGCACGCCCGGACGCGGTGCCAATCTCTATGAAAGCCGCGCCGGGCACCGGGTGCTGGTGATCAACGCGCAGGGCCGGGTGTTCATGGATCCGGTCGACGATCCGTTCCGCGCCGTCGAGGCCGCGGTCGCCGCCTGTCCGCTCGGCGAGCAGGCCGATGCGATCATCCTCGATTTCCACACCGAGGCGACCTCGGAAATCCAGGCGATGGGGCACTTCCTCGACGGCAAGGTCAGCCTTGTCGTCGGCACCCACACCCACATCCCCACCGCCGACCACCGCATCCTCAAGGGCGGCACGGCGCTAATGGCCGATGCCGGCATGTGCGGCGACTACGACTCAGTGATCGGCGTCGAGGTCGACGAACCGCTCAACCGCTTCCTCACCGGCATCGCCACTGGTCGGTTTACCCCGGCGGATGGTGAGGCGACGTTGTCCGGAATAGCAATCGAGACCGATCCGAGGACCGGTCTCGTCGCCAAGCTGTTTCCCGTGCGGGTCGGTGGGTCGCTGGCCCAGGCAGAGCCGGCGTTCTAGGGAGCAGCGGTCAGATACAGTTTGCACGTCCAGTTTTGCGGCTTCGGGAACAGATTGTAGGCGGCGTAGTAGTCACCAACCGGGATTTCGTTTTCGAGGGTGATGGTCAATTCGGTCCCGTTGGGCAGCGTAAGATGTATCTGGGTGCCGACCGGCCAAGAATCTGGTCCGAGGTTCTGGATGTCGACGCCCCACAGTGATGCGTCGTCGTTCGTGGGACGAAGCTGACACGTCGTCTCGGCGTCGAGAATGACGGGTGGCGCCGGGTCACCTTCGCCGGTCGGCAGATCCGGCATTGGGCCGGGCGGCTGCGCGTCGCCTCCATCGGGTGGTTGATCGCTTCCGTCAGGATCTGGCGTCCCTTCGTTTCCCTTGTCTTCGACTGGCGTGACTTTCATCGAGCATGCAGCGCCCTCGGGCAGTTCGCCGAGCTTCACCGGAACGCCGATCGACTGCCCGGGCTGCCAGTCCGTATCGAGCTTGAACAGCTTCTGGATGTTGCCTGGCTGCAGGTAGAGCGTCACTACCGTTCCCGCCGGGATCACCTTGCCGGTGCCGTTGACTGCAAGGATCGCCGGACCGTCGTGACCCTGCTTGATCAGGCACCGGACGCCCTCGGTGGGCTTGGGCAGGCGCGGCTCTTGTCTAGTTTCGGTAGCGCCGGAACCGCTGCTGTCGTCACGTTCGACGACCGGCCGCTCCGGTCGCGTATCGCGGGTTTGTGCAAATGCCGGCGCCGTGCCCGCCGCGAGGAGCGCTGCCATGGCTACGAGCGAAAATCTCTTAAATGCGTCCATCTCTAGTTCTCTCTGCTTGCGGTCCCAATACCGCGCTGATGAGCGCTAGATGCCAGTGAACGACTGAATGTGCGGTGATATCCGCATTTATCGCGGGTTCATATTCAAGTTGTCGCTGAAATGGCGGAAACTGTCACGCATTGCCTTGGATCGGGCGAGATGCTCGGCCGGCTGTCACACGGCCTTTATTTTCGCCGCCGCCGCCCCTATAACCGCCCACCACCATTGCCACACATGCCAACAGGGGTGACCGCATGGCCGGCCATTCGCACGCCAAGAACATCATGCACCGCAAGGGCAAGTCCGACGCGGCTCGCTCGAAGGTGTTTTCGAAACTCGCTCGTGAAATCACCGTGGCTGCCAAGCTCGGCGTGCCGGACCCGGCGTTCAATTCGCGCCTGCGCCTCGCGGTCAGCAACGCTCGCGCGCTATCCATGCCGCGCGACAACATCGAGCGCGCTATCAAGAAGGCGAGCGGCGCCGACACCGAGAACTACGAAGAGATCCGCTACGAAGGCTACGGCCCCGGCGGCGTCGCCGTCATCGTCGAGGCGCTGACCGACAATCGCAACCGCACCGCCTCGAACGTGCGCTCGACCTTCTCCAAGAATGGTGGCGCACTGGGGGAAACCAACTCGGTCGGCTTCATGTTCGATCGCGTCGGCGAAATCTTCTACCCAGCCACCGCCGGCTCGGAAGACAAGGTGATGGAAGCTGCCATCGAGGCCGGCGCCGACGACGTCGAAAGCGACGAAGAGGGCCATTGGATCTACACCTCGTTCGAGGCGCTGAACGAGGTCGCGGCGGCGCTCGAGAAGGTGTTGGGCGAGGCAGAATCGGCCAAGTTCATCTTCAAGCCGCAGAACGAAGTGCCGGTGGACGCGGAAAAGGGTGCGACGCTGCTCAAGCTGATCGGCATCCTCGAAGAGGACGACGATGTGCAGAACGTCTATGCCAACTTCGACATCAGCGACGAAGACATGGCCAAGATCGACGCCGCCTAAGATCGACGCGTGAGCGTTTGACAAATCCGGGCCTGGGCAATAGTTCAGGCTCGTTACGCCGAAAAAACGTAGGCCGGTTAAGGTGAGTCCGGCCCTCCCGCGAGGGAGATTGTCCCGCCCAAAAGGCGAAGGACCCACGGCAAGCCGACGAGCGCCCGATCCCCGGGTGCCCGCTGCTTGTTGGGATATGGGTCGATGAGATTTCACCGCCAGCTTCATGCCCTGAGCCGCGTGCGCCTCGAGACCGGTCGTTCGACCGTTTCCTTCGCAACCATCAGGACATCATCATGCAGTTCAATCACGCCAATTTCGCCGTCGCTGACGTAGGCGCGGCGGCCGAGTTCTTCGCCCGGCATTTCGATTTCACCGTCGTCGGCGAAGCGCACGACAACTTCGCCGTCATGGAGGGTGAGGGCGGGTTCGTCCTCAACTTCATGGCATCAGGCAAGACCGAAGCCACCTACCACAAGAACTTCCATGTCGGCTTTTTCGTCGGCAGCGTCGCCGAGGTGCGGCTGAAGCATGCCGAACTCGTCGATGCCGGCTACGGTCCGGGCGACGTGCAACAGTTCAATCGTGGCGGCAGCCGGACGACGACGTTCTACTGCCAGGCCCCCGGCGGCTTCCTCGTTGAAGTCGCAACGACGGCTGCGGACGACTAGGCCGCTGCAGCGGGCAGCGTCTCGTAATGCGAGATGGACGCGACTGCGGTGCAGTTGCGTCCGTTCTGCTTTGCCGCATAGAGCTGTTGGTCGGCTAATCGGAACAACTCGGTGAAGGGCAGGGAGCGGTCGTAGACCGCGCCGCCCACGCTCACCGTCAACTGGTAGGGCTTCCCGTCGGGGGCGAACCTGGCTTCGCAGACCGCGAGGCGAAGCCGCTCGGCAACGGCCTCGGCGATCAGCAGCGTGGTGCCGGGCAGGTAGACGGCAAACTCCTCGCCACCGATGCGTCCGACGAGATCGGCAGCGCGCAGCACACTGCGCACCGATTTGGCGATCAGCCGCAGCGCGGCGTCGCCGTGGTCGTGGCCGTAGGTATCGTTGATCGCCTTGAAGTTGTCGGCATCGATAACGAGCAGGGTGCCGCGCATGCCGTCGTCGGCGAAGCGGCCATCGGCCAGCGCTTCCTCCACTTCACGGGTGAAGGCACCACGGTTCAGCAGCTCGGTTAGATTGTCGGTCGCCGCATGGTGGCGCAGCAATTCGTGGGCGATGGCGAGCTCACGCAATTTGCTCAGCAGGAAGAACAGCATGGGGATGGCGAGGCCCATCGGCACGAACACGTCGAGGGCGATCGACCAGCGGAGCGACTCGGGGCTGAGATTGTGGAAATTGAAGGAATCGACGAACAGCGCGACTGCAATGCAACCGATCGTGCCCAGCGCTGTCCAGAGGAAGACGCGGCCCCAGCCGCTGGGCGAAAAATCCAAAGCTCGCGTTCCTTCAGCACTTCTGCGCAGAAGCCGTGGAAGCTAGGCCGGGCGAGTTGAGATCGCCTCAAGCCGCTGGATCGGATTTTATCTATCGCCGGAATTTAGTGCTTCAGCGCACCGCAGCGTTCAGCGCGACGAGGTCTGGATCGACCTGTTTGCCGCCCAACTCGACACGATTGCGCCCGGTGTGCTTGGCCTCGTAGAGGCGGCGGTCGGCGATGCGGAACAAGTCTGAGAAGCCGGCGTCGCCTGAGCTTACGGCGCCGCCGATGCTGACCGAAAGGCGCTGCGCGACGCCTTCGGACGTGACGAACAGCGCATTGACGGAATCGCGGATGCGCTCGGCGGTGCGCTCGGCAGCGTCCACTCCGGCGTCCCTGACGAAGACGCCGAATTCCTCGCCACCGATGCGCCCGACCAGATCGCCCTCGCGCACGCTGTCGCGGATGGCGCGAGCGATCAGCTGCAGCACCTCATCGCCGCGCTCATGGCCGAAGCGGTCGTTGATGGTCTTGAAGTGGTCGGCATCGATGACCAGCAGCGCTGCGCTACCGTTCATCCCGCTGAGGCTCGCGCCGACGCGCGAGGTGAAAGCGCGGCGGTTGAGGCAGTCGGTCAGCCAGTCGGTGGAGGCAAGGGTCTCCAGCCTGCGGTTGGCCTCTCTCAGCTGCGCCGACCGGATCTGGAGGAACAGCAGGATCGGGCCACCCAAAGCGGTCGGCATCCCGAGGGCGAGGACGGTGCCGACATCATTCATGCCCTGGTTCAGGGACATCATGACGAGGTTGGAGATCACCCAGGACCCTACCGTCGAAGCGATGAGGATCAGGGTCGTGCGCCGCCAGACGATGCCCCATGCCGACTGCGGCAATACCAACCTGTTCATCCCGCGACCCCCGAGCGAATGCGCATGGCTTAAGGGGCAATGCTTGAATGCGAATTAATGCGGCCGGCAGGAATGCCGGCAATTCCCTCAGGGTGTTTCCGTTTCGTTCACAAAGCGCTTGGTAGGATTCATCACCTGCCCTAAAGCTTCAGAATGGCGGAAACAGTGCGAATCATCGGGATAGATCCGGGGCTGCGGCGCTGCGGCTGGGGGGTGATCGAGAGCTCGGGCAACCGGCTGGGCTTCGTTGCCTGCGGCACAATCACGCCGCCCACCGAGGGCTCGCTGGCCGACCGGCTGGTCGAACTGCATCGCGGCATCACGTCCGTGCTCGATGAATACGCACCGGAAGAGGCCGCGGTCGAAGAAACGTTCGTGTCCGCCGGCGCGCGCTCGGCGCTGCAACTCGGGCAGGCACGCGGCGTGGTGCTGATGACGCCGGCTTTGCGCGGGTTGCCGGTCGGCGAGTACGCCGCCAACCTGATCAAGAAGTCGGTCGTCGGCACCGGCCATGCCGAGAAAACCCAGGTGCAGATGATGATCAAGATCCTGTTGCCCACCGCGATCTTCAAGGGCGCCGACGCGGCCGATGCGCTGGCCATCGCCATCTGCCACGCGCATCACCGCGCCATCCGCAAGCTGAGTGTTCCTGCATGATCGGCAAGCTCAAGGGCCTCGTCGACGGGTTCGGCGACGACCACGTGCATCTCGACGTCAACGGCGTCGTCTACGAGACCTTCTGCTCGGCCAAGACGCTGGCGGCGCTACCGCAGGTTGGCCACGCTGCGGTGATCCATACCGAGATGATCGTCCGCGAGGATATGATCCGGCTCTACGGCTTCTTCACCGAAGCCGAGAAAGCCTGGTTCGGCACGCTGATGACGGTGCAGGGGGTCGGCAGCCGGGTGGCCCTCGCCATCCTATCGGTACTCACCCCATCCGAGCTCGCCAGCGCCATCGCGCTGCAGGACAAGGCGATGATCGGCCGCGCCAACGGCGTAGGTCCCAAGCTCGCCGTCCGCATCGTCACCGAACTCAAGGGCAAGGCCCCGGCGGTCGGTGCTATCGATGCCGGTGTGCTGGGCCTGCAGGCGGCACTTGGAGAGGGGGCTGCGGCCAGCAACGTCACCGATGCGGTCTCTGCCCTCACCAATCTCGGCTACTCGAGCGCGCAGGCCTCCGCTGCCGTGGCGCGGGTGGTCGGCCGCGACGGCGATGGGATAGCGACCGACAAGCTGATCCGGCTGGGACTCAGGGAATTGAGCAGTTAGCCTTGCAGTGCATAACATTCCTTACTACACTAAGAAAGTAAGGAGCACTCGCAATGTCTGGGAAATCACTGCCTGCAAGGACAAGGTACACCGGCAAGGTGACCAGCAAGGGTCAAACCACCGTCCCAAAGGAAGTGCGAGACTTTCTGGGCTTGGAAGAGGGGACGCAGATGGAGTGGATTCTGGACGATGGCAAAGTCACGGTGAAGCCGCGGAAGCTGCGGGCAGTCGACTTGGCTGGTATTCTAGGCCCGCCGCCCAGCGGCGACGTACACGTGACCGTTGAAGAGATGAACGAGGCCATTGGCGACGCAGTAGTGGAACGGTTCGAGCGTTCGACCCGGAGATGATCGGCGTCGACACCAATGTTCTGGTGCGCTTGTTCGTGCCGGTTGAGCCACAACGTGAGGCCGCGGTCGCGTTCTTCGGTCAGCGGTCAGCCGCCGATCCGGCCTTCGTCACCACGGTGGTCCTCACCGAGTTCGCCTGGGTTCTGCGCCGCCGATACAAGTACGAGCATGATCAGGTCGGCCAAGCCATTCGCTGGATGCTGGACTCCGACGACTTCGTGATGGAGGACCGTGACCTCATTGAGTGGGCGCTCGCCAACTACACGCGATCGCGCATCGACTTCTCCGACTTGCTGGTGGCACGATCGAGCGAACTGGCCGGTGCGCCCCGCATCGCGACGTTCGACCGTGATGCTGCCAAATACGTCCCTGGCATGGAACTCCTCAAGTGACCGACCTGACCTCTGCCCATACCGGCCGGGACGACCCGCTGGACGTCTCCCTCCGTCCGTCCGGCTTTTCCGAGTTCATCGGGCAGGCCGAGGCGCGGGCTAATCTCGAGGTGTTCATCCAGGCGGCGAAGCACCGCGGCGCGGCGCTGGATCATGTGCTGTTCGTCGGTCCGCCGGGCCTCGGCAAGACCACGCTGGCGCAGATCGTGGCGCGGGAACTCGGCGTCGGGTTCCGCGCGACCTCGGGCCCGGTGATCGCCAAGGCCGGCGATCTCGCGGCGCTGCTCACCAATCTCGAAGAGCGCGACGTGCTGTTCATCGACGAGATCCACCGGCTCAACCCGGCGATCGAGGAAATCCTCTATCCGGCGATGGAGGACTACCAGCTCGACCTGATCATCGGCGAAGGGCCCGCGGCGCGTTCGGTGCGGATCGATCTGGCGAAGTTCACTCTCGTCGGCGCCACCACCCGCGCCGGACTGCTGACAACGCCGCTGCGCGACCGCTTCGGCATCCCGATCCGGCTCAATTTCTACACCCCCGAAGAGCTGGTGAAGATCGTCGAGCGCGGCGCGCGGCTGCTCGGCATCGGCATGGCGCCGGATGGGGCGATGGAAGTTGCCCGCCGTTCCCGCGGTACGCCCCGCATCGCCGGCCGGCTGCTGCGCCGCGTCACCGATTTCGCGCTGGTCGACGGCGCCAAGGAGATCACCCGCTCGGTGGCCGACAAGGCGCTGCTGCGGCTCGATGTCGATGCGCGCGGCCTCGATCAGCTCGACCGGCGCTACCTCAAGGTGATCGCCGATTTCTACGGCGGCGGGCCGGTGGGTATCGAAACCATCGCGGCGGCCCTCAGCGAGCCGCGCGATGCGCTGGAGGAGATCGTCGAGCCCTACCTGATCCAGCAGGGTTTCATCCAGCGCACGCCGCGCGGCCGCATGCTGACGGCGCTCGCCTTCCAGCATATGGGCATCGGCGTGCCGCAGGGCTTCGTCGGGATGCAGGGCAGCCTGTTCGAGGAACCGGAGGGAGAGAACTGATGGTAGAGCACCGCCCTGTCTTGCGCCATGACAGCATGGTCTGCTTCGATGACGGCGCCGCCCGCTTCCAGATGCGGGCTGCCGGCATCGCCATCCGGAATGGGCGCGTGCTGATCCAGAACATCAAGGGCGGTTACGGCACGTTCCTGCCTGGTGGCCGGATCGAGCAGGCAGAGGCGAGTGTAGAAACCCTGGTGCGCGAGATGCAGGAGGAATTCGGCCATCCCGTCGAGGTCGGCCAGCTCGCCTTCGTGATCGAGTCTTTCTATCCCGAGAAATCGCAGGTCTTCCACGAGGTCGGGCTCTACTACCGGATCGAAGTGTCCGACGATTTCCCCTATCACGACACCGATATCTGCCATCGCTGTTACGAGGGCCCGGTCGAGATGGAATATCGCTGGGTGCCGACGACGGCGGAAGCGCTCGCGACAAGCGTGTTCTATCCCGAGCCGCTCCGCGGGCGGCTTGGTGACATACCCTCGACCACGATCCACCTCCTCGATCGGTCGGCGGCATGAGCGGCGCCAACCACATCGCAGTCCGTGTCTACTACGAAGACACCGATTTCTCCGGCAACGTCTACCACGCGGTGTACCTGCACTTCTTCGAGCGGGCGCGGACCGAGTTCCTGCGCGAGCGCGGCGTGCATCACTCGGAGCTGGTGAAGGATGGCATCGCCTTTGCGGTGCGCACGATGACCATCGACTTCAAGGCGGCGGCGCATATCGACGACCTGCTGGAGGTGACCACCGAGGTCGCGTCGCACAGCCCGGCGCGGCTCCATCTCGTCCAGTCGATCAGCCGCGACGGTGTCGAGATCACCCGCGCCGATGTACAGGTGGTGGCGATCAAGACCAGCGGCGGCGTGGCGCGGATGCCTCGCCATCTGGTCGAAGCGCTCAAGGCATAGAAAAGGGCCGCCGGTTTGCCGGCGACCCAAGGTTTTGCCTGCGATTGGCGTCCTTACATCGCGGCGGGCTTAACCTGTCCGCGGATCTCGCCGTCAGGGAACTTGGCCGTATGGAGGTTGAAGTACCACTGGCCACCCTGCAACTGGGTGATCTGGTCATCGGTCAGCGTGGCGTTGCCGTTGATCGGGCTCGCGAGCGGATCGGCAAGCGGTACAACCGGATCGGCATTGGCGCCCTCGGCAGCCGGGCCGTGGAAATGGGCGCCGGTCGCGTCGCCGCTCAAGCCTTCATAGGTGACAGTCCAGGTGAAGACCTTGCTGTCGGTGTCGAGCGTCGCTTCCACCTTGCCGGTGGCGGTAGAATCCGTTGGCGGCACCTCCGAGGCGGCCGTCAGGTCGGCGGTGAACTTCACCACTTCTGCAAAGGCCGGCATTGCCGAAAAAGCCAATACGGCGGTGGCGGCCAGCAAGGTGCGAGTCAGATTGAGATGCATTGGGATCTCCCTCGTCGTTGACGTGTTGTGGACAACCGCAGGCCTCCATCTGGCGGCAGGCCACGTCCACAACGCGATAGCTTGCGATCAGTTGCGCTGCGCTGATCGGTCGCGCTCACGCGAACGCGAGGAATCGCTTTGTTAACACTTGCTTGACCATAAGTAAGGCAGTGCACCACCAGTGCTGCCAAAGGTCCGGGATTCCGGGCTTTTCTCTTAAATTTGACAAATTTGGACCGCATCGACCCGACGATCAGGTTTCGGTCGTCGGGGCCGGACTGAGAAGGACCCTTACATGGAAGCCATGGACGCCGTCGGCACGGTCGCTCCGCATGCCGACCTTTCGATCTGGGCGCTGTTCTGGCAGGCCGACCTTGTCGTCAAGACGGTGATGATCGGGCTGCTCGCGGCCTCGGTCTGGTGCTGGGCGATCATCGTCGACAAGTCGATGCTCTATGGCCGCGCCAAGCGCGAGATGAATCGCTTCGAGCGCGTGTTCTGGTCGGGCCAGTCGCTCGAGGAACTGTACCAGCAGATGAGCGAGAAGCCGGCGATGGGGCTGGGCGCCATCTTCGTCGCCGCGATGAAGGAGTGGAAGCGCAGCCATGAGCAGAACGCCTCGTCCTTCGTCGGCGTGCAGGGGCGCCTCGACAAGGTGCTCGACGTCGCCATCAGCCGCGAGAGCGAGAATCTCGAGAAGCGCCTCGGCTTCCTCGCCACCGTCGGTTCGGCGTCGCCCTTCATTGGCCTCTTTGGCACGGTATGGGGGATCATGAACGCATTTACGGCCATCTCGGCCGCATCGAGCACCAATCTGTCCGTAGTCGCCGGGCCGATCGCCGAGGCGCTGTTTGCGACGGCGCTGGGCCTGCTCGCCGCTATCCCGGCGGTTATCGCCTACAACAAGCTATCGGGCGACGCCAACAAGTTGATTGGCCGGCTCGAGGGCTTCGCCGACGAATTCTCGACCATCCTCTCGAGGCAGCTCGAAGCGCGGGGTGCCCGCTGATGGCAATGGCAGTATCGGGCGGTGGCGGCGGTGGCCGCCGGCGTGGTCGGCGCCGCGGCGGCGGTTCCAAGCCGATGAGCGACATCAACGTCACGCCGATGGTCGACGTGATGCTGGTGCTGCTGATCGTGTTCATGGTGGCGGCGCCGCTGATGACGGTCGGCGTCCCCATCGACCTGCCGAAGACGCAGGCGACGCAGCTCAATACCGAACAGAAGCCGATCACCATCTCGGTCACCAACGAGGGCGCCATCTTCCTCGCTGACCAGCCGGTGAGCCTCGACGATCTCGTCACCCAGGTGGCTGCCGTGGCCGTCAATGGCACCGAGGATCGCATCTACGTGCGTGGCGACCTCGCGGCCAATTACGGCTCGGTGATGCAGGTGATGGGCGCGCTGTCGGGCGCCGGCTACGCCAAGATCGGTCTGATCACGGAACAGGCCCAGCAACAGGACCAGTGAGCTGATGCGCACCGGGTTCACGGTTTCCACCATTGCACATGCCGGACTGATCGCCATCGCGATCATCGGCATCGGCATGGGGCGACCGATGGACGCGGTTCCGGTCGAGTCGATCGCCGTCGACCTCGTGCCGATCTCGGAATTCGCCAACATCCGCATGGGCTCGATGGACAGCACGGTCGTCGAGACCGAGGCGCCGTCGGTGGTCGACGACGTGAAGCCCGCCGAACTGGCGCAGCCGACCGGCAATACCCAGGAAGACCAGCCGACCCCCGAGGACAATCCCGACCCGACGCCCGCGCCGACCGAGCAGACCGCTCCGGCGCCCGAGGCATCGACCGAGCCGGTGGTCGAGCCCGAGCCGGAAGTTGCGCCGACACCCGCCGAGCGTCCCGCGGTCGAGCCGCAGCCCGAGCCAGTGGTCGAGCCGGTTGCCGAACCCACACCTGAGCCCACTCCGGTGGCGACGCCGGACGTGACGCCCGATCCGACCGATGCGGCACCCAAGCCGACGGTGCACACGGCCTCGCTCGACCAGAAGCGCGCCGAGTTCAAGAAGCAGCAGGAAGCGCAGAAGCAGCAGAAGGCCGATGAAAAGGCCAAGGCGGAAGCGGACAAGAAGAAAGCCGAGAAAGAGAAAAAGAAGAAAGCGGCTGAGGAGAAGGAGCGCGTCGAGCAGGCGAAGGCCGACGACGCAAAGAAGGTCGCCGACGAAGTCGCCAACCTGATCAACAACGAAGAGTCGCGCGGCGCTACTACCGGGGCCGGCGGCGAAGCGACGCTCGGTCGCGAGGATGGTCGCGCCGCTACGCTCAGCAATTCGGAGATCGGTGCGCTGGTGGCGCAGATCCAGGCCTGTATCACGCTGCCGGCCGGCGCCGAGGATGTCGACGCCCGGGCCGAGTTCACTTTCTCGATCGGGGCCGACGGTATGGTGGCGGGCCAGCCGCAGATGATGAGTTCGCCGGCCAATACCATCGAGGATGCCTATGCACGGGCAGTGCAGCGCGCCCTGATGCGCTGCGGTCCGTTCACAATGGCCATGGGCCAGGATGTTAGAGCACAGTTTGCGGCGCGGTCGTTCTAGCGAGCCCGATGCCAGACAAGACATGGAGACGTAAGATGACCCTGATCACCCGGCGCAACGCGCTGAAACTCGGCCTCGCCGGCGGCGCTTTCGCGCTCGCTACCCCGTCCCAGGCTCTGGTCGAGATCGTCGTGACCGGCGGCAATTTCACGCCGCTGCCGATCGCCATTCCGGATTTCGCCTCGTCCGACCCGGCCTTCGGCGCCGAGATCGCCGAGATCGTGCGCAATAACCTGAAGCGCTCCGGGCTGTTCGTGCCGCTCGACCCAGCGTCGCTCCCGATCCGCGTCGGCGACGTGACCAACGAGCCGGATTTCGCCGCCTGGCGTGGCGCAAGCGTCGATGCGCTGGTCATGGGCTCGGTGGAGCGCGGGGCTGAGGTCTCGTCGCAGGTCCGCGTCTGGGATACGCAGGCGGCGGCGCAGGTGGTCGGCAAGTCCTACAAGACCGACGCGCAGAACTATCGCCGCATCGCGCACATCGTCTCGGACGCCATTTACGCCTCGCTGTCGGGCGGCACCGGCTATTTTGATACCCGCATCGTCTATGTGGCCGAGAGCGGCCCCAAGGCGAACCGCGTAAAGCGCCTCGCGATCATGGATCAGGACGGCGCCAATGTGCAGTACCTGACCTCCGGCAAGTCGCTGACCTTCGGGCCGAAGCTCTCGCCGAAGGGCGACAGCCTGGTGTTCACCTCCTATGAGGACGGCAACCCGCAGGTCTACTATTCCGGCCTCGGCGGCGCTTCCAAGAAGCTGATCGAGGGCGCGCCGATGTCGTTTGCCCCGCAGTTCTCGCCCGATGGCAGCACTGTGGTATTCTCGGTGTCGAACGGCGGCACCACCAATATCTACGCGGCCGGTGTCGGCAGCGGCAACCCGACGCAACTGACCAGCGGCGCGGCGATCGACACGTCGCCGAGCTATTCGCCGGACGGCTCGCGCATCTGCTTCGAGAGCGACCGCGGCGGCAGCCCGCAGATCTACATCATGGGTGCCGGCGGCGGCGGGGCGCAGCGCATCTCCTACGGCGAAGGCAGCTATTCGACGCCGGTCTGGTCGCCCACCGGCGATCTCATCGCCTATACCCGCCAGTCGGGTGGGCAGTTCCATATCGGCATCATGAAGCCCGATGGTTCGGGCGAGCGCATCCTGTCGTCGTCCGGGCAGGTGCAGGAGGGTCCGACCTGGGCTCCGAACGGTCGCGTCATCGGCTTCTTCCGCGATCCGGGCGGCGATGCCGGTCCGGGGCTGTGGTCGATCGACATCTGGGGACGGAACGAACTCAACCTCGCGACGGAGTCGTTCGCGTCGGACCCGAGCTGGTCCCCGCTGCGCGCTTAGTCGCTAACCAATTGCGGGGAGAGCACAGATCCGTGTCTTCCCCGCAACATCACGGAAAAGCCCGGATTCCGGCCACATTCGCGCCAGAATGACCAACAATTAACCAAGCGCGACAACACCACCTTAAGATTACCGGCGGTAAAACTTCGCCAATCAAATCCTTCCGTTCAGGAGATCAACCGGATGCGTTCCGTAACGCCCCTAATCGCCGTGCTGCGCGCTGCCGCGCTGGTGGTCCTCGTGGTCGCTGTGGCGGCCTGTTCGCGCAATGGCGCTGGCGGCACCGGCGTCGGTAACCTCGGGCCCGGTGGCGGTGCCCCCGGCAGCCAGCAGGAATTCCTGGTGAGCGTCGGCGACCGCGTGTTCTTCGAGACCGACTCCTCGAACCTGACGCCGACCGCCCTGGCGACCCTCGACAAGCAGGCGCAGTGGCTCAACCAGTACCGCAACTACCGCATCATGATCGAAGGCCACGCCGATGAGCGCGGCACCCGCGAGTACAACATCGCGCTGGGCGCCCGCCGTGCCTCGATCGTGGTCAACTACCTGACCTCGAAGGGCGTCGACGCTCGCCGCATCACTTCGAAGTCGTTCGGCAAGGAACGTCCTGTGGCCATCTGCAACGATATCTCGTGCTGGTCACAAAACCGCCGTGCTGTGACGGTCGTACAATAAGCTCGAGCGAACTTCGGGGCGGAGGTCGCGGCCACGCGATGTCTCGCGCGTAATCCCCGAAGCTTGTTCGTACTGGAGGCATAAGCGCCGGGCGCCAGCGTATTTGGGCCCGGCGCTTTCTTTTTGTCGAAATCCTGCGCTAATCCAAGCACGTGCAGCGCCCGCTGCGAGCGACCTCCTTGGACCCGACGGAGCTTTGATGGTGAAACTCCCCCGAATTCGCGGATCGGCTTACCGACCCGCGATCTATGCCACCCTGTTTGCCGCAGCGCTGGCGGTTCCGGCCTTCGCCGCGACCAGCCCGTTGCAGGTCGGCCAGACGAGCCTCGTGCCGCCGCGGGCGATCGCGGAAACGCGCATCCATGTGGCACAGAACCAGCAGTCGAGCGCCGAGTTGCTGGTGCGCATCCAGGACCTCGAGGAGCAGATCCGCTCGCTCACCGGCCGCGTCGAAGGGCTGGAGTTCCAGCTGACCCAGATGCAGACCCAGCTCCAGAAGCAGGCTGAGGACAACGAGTTCCGCTTCCAGCAGCTGGAAGGCGGTGCTGGGGGAAAACCGCAGGCGGCAGCGCCAACTGACGGCGCGACGCCGTCCAATACGCTGCCGCAGACCCCGGCCCAGCAAGCTCCCGCAACCGCCGCAACACCGGAAGCGCCGGCCACGGCCGCGCCGATGGACGATCTGCCGCTCGCCGATCTTAACGGCGAGCCGATGGACAGCGTCGGCGATTCCGCCGATCCGCTGCTCAAGGGCGGCGTCGACCAGCTCGGGACCATGACAGGGGAGGATCCCCTTGGCGGGCGTCCGCTCGATCTGTCCCTCGGTGGCGGCGGCGAAATCTCCAATGGCGATGCAACGGCGCAGTACGACGCCGGCTACGACGCCATGACCCGCGGCGACTATGCCTTTGCGGCCGACCAGTTCCAGCAGTTCGTCGCGCTCTATCCCGACGATCCGAAGGCGCCCGATGCCATCAACTGGCTGGGCGAAGCACTGATCCAGCAGGGCCAGTTCACCGATGCGGCGCAGGTGCTGGCCGATGGCTACACCAAGCACAAGGACTCGAACCGCGCTCCGGACATGATGCTGAAGCTCGGGGTGGCGCTGGTTGGTGCAGACCAGGTGGATGTGGGCTGCCGCACCTTCTACACGCTGAAGCAGCGCTATACGCAGCTCACGCCCGCCTTCACGCAGCGGCTGGCAGAGGAAGCCCAGAAGGCCAAATGCCCGGTGAGCTGATCGACAGCGAGGCGGTCTTCGCCCCGCTGGCCGAATTCCGGCGGATCGGGCTCGCCGTCTCAGGCGGGCCCGACAGCCTGGCGCTCATGCTGCTGGCGGCAGAGTTCGCCAAGCGGCACGCGGCGCATCAGCGTTTTGTCGTCTACTCGGTCGATCATGGCCTCAGGCCCGAGGCGGCAGGGGAGGTGGCCTATGTCACCGAGGCCGCCGGGAAGCTCGGGTTTACCGCCCGCGGCTTGCGGTGGGAGGGGCCGAAGCCGGCGACCGGCATCCAGCAGGCCGCCCGCGCCGCCCGCTACGGCTTGATCGCCGAGGCGATGGCGACCGACGAGGTCGAGATCCTCCTCACTGCGCATCACCTCGTCGACCAGGCCGAGACTGTGCTCATGCGGTTGGCCCATGGCAGCGGCGTCGAGGGTTTGCGCGGCATGGACTACCTGGCCGAGATCGCCGGCCTCGTCGTCGTGCGGCCGCTGCTCGGCGTCGATCCGGCGGATCTCGCAGCCCTGGTCGCGGCTTCCGACCTCACACCCGTTGCCGATCCCAGCAATTCAGACACCGATTACGAGCGGGTCCGCTGGCGCCAGATGCTGCCGCAATTGGCGGCTCTTGGGCTCGATGCGCGCCGGCTATCGCGCTTCGCCAACCGCATGCGCGATGCCGACCAGGCGCTGGCAGCTATTGCGGCCACCCTCGCGACCGCCGTCGACCCCCGGACCGGGAGCAGCGGCGTCACGCGCGCAGTCCTGCTCCAATCCCCGCGCGCCGTCGCGATCCGGGTCATGGCGAACCTGCTCAATGCCGTCAGCGGCAGGCAGAAGCCGCATGATCTCGCACCCATCGAAGCGCTGACCGATCGCTTGCGGATGGAGCCAGCCCTGAAGCGGACAAGTTTGCATGGTTGTCTCATCGAGAGCGACGGGGTGACGATCGTCGTCGCGCGGGAGCCGGGCCGGCAGGCGGCACGTCAATCTCGCGTGAGGTCCGAGCCACCCGTGACACGGAATTAACCGGAAAAGCGCAAGCTCTCTCGACTTTTCGGCCAAACCGCCGCACGAGTTTCGGCCCGCCGCTACCTTGTAAGGCCCAGGAGCGAGGCCTACATTCGCTCCAACTCTCCGGCCTCTCCCGTGCCGGACTTCAGGACAGGATTGATGAACGTCAATTTCCGGAACTTCGCCATCTGGCTGGTGATTCTGTTCATGCTGATGGGCCTGTTCCAGGTCTTCCAGTCGTCGACCAAGTCGATCTCGATGACAGACAAAAGCTATAGCCAGTTTGTTTCCGACGTGGACGCGGGCAGCGTGAAGTCGGTGACCATTACCAACGACATCGTCTCGGGGGTGTTGAACAACGACACCAAGTTCGAGACCGTGCTCCCGCAGGGTGCCGATATCATTTCGCGCCTCGAGGATCGCGGTGTGCAGATCACGGCCCAGCAGCCGGAGTCGAGCCCGTTCTGGGGCATGCTGCTGACCTCGTGGCTGCCGTTCCTCGTCATCATCGGCGTGTGGTTCTTCTTCATCCGGCAGATGCAGGGTGGGGGCCGTGGCGGCGCCATGGGCTTCGGTAAGAGCCGCGCAAAGCTCCTGACCGAGACGCAGGGCAAGATCACCTTCGAGGACGTCGCCGGTGTCGACGAGGCCAAGCAGGACCTCGAAGAGATCGTGGAGTTCCTCCGCGATCCGGGCAAGTTCCAGCGCCTGGGCGGCAAGATCCCGCGCGGCGTGCTGCTGGTCGGCCCGCCGGGTACCGGTAAGACGCTCATCGCGCGCGCCGTCGCCGGCGAGGCGAACGTGCCGTTCTTCACCATCTCGGGTTCGGACTTCGTGGAAATGTTCGTTGGCGTGGGGGCTTCGCGTGTCCGCGACATGTTCGAGCAGGCCAAGAAGAACGCGCCGTGCATCATCTTCATCGACGAAATCGACGCCGTCGGCCGTCACCGTGGCGCAGGCCTCGGCGGTGGTAACGACGAGCGCGAGCAGACCCTGAACCAGCTGCTGGTGGAGATGGACGGCTTCGAGGCGAACGAGGGCATCATCCTCATCGCCGCGACCAACCGCCCCGACGTGCTCGATCCGGCGCTGCTGCGTCCGGGCCGCTTCGACCGCCAGGTCGTGGTTCCGAACCCGGATGTGCAGGGTCGCGAGAAGATCCTCAAGGTGCACGTCCGCAAGGTGCCGCTGGCTCCCGATGTGGACCTCAAGGTGCTGGCTCGCGGGACGCCCGGTTTCTCCGGCGCGGACCTGATGAACCTCGTCAACGAGGGTGCTCTGCTCGCGGCTCGCCGCAACAAGCGCTTCGTCACGATGAGCGAATTCGAGGATGCCAAGGACAAGCTGATGATGGGCGCCGAGCGCCGCACCCTCAGCCTGACCGAGGAAGACAAGAAGCTCACCGCCTATCACGAAGCCGGGCACGCGCTGCTCGCCATCAAGATGGACGCGTCCGATCCGATCCATAAGGCTACCATCATTCCGCGCGGTCGTGCGCTGGGCATGGTGATGCGCCTGCCGGAGCGCGATCAGGTGTCGCTGACCCGCCGCAAGGCCTACGCCGACCTCGCGGTCGCCATGGGCGGCCGCGTCGCCGAAGAGGAGATCTTCGGCTACGAGAAGGTGACCTCGGGCGCCTCGGCGGACATCAAGATGGCAACCGGCCTCGCTCGCGCCATGGCCACCGAATGGGGCATGTCCGACAAGCTTGGCCCGCTGCTCTACGGCGACAACCAGGACGAAGTGTTCCTCGGCCGCTCGATGATGCAGCGCCAGGTGCATATGTCGGACGAGACCCAGCAGGTGGTCGATGCCGAGGTGAAGCGCTTCGTCGAGGAAGGCTACCAGACGGCGCAGAAGGTGATCCGCGAGTACATCGACGATCTCCACACCATCGCCAAGGCGCTGCTCGAGTTCGAGACGCTGACCGGCGACGAGATTCGCGGCCTGATGGAGGGCAAGACCCCGCTCCGTCCGTCCGACACCGATACTCCGGTCAAGGGCACCAGCGTGCCGACCGCCGGCAAGACGGGCAAGAAGCGCCCCGACGCCGACCCGGGCACCGCTGCCGAGCCGCAGCCGGGCAATTAAAGCCCGTCGCTCGCAAGATCAGGGCCGCCCTCCGGGGCGGCCCTTTTGCTTTGTGGTGCACAGACCGGTATGAGCCCCACATCCGCCCGGATTTCCGGGTTAACGAAACGGCACCAATCTATTTCGTATGCTTGGGGCTTGGCGCTAAAATTGCGCCATCCCAATCGAGGGGGGCTTACCCAATGGCGCGCAGGTATTTCGGCACGGACGGTATTCGCGGGCTGGCGAACGGCGACAAGCTGACGCCGGAGCTGGCGATGAAGGTCGGCATGGCGGCGGGCCTCAAGTTCGTCAACGGCGACCACCGCAACCGCGTCGTCATCGGCAAGGATACCCGCCGCTCCGGCTATATGATCGAGAGCGCGCTCACCGCCGGCTTCACCGCCGTGGGGATGGATGTCTACCTGCTCGGCCCGATGCCGACGCCGGCCGTTGCAATGCTCACGCGGTCGCTGCGTGCCGACCTGGGCGTGATGATCTCGGCGTCGCACAATCCGTTCGACGACAACGGCATCAAGCTGTTCCGCCACGACGGCTACAAGCTCTCCGACGCGCTCGAGGACGACATCGAGCAGCTGATGGATTCCAACATGCTGGGTGCGCTGTCGCAGGGCCGCGACATCGGCCGGGCGCATCGCGACGAGGCGGCGCAGACCCGCTACATCGAATATGCCAAGCGCACCATGCCCAAGGGCGTGGACCTCAGCGGCCTGCGCGTGGTGCTCGATTGCGCTAATGGCGCGGCTTACAAGGTGGCGCCCACGGCGCTGTGGGAACTGGGTGCCGAGGTGTTCGTCATCGGCAACGAGCCGGATGGCTTCAACATCAACGACAAGGTCGGCTCGACAGCGCCGGAAGCGTTGATCGCCAAGGTCAAGGAACTGCGCGCCGATATCGGCATCGCGCTCGATGGCGACGCCGATCGGGTGATCATCGTCGACGAAAAGGGCGAGATCGTCGATGGCGACCAGTTCATGGCAGTGATCGCCCAGTCCTGGCATGCGCGCGGCGAACTGCGCGGCGGCGGGCTAGTTGCGACGATCATGAGCAATCTCGGGCTCGAGCGTTATCTCGGTGGCATCGGGCTCAACCTCGAGCGCACCCAAGTGGGCGACCGCTACGTGCTCGAAGCGATGCGCGCCAAGGGCTTCAATGTCGGTGGCGAGCAGTCGGGCCACATCATCCTCACCGATTTCACCACTACCGGGGATGGGCTCATTGCCGCCCTGCAGCTACTGGCCGTGGCCAAACAGGCGAACCGACCGGTGTCCGAGATCTGCAAGCGCTTCGACAGGGTGCCGCAACTGCTGCAGTCGGTCCGCTACAAGGAGGGCAAGCCCCTCGAGCACAAGCTGGTGCTGCAGGCGATCAAGGAAAGCCAGGCCCGCCTCGGCACCACCGGGCGCCTCGTCATCCGGCCCTCCGGCACCGAGCCGGTGATCCGGGTCATGGCCGAGAGCGACGATGAGGGGCTGGTTGCCGCCATCGTCAGCGAGATCGCCGCGACCATCAAGAAGGTGGCTTAGGCCCGTCAAACTCTCCTGGCCGGTGCATTCACTGCCCCTAACGGGGCAGCTGATGGCGTTCATCGAACTCATCGTCGCCCATTCCTGACGGGAAGGCACAAGGGCGGAGCAGGGGGTGGGATAGGAAGCCGCCAAGTAACGACGCAGTCCCAGTAAGATTTCGTTTACGTATCTCCTTCACCCACAATTAGGGTTACCCGTTAGGGTTAAGCCGCTTTTAAGAAAATCCGGGCAGGATGCGTCCACTCGACTGGTGTCGTCGTGGCAACAAGGACCCTGCATAATGCGTAGATATTTTGCTTCAGCGGCTGCGGTAGGAACCGCCCTGCTGCTCGCCGGCCCCGTGGTGGCGGCCGATATGCCCGAATATCCGATCGAAGTCCCCGAAGTCGATTACGACATCGGCGGCTCGTTCTACCTGCGCGGCTCGGCTGCGCTGAACTGGCACTGGGCCCCTGAGGTGGTGCACCCGTCGAACGGCGAGATCAACGAGATCGTCGAGTATGGCTACGGCTACAGCTGGGGCGCCGGCTTCGGCTATGAAACCGGCACCGGCCTCCGTTTCGACGGCACAATCGACTCGGTTGAGACCAAAGGCCTGAAGATCACCAAAGTTGCGCCCGATCCGGATCCGGGTGACTACACCCTGATGCTGCGCTCCACCGTCGCGCTTGCCAACGTCTATTATGACTTTGGCCTCGGCGGCGACTTCACCTATTCCTCGGGTGCCGGCGGTGCCTTCGGCTACGTTGGTGCGGGCGCTGGTGTCGCCTGGAACCATGCCGAGATCAATTCTCCGCTTGGCGCGACGACTCCGGTCCCGACCGGCGGCAACGTCAGTGCTGCAGCGGCCGTCATGGTCGGCGTCGGCTACGACATGGGCAGCTGGGTGGCGGATGTGGGCTATCGCGGCCTCTACATCAACCAGATCAACAACGCGCCGACCGATCCCACGACGACCAGCTACTACGAGATCAACAACAACTGGATCCACGAGCTGCGCGGCACCGTCCGCTACCGCTTCAACTAAGCAGCCGGACGACACCAGTCCGACCCGGAACGGCGCCCAGAAGGGCGCCGTTTTGGTTTGTTGTCAGCGAACTGTCAGGTTCGCTCGCGTAGTTTTTCGCTATGCAAATCAATGGTATCGGCAAACTCTACGCGAATGGCGAAACGCTCGCCGACGTAGAATTCACCCTCGTGATGACCCCGGGCTTCCCGGCCGGACGAGGCGAGTTGCGCTGCGAGACGCCAGCGCTTCACGAGGCCTACGGGGCCGACGTGGCGGCGCTGTTCTTCGCCGACTGGGGCGACCCCATCGAGATCATGATTGTGGGCGCGCCGGACGGTCCGGTGGCGGATTTCGTCACGGTAGGCGAATCGCCGCTACTGGGACGAATGAGCCCTGAAGGGAGTCGGTACTCCCACCTCACCAGGAGAAATTGACGCCGGCCCGGCCGCCGACAGTGCCGCGGCCAAGGCCGACGCCCACCGCGCCGTTGAATGTCAGCCCGCCGCCGGGAGCAAAAGCGCCGCCGACGCCGACAGCCGATTCCCCATTGAAAGTTCCGAAATTGACGGCCGCCCCGAAGGTCTTGCCGTCGTCGATGGTCGCCGCAGGCAGCGCCAGGCTGACCGCCACGCCCTCATTGGCGTCCTTGGCCTGCTTGGCAACCTCGGTCTCGCCGAAGGCGGTGCCATCTGGCGTCTGCCACCGGGTCTCGCCCGTGTTCGCGTTGACACACGTGGGGGTGCCGGGGATGTAGAACCACCCCGAGCCGTACAGTGGGCAGGCTACGACGTCGCCCGGAGCAGCGGACGCAGGTGATGCAGACAAAAGCGCGGCCAGGGCCGCGGTGGCGAACAGTATGCGCATGGTAATACCCCCAAAAAATTGCACCGACAGTCTCGCTGGGGCCGAGTCGCTCACATAGATCAATTGCCGGGTGCACAGCTATTTTCGCGCCATTGCGGATCGCGCGTGCATCGACCGACTCGATCCCCGGGGCTAAATATCCCAGATGAATCCTCCGTCTATCACCATCGAAGATCGCACTCTCACGCGCGCCGACGTCATCGCACTCGGCGATGATCCCATCCGTCTACTCGGCTGCAATCTCGAGGAAACCAAGCTCGCCGACCTCGATCTCACCGGCTGGATATTCGAGCGCTGCTCGCTCGTGCGCACCGATCTCGGCAATGCGACGCTGGAGCTGACGCGCTGGCTCAACTGTCGTGGCGCCTTCGCAGTCTTCCGTGGGGCCAACCTCGAAGACGCAGCGTTCCGTTCGTCCGACTTCAACAATGCCAGCTACCGTGGTGCGGTGCTGTCCTCGACCTCGTTCGAGGATTGCAAGCTGACCGGTTGCGACATGGCGGAGGCCAAGGCACTCGGAGTGCGCTTTACCAACACCCTGCTGGTTTCGGCGAAGCTCCCCGGCTTCAACTTCCGCAAGGATAAGCTGGTGGGTGTGGACCTCAGCTCGGCCGACCTCGTCAAATGCGATTTCCGAGAAACCGTGTTCGAGAATTCGAGCCTCCGCGAGGCCAATATCGAGCAGGCGCGGTTTCAGGATGCGGACCTGCGCGGCGCCGATCTCGGTGGCCTGCCGATCCTCGCCCAGGCCGGACGCTTCAAGGGTGCGGTGGTCTCGGCGGCACAGGCCGAGCTGATCCTCAGCCAGACGGGTATCAAGGTGCGGGCGCGCTGAACCGACAGCGTGAGCCGTCGCATGTACCTAAGCAGTTATGGCTGCAGGAGGACTAGGGTTTCCTTAGGGTTGTCGCCTTATCGTCGCGGCGTTTGGGGCGCTGTTCACGCCGAGAGACGAGCGTCTGTGCCGAGAACGGTTCCCACTGCCGATCAGTACACCCGGAGCTCTTTTCATGATCAAGATACTTGCCGTCATTCTGGCCGCCGCGACTTTGCCGGCGCTGCCGCTTTCTGCAGTAGCAGCCACCCAGTTCGCCGACTCGTCCGCCAGTTCGCTGTGTGGAGAGGCGGGCGCCGAAGGCTACAAGCGGCCTGGCGGCTTCTGCGAGCAGCTCGACGATCTGAAGTCGCTGGTCGATGATGTGGATGACGATGCTTGCGCCACGGTGGGCGATGCCGGCTTCCGCTACGACGAAATCCAGGGCCGGCTGCTCGTCGCAATGCCGATCGACCCCTGCTGCAATTTCGCGGAGATCGTCCCTGCCGACCATCTGCCGCCGGAAGGGATTCTCGTTGCCACTAGCGGCTGCCCGATCTGATCGAGCGAACCGTTGATCCAATGGGCCCGGTGTAGTTCGGGCCCATTGTCCTATTCCCCGAGCTGAAACCGCTCGAACCGCCCCAGCTCCTCCTCGAGCATCGCCTTATGCTCGGCGGCGCTGCCCTTGCCCACCCAATGCCACGCCTGGATCAGCACCTTGCCGGCCGCCCGATCAGTCTTCAGGTCCATGGCTGCGACGATCTCGTCGCCGGCCAGCACCGGCAGGGTGAAGTAGCCGAATTTGCGCTTGGCCTTGGGCACATAAGCCTCGAACACGTGGTCGTAGCCGAAGAACAGGCTGGTGCGGCGGCGCTGGATGGCCATCGGGTCGAACGGCGAGAGAATGTGCACCAGCGGTGGGCCTGAAGGCTCCGGCGTCGCCACTGCCTCGGGCGTCGCGTAGTGCAACGTCGGATCGTCCCCGATGGTCACCGGCAGCAGCGCCTTCTTCCGCAGCCGGGTTTCGATCTGCTTGGCCAGTTCCGGCGAAAAACGCAGTTTCGGATGCATGACCGAGGGGCCGCTGATCAGCCCCTGTGCGGTCAGCGCCCGATCGAGCAGATAGCTATCGATCTGCTTCGGTGTCGCGGGCTTCGGCAACTTGCCGAAGTGCCGGCTCATCAGCTCGTAGGTCTTCACCATGCCGTTGCGTTCGGAGATGGTCAGCTCGCCGCTATAGAAGCCGTATTGCAGCACGCGCTTACTTGGCTTGCGGCTGCCCCACGGGTGATCCTTCTCCACCAGCTCGTCGTTATCGATATCGCGGATGGAGATCGCACCGTCCTTCTTGATCTGGCGCAGCAGCTTCTTCAGGTCGTTCGGATCGGCATCGGCATACCAGCGCATGGGCTCGCTGCGGTGCTGGCGCATCTCGCTGAGGTAGAACGCCAGGTCGCGCACCGGCACATAGGCCAGCGCGTGGGTCCAGTACTCGAACACCGACTTGTCGACCGATTGCGCATGCGCCAGGTCGCTGCGCCGATAGTTCGGGATGCGGGTGAAGAGGATGTGGTGGTGGGCGCGCTCGATGACATTGATGGTGTCGATCTGCACATAGCCCAGGTGCTCGACCGCCTTGCGCGTCGCCTCCGGCCCATCACCGAACGGCTCGCGCTCATCGAGCCGCTGGGCGTGCAGCCAGATGCGGCGGGCGTGGGGCAGGGTGATGTTGAGTGGCTTCTTCATACTGACAAACCTAACGCACCATCCTGCCAAGGCGTGTCAGGCTTTCGCGCATCATTTCTTCCACATCGCCAGCAGCCCGGCACCGACGTCGACCCGGGGCGCAGCCGGGGCGATGCCACTGATCGCCGCCGCCTTCACCGCCGGCCAGAACATGTCGTCGAACAGCGGCAGCATAGCCTTGGTGATGAAGCGGCTGCGCTGCGCGTAGACGTGCTTGTCACCATAAGGGGTCTGCTGGTGCACGTAGAAGCGCTGCGGGATCATCAGATGCAGCTCGTCCTTGGCGCGGGTCATCGCGACGTAAAGCAGCCGCCGCTCCTCTTCCAGCTCGTGCGTCGAGCCGGTCCCGAGGTCAGACGGAATGGCGCCATCGACGACGTTCAGCACATGCACGTTTTTCCACTCCTGCCCCTTGGCCGAGTGGATGGTCGACAGGATCAGGTAGTCCTCATCGAGTAGCGGCACGCCGGCCTGGTCCGAGGTCGCATCGGGCGGATCGAGCGTCAGCTCGGTGATGAAGCGCTCGCGGCTGGGGTAGCCGGCGGCGATCTGCTCGAGCTGGTAGAGGTCTTCCTTCCGAACCTCTGCATCCTCGTACACCGCCTCCATCAGCGGCTCGTACCACATGCGAGCCCGCAGCAGTTCGGCCGGCCAGCCGCCACCGCCCTTGCCCAGATGCTCCACCACTTCGAGCAGCGCTGGCCAGCTCTCCGAGCCACGCGGCGGGGGAGGGGCGTTCAGCAACTCGACCAGCGGGTCGGCGCTATCCGCCATCAGGTCCAACACCTTGCCCGCCGCACCCGGCCCGATCCCCGGTAGCAGCTGCAGCACGCGAAAACCGGCGACGCGGTCGCGCGGGTTATCAACGAAGCGCAGCAGCGCCAGCATGTCCTTGACGTGCGCGCTGTCGAGAAACTTCAGTCCGCCATACTTCACGAACGGAATGTTGCGGCGCGTGAGTTCGATCTCGAGTTCGGCTGAATGCGACGAGGTGCGGAACAGCACCGCCTGCTGTTTCAGCACCGTGCCACCCTCGCGACAGGCCAGCACGCTCTCGACCACATAGCGGGCCTGGCTGGGCTCGTCCTTCACCGTCACCAGCCGAGGCTTCTCGGTCGCCGCCCTCGAGGTCCAGAGGTTCTTGGTGAAGCGCTCGGCGCTCTCCGAGATCACCGCATTGGCAGCCTCGAGGATCGGCTGGGTCGAGCGGTAGTTCCGGTCCAGCGTCACGATCCGCGCCGGCGGGGTGAACGCGGCCGGGAAATCGAGGATGTTGCGCACCGTCGCGGCGCGAAACGAGTAGATCGACTGCGCGTCGTCGCCGACCACCGTCAGCCCATCGCCCGCCGGCTTCAACGCGAGCAGGATCGAGGCCTGCAGCCGGTTGGTGTCCTGGTACTCATCGACCAGCACATGGTCGAAGCGACCAGCAATGTCCTCGGCAATGACCGGTTCCCGCATCATCGCGGCCCAATAGAGCAGCAGGTCGTCGTAGTCGAGCACCTGCTGTTGTTGCTTCTGCTCGACATAGGCGCCGAACAGCTCGCGCAACTGCGGCCCCCACATGGCGACCCACGGAAACGCCTGCTTCAGCACCACGTCGAGGTCGTCCTGCGCGTTCACCACGCGCGAATAGATGGCGAGGCAGGTGCCCTTGGTGGGGAAGCGCTTCTTCGCCTCCGAGAACCCCATCTCGTGGCGGATGATGTTGATCAGGTCGCCCGAGTCTTCCCGGTCGTGGATCGAAAAGCCCGGGGTCAGTCCGATCTGCTCGGCATGCTCGCGCAGCAACCGCGCGCCGATGCCGTGGAAAGTGCCGGCCCAGCTCAGCGCATCGGTGATCACGCCGGACTTGGCGCCCATCACCTGCGCCACCAGCCGTTCCACCCGGCGCTGCATCTCGCTCGAAGCGCGGCGCGAAAACGTCATCAGCAGGATGCGGCGCGGATCGGCGCCCTTGACGATCAGATGCGCCACCCGGTGCGCCAGCGTGTTGGTCTTGCCCGACCCAGCCCCGGCGATCACCAGCAGCGGCCCGCCCAGATGCTCCGCCGCCTGTCGCTGCTCAGGGTTTAGCTTGTCGAGGTAGTGAGGGGCAAGGGCAGTCTGCACGCGAATCGATCCGGAAGAGAGTTCCGGATCAGGAAGCACTATTCGCGGTTTGTTCGCAATTCATGCTCTCGCTCACCCTCGGGTACCCGGCGCCAGATCAGCAGCGCCAGGGCCACCAATGGTGCCCCAATCAGCGGCAGTGCCATGGCGCCAAGGCTGTCCACGACGATGCCACCGACGGCGGCGGCCACGGCCATGCCAATCATGAACGCCGACATGTTGAGCGAGATGGCGACCGGCACCGCTCCGGGGGCGATCTGGGCCATATGGCTCGCCACCGCGATCGAATAGGTGCGGACCACGAAGCCCTGCGCGCCGACCGTCAGCATCAGCGCTGGCAGCGCCAGGCCCGCCGGCAGATGCGGCAGCGCCACGAAGATCGCCATCACGGCGATCACGGCCAGCCCGGCAATCGTCGCCGTTCGCCGGCTGCCGAAGCGGTCGGACATCCGTCCTGCGGTGGCGCTGCAGGCAATCGCTCCGATCCCACCGCTGAGCAGCACCAGCGGCAGGGCGTCGTAGCCGACACCAGCCGCCGTCAGCAGCGCGCTGACATAGACGATCAGCGGCGACGACCCGATCATGAACACCAGCGTCGATAGCAGCGCCGTGCCGATAGCGGGGTTGCGGAGCACCCTCAATCGATCGCCGATGCTCATCGTGTCGCCGAGCATGCCGCGCGGCAGCTTCACGTAGAGCGCCAGTGCCGCCAGTCCCGCCATGATTGCCAGGGCGACGTATACGGACCGCCAGCCCAGATGTGCCGCCAGCAGCGCGCCCAGTGGCACGCCGGCCAGCGCTGCGATGGCCTGCCCCATGCTAATCACCTGCATGTAGCGTCCGCGCTGGCCCGTTGGAGCCAGCATCGCTGCAGTCGCCATCGCCGTCCCCGTGTAGGTCCCGGCCACCACCGCAAGGACGGTGCGGACCACGACCAGACCCTCGAAGAACGTCACCAGCACCATCAGCAGCGCGCAGACGGCGAGCCCGAACTCCGACCAGGCAAGGATGCGCCGCCGGCCAACCCCACCGAGCAGCAGCGCGAGGAGCGGCGGGCCAAACGCGTAAGCCAGCGAGTAGAACAGCACCAAGAGGCCCGCCTGCCCGAGGCTGACCCCCAGGTCGGCGCCGATCAGTGGCAGGATGCCGGAAATCAACCCGCCTTCGATGGCGCCGACAAAGGCTGCCAGCGCCAGCCAGAATAACCGCGTATCCATAAAACCCCCCGCCACTTCATGTACCGAGTCGGGTGGCAAATGGGGAGCAGGAGTTGCCGCTTTCCGCTTCGGCGCTGCCCCCCAAATAGTAGGGGGCAGTCATCCCTTGGGTTCCGCGGTCGGGCTTCAGCCCGAGCTGTCCTCCGACCTGCCCAGCTCCCGCTGCCTCAGCAGGAACGCCACGCCGGTGGTGTAGCGGTCGTGCAGCCTCGCGAACCGGCCGAGCGTGTCCTTGGGAACGCCGATCTCGATCAGCTCCTCATGCATGTCCTTGAGCCGCTTCTCCATCTCGTCCATCTCGAGGATCAGCCGCTCGATCTGGTCTTGGGTCAGTCGAACCATCGTTGCCATTAGCTGCCTCCTTCAAGGCTTGCTGCACAACTACTTACCGGCCTTCCGCGCTGCGTTCTCGTCGAGACGCGCCTGCACCAACCGGGTCACCAGTGCATCCGGGATCGGCTTGTCCGGGGTGAAGCGCACCGTGCCCTTCGAGGTATCGAGCCCCTCCAGCTCGGTGGCCAGCGCTTCCATCACCGCCGGGCTCTGCACGTAGAGGGCGCAGTGGTTATTGGCGGCTCCGAACGACACCAGCGCACCGTTCTGGCGAAACGCTGGGATGCCGTAGCCGACATACTCCTCAGCTTCCGGGGCGGCGGCGATGATCACCCGGCGCAGGTGCTCCAGCGCCTGCCGCTGCGGCGCGGGCAGCACATCGAGGAAGCCGCGGGTGGTCTCGGGCATCGGTTTGGCCATGACGATCTCCACTCCGACCATAACCTCGCACGACCGCTGCCGCGTTGTCAGCACTCCCCGGTGGTTGCTGCTATGCAATTGAAATCGTTAAACTATTCATGTTACACTCTTGTCATGCGGGCGAAGTCGCCTGATGCTCATCCGGTCGCCCGCCCATCGGAGGTGCCTGATGTCGCCGCTGACTACCCCCCATGCCGATACGGAAGGTTTCGGCCTCACCACTGCGCAGATCATCTACCGCGTGCCGGACCACCTGGACCTGCTGCAGGATTTCGTCTGGCAGCAATACGACGTGTTCCCGCAGTTCCCGAACCTCAAGAAGTTCCTCGCCTTCTGGGAGGAAAAGATCGAGGGCCCGCTGCATTCGATCACTGTGGCGCATGCACGGTTGATCCACCCAGTGGAGTTGAGGGCCCTGAGGGGCGCCCGGCTCCACTAGGATCGGTATTCGGTCCCGCCGGATCAGGATCCGCTATCGTCTCGAGGGTCACAATCGCTGTCTAGCGCCTGCACCCCGTCCGGGATGACGTCGTCTTCGAAGCAGTGGTGGTCGTCGCCGCCGCCCGGCGTGCTCGCCAGTGAGTTGGTCTCGGGGCCGATATTGCTCGGCAGGCAGTTCGCTGCGTGCACATCCGGCGCCGAGATCAGCACGCCGGCGCAATCGATGAAGTGCTGCATGGGATCGACGCTTTGCGGCGTCACAGTTTGAGAACTCGCCGCCCCCGCAAGAATGAGCAGGCTGCCGGCGGTGACGCCGGCGACGATGCCGATCATACGAAGGTATTTAGCGAGGCCAGTTCCAGTCGAGAACGCAGTCATGCGAAATCTCCCTTAAGCCCTCCCGCGCATCGGGAAGTAAAGCACTGGTCCCGTAAGGCGCATAGCCAAAAAACAGCTAAAGCTGTTCACTTTTCCCAGAGCGTGTCGCCGGTCGTCATTTCGCGATAAAGCAATATGGCGGATAGGCAATGCTGGGTAGAGTCGATACGGGTTCGCAAAACATAAGCGCCGTTGAGAAAGGCGCCCACAAAGTTCTTGAGCTTGGGGTCCTCGTAGTAGTGACCGGGGCCGAATTCGAGGCGGGTGGCGTCGGGTAACTGCAGAGCGAGCGCCAATGGCAGTTCGCTCTCCACCTTGCCCCGCAGTTCCGCCGCCAATGCTGCGTCCCCCGCCTGATCGAGCGCGAACGAGGCTGCTGCAAGCCCTTCGAGCGCTGCGCAATTGTTCATCCGATTGTCGTTGGCCGGCATCAGCTTGCGCACGTAGTTGGCGCCGAAGCTTACGATGAAGTCGCGATAGCGGTTGTCGCCCGTAGTGCGGAGGCGTTGAGCCGCCGCCATCAGCCCCCAATGGGCGAACATCGTGTCGGGCGTCTCGAGGTACTTCAACATGGCGCCAGCCTCGAGCCGATCGAGCATCGCGGTCACCTCGGTCGCATCGGGGGCGAGCTCGGCATAGTGCGCCAGCGCCAGCCAGGTCTCGCCAGTCGAATAGGAATCCGCCTTGCTGTCCTCAGGACGCTGCGCGATGCGACCGTCCGCCAGTTGCTGGGCGGCGAGACCCTTCAGCCAGAGCACGCGAAGGTCCGGCCGGAAGTCACGGCCGATGGCACGGCTATGGAACAGCTCGGCGAGCAGCGCCAGGGCGGTGCCGCCGGCCCGGCCACCCTCAAGTGTCAGGTCCTCCGAGATCAGCGTGCCGTCGTCGCGCTTGACCGAGCGAGCCTCATAGTAGCCGATGGCACGGGCCGCCGGCTCCTCAAAGCCGGCCTTGCCGCTGAGGAAATAGAACTGGTTGAGCACGAACCCGGCGCCAGCCTGCCGCACGACGTTATCGGCGGTAAGGAAGCGGGAGCGGAGAAAATCGAACTCGTAGAGGAAACGCCCATCCGCCGCCTCGACAGCGACGAGATAGCGGGCGGCGGCTTCGGCGCGTTGTTCGACGGCGGCCCGGCTCAGATCCGTTTCCGCACGCGCAGTGGCGGTGCAGATGGCGAGCGCTGCAAGAAGAACGAGAACGGCACGGCGGATGGTCGCATGCATGAGCAGCCTCCGGTTCCGAAAGCAGCATAGCGCCCGGTCAGGCCCCGGCGGCAAGCCCCTTCAGGTAGTAGCGCCACGGTTCGGACTCGACGAAGGCCCAGTCCGGTATCGGCCGACGGCCGGCCAGCAGCGCCTTGAGCCGCTCGACCAGCAGTAGTGCGTCGGCGGTTTTGGCGCGAACCCGCTTGGCTCGGTAGCGGTCGGCGAACTCAGCAGGCAATCCGGCACCGGCGATGATTGCCTCGACTGTGCGGTCGGCGAAATAAATCGATTGCGCCGACAGGCGCAGCGCTATGGCTTCCACTCCGGTTACGCCCATCGCCGCGACCGTTGCTTCGACATCGACCAGCGGCTCGCTCAGCGGCATGAAGTCGAGCTCGGCCGGCGCATGGGCGAGGCAGACATCGGCATCCTCGATGCGGGCGCCGCTCACGTAGCTCTCGGCGATCGGCCCGACCGCCTCCATGCCATACGGGGCGCATTCACCTGCTCGCAGCGCTCCGATCGACGCCGCGCCGAGCACCCGAATACCCTGCTTCAGTGCGAACAGGATTTCCTTGTGCCAGACCGAGGGCACGAAGCCGAACACCCCATCGACCAGGCCGATGGCATCGGCGCCATCGAGCACGGCACGGTGCAGGTCGCCCTGCCGCGCCGGCGGGCGGACATCGAGCCCGGTGCTGTCATAGCTCTGCCCCGCGAGCGACGGGCCGGCGAACAGGACTTTCACAGGAACCCCAGCATGGCAGCAGTGGCGCGCGAGCCTGGACGCCAGTTGCGGTTGGTGAGCCGATCCTCGAGGCCCGGCACGTAGAGCTTCACCACGCTGATGCCGATGCTCTCGCCGCCCAGCGGAATGGCGACGATGCGCTTCAGCCCGGCGCTGGCGAGGCCGGCCTGCAGCGCAGCAATCAATTCGTCCTCGCCGGTGCCAGCCGGCAGGCCGATCGGGGCGGGCCGGGTGGCCGGAGCTTCCTCGGTCAGCACGGCTATGCTGCGCGCCAGTTCGAGCTCGTATTCGCCCTCGGCGATGTCATCGCGCGCCCCGGCAATGTTGGTGATCCGGGTCTGCGCTGCCTCGACGATGGCGCGACGGGCGGCGATCGCCGCTACCGGGTGGCAGCTGGCGCCGGTCGCGGCGTCGAAGTGCTTGTCGGCGCCGTCGTGGGGGGAGAGCACGGCATAGATCACCGGCACGCCGATATTGCTGGTCTGGTCGAACAGCCGCAGCCGGTAGCCGGCGCGGGCGATCTGCTTGGTCAGCGCATCGACCCCGGCATCGCCGAACGCCGCAGGCGATACGGCCGTCGCCTTGGCCGCCGTATCCGACTTGTAGCCCCAGAGGCACACCGCGTCGCGCTCCACCACTTCGCAGAGCGCGTGCAGCAGCGCACCCGACAGCCTTGTGCCGGCAGCGATGCCGTTGGTCGATTGCGACAGGCGGGGCAGGTCGCGCGGCGGCGTGCCGAGCACCACGGCGTCATAGGGAACCAGCACCAGTGCCCCGGTATCGAGCGCGAAGCCCTCCACCCAGGTGATCGGTTGCTTCTCGTCGACCGCCGCGTCGCGCGGCAGCAGGTGCGAGACGTCGAGCAGCTCGTGCCCGGCAGCGCGTGCCTCGGCGTTGCTCATCGTGCGCCGGGTTGTCTCCGGCGCTTCGGCAATTGCGTATTCCGCGGCTTCCATCACCGCCGAGATCTGCGCCGAGATGTCGTCGATGCCCTTGCCCTGGTGGCTGGCGATGGTCGCCGAGTTGGGACGGATGGCGGCGTAGCAGGGGATGCCGATCCGATCGAGGCCGGTCTGGCGGGCGAGGCGGGTGATGCCGAGCTTGTCGAAATGGAAAGACAAATCCCGCAGCAAGGCCGCGGGATTTCTAGCGCCGTCCGATGCCCTGACGGCAGCCGGGCGGAGTTTGGCTCCGAAGTTCAAGACTTATTTGGAGTGGTAGTGCCAGACGGCGCTGCCGTCCTCGCGCTGGCCCGCGGCCACGGCGATATCGATGCCATCGACGATGGTATTGCCCGCAGCGAGCGCCGAGCGAACGTTCGAGGGGACGACCGTCGACTGGTCGACCGAGGTAACGGTCATCAGCTGAGTATCCACCACCAGCAGCTGCGACGCGTCTTTCTGTCCGATAATCACGTAACGCATATGTACTCTCCTTACAGGCCTATTTGAATCCGGCCTTACGCAACGCTTCAATATACAGATCAACGTCAGCAGGATCGCGCTGCGGCATACGTGATACCCAACGAGCGGTAGTGAAATCCGGCTGCAATTTAAGCGCTTGCAACCGATAGCGCCGGGCCAGGTCCATGCGGCCGGCCATGGCCGCCGCAGCTGCCATCAGGCGCAGCGCCGGCTCCGGGTTCCGCATCTGGTTCAGGTGGCCAAGGGCCTCCTCCCAGCGGCCGCGGAAGAAGTTGATGCCGCCCAGCGTCCATAGGTATTCGTCCGGAGGCACCGGGTTGAGCCGCACCGCAGCTTCGATCTTTTCCTGCGCAGCGGTGAAGTCGGAGTTGTGGACAAGTGTGTCGGCAAAGTCGGCCAGCACGTCGGCATGATTGGGCGCCAGTTGGGCGGCCCTGGTCATGTGCTCGAGGCTCTGGTCGAGATCGCGGTCGAACAGCGCCACGCGGCCGAGTTCGCGATAGGCAGTGCCGTCGTTGGGGTCGATCGACACGGCGCGTTCGGCATGGAGCTTGGCCTTGTCGAGCAAGGTCTTGTCCGAGCCCGAGCGTAGCACCCACTCGACCACGTAGGAGCGGGCGAGCGCGCTCTCGATCGAGGCCTGCTCCGGCTCGATATCGCGGGCAATGCGCAGCGACTTGCGCCCCCGCCGAATCTTGGGCAGGTCGAACGACCTGAGGTTGTGCCGTCCCGCGAGATAGTGGGAGTAGGCGTTGGCGTCGCGCTGGGTGCGCTCGCGCTGCAGTTCGGCAGTCTCGATGCTGTCGGCGAGCGCTCGGGCCACCCCGTTGGTGAAGTCCCAGTAGTGCTCCGGAGCCTTCAGCGCGGTGAAGGCGAACTTGTCGGCCCAGACGATCTCGCGTCCGGCGGCACGTACCAGGCGGATCGCCAGCGACAGCCCGTCACTGGCAAAATGCGGGGCGATGCGGCTTTCCACCGCATAATCGATCTGGTGCGCGCGCACTTCGTCAAGCGCGGTGAATGGGTCGAGTTGCCAGGCGGTGTGCGGGGCGATCACCGACACCGATTTCAGCCGCGACAGGCCGATGGTCACATCCTCAACCAAAGCCGGGGCCAGGTGCTTGGGAATGCTCGCCTGCTTGAAGTCCTGCAGCGGCGGCAGCAGCACGACGCGCGGCACGAAGCTCAGTCGTGCCGTATCGTCGGCCGGCAGCGGGCGCCGCTCGATGCTGCGCGGCTGGGCCGGCACGGGGCCGTCACCGTCCTCATCGTGATCGAACAGCTCGGCGGTTTCCGCCGCGGGTTCCAGCCCGAGGCCGTGACGCAACCGGTTGCGGAACGCGGCGAACGCCGCACGGGCACCGCTCTCGTTGTTTTCGGCCCGGAACAGCTCGATGGTGCCGCGGCAAACCACTTCGGAATAGGGCAGCCGTTCGGCCAGCCGGAACAGGGCCGAATGCGCGCCACGGCCACCGATGCGAAGCGCCGCTTCGGTCGCCTGGCTGGCGAACTGGTTTTCGATGCGGGTACGCTCGAGCGCCAGCCACTGGTCGAACTCGCTGCCCAGTCCGCTGACGCCGGCCAGCAGCTCGCCGCGATAAAGCGCGATCAGCCGCTCCAGCTCCGGTCCGTCCTCGGCGGCGCGGGCGCGACCGATTTCGCGCAGATCGAGCACCACATCGCGGTTGAGCTCGATTTCGGTGGCATCGGCGTCGAAGAGCTCAAACCCGTAGCGACCTTCGAGTTCGCGCGTATGCAACAGGGTCTGGCGGAGATTGGTCATCGCCTGTTCGGCGGTACTGCTCTCCCAAGCTCGCTCAGCTAAAGCCGAGCGTCGCGCGCGGCTGGAAAAGTCCAGATAAAGCAGAGCTGCCAAGGCAAAGGCCTTCTGACGCAGCTTTACAGCCGAGCCGTCCGCAAGACGGAGGACCGGTGTTCCCAAAAGCTGCAGGGTGACCGTTTCCCGCATAGAAGTGATCGGCATTGCTCAGTTGTTCCGTCGAATGTGGTGGAAGTTTACTTGACGAAGTAAAGGCCAAAGCGTAGCCACGTAACGGCTAGATAACGCATTGAAGTAAGCTACCCATGCGTAAGGCGCTAGCACAATAACTGCGAGAAGCGCGGCGGGTGGGCCGCAGTTCCCGCATATAGGACCCGAAACCTAGGCAACAATAACGAGGGACGAATGGAATCAGGAACATCGAACTTGGCTGCGGCAGATGCGAGGAGTTCCCAACTGGTCGAACTGAGCGCCGATATCGTCAGCGCTTATGTGAGTCACAATGCTCTCAGCGCCAGCGATATTCCCAAGCTGATCGCCAGCGTGCATGCAACGCTGTCGGGACTCGGTGGTGTCGTGGAAGCTGAGGCAGCAGTCGAACTTCGGCCGGCGGTATCGATCAAGAAATCGATCACGCCGGAATACTTGATCTGCCTCGAAGACGGAAAGAAGTTCAAGTCGTTGAAGCGTCATCTCAGGACCGAATACGACATGTCGCCCGAGGAATACCGGGCGAAATGGGGTCTTCCGGTGGACTATCCTATGGTGGCGCCAACCTACTCGGAAGCGCGGTCGCGCCTGGCCAAGACGATTGGCCTCGGCCGCAAGCCCAAAACGCCGGCCACTCGTGGCCGTGCGAAGGTCGTTTCCTGACGTCATCGACGAGCGAACACCCAAACCGACGCGCCTGGCGCCGGTTTATTATCCTAGCAGATCGCGTGCCGCGGCGGGTGGGCCGCGGCATCGCGGGCGCCACCGGGATGGCGCCTCAAAAAACTGCCCCCTCCATTTGGTGGGGGAGGGAGCAGTAGGACATAGGACCCGAATTTCCTATGCTTAACCATACTAGGCCCCCGGCCGTGATGTGGCCGTTATGCCTGTTCTCAGCAGCAAGTCAGTGAAACTCGAGTAGTCGCGCGCGCGATCGATCACCGGCGGGTGGGCGGGGCGCTAGCTGGCGGCGTTAGGCAGCGCTGTTCCGGCGTAGCCGCCGGACGAGATGGTGGTGCAGAGCCCGTGCCACTCGCAACCGGCGCAGGCCTGACGGGTTCGGCCCGCCGAAAAGGCGTCGCGCATCTGGAGCAGCAGGGCGGGGTTCAGTTCCAGGCGATGGCCGAGATCGAGCGGTGTGGCCAGCAGGTCGCCGACATCGCGGAGCGCCAACCGGTCGCGTTCCGTGACGCTGTCGCGATGGCAGTGCGGATCGGCATCGGCCAGTAGCGGGGCGCAGATGTCGTCCGGCCCCGCGACGATCGTGATGTCTTCGCCATCGCCGATCCGAGCGGCGATGGCGTCGTAATTGGCGGTGAACGCTGCGCTGTAGCCTTTGCCTGCGTAGGTAAGCAGGCAAAGCAGGTGATGCGGGCGCAGCCGGACCGTCATTGGGCGGCGCGAACCTTGCCGCGGGCGAGAAGCGCAAGCACTGCGGCGCCGAGCACTGACTTCAGTACGCCACCGATAATGAACGGGGCCACGCCGCTGGTGAAGGCCGCCTCGACGCCGATGATGGTGGCGAGCCAGGCCGCGCCGAGCACGAGGCAAAGCAGGTTGCCCAGCAGCATGCTGACAAAGGCCAGCACCGGCCGGTGGCCGTTCCAGCCGCGTTCGGCGAGCCAGCCGACCAGTGCGCCAACGACCGGGAAGGCGAAGAGATAGCCGCCGGTGGGGCCGACGAAGTGCAGCGCGCCCGACGCTCCGCCCGCGAGAACCGGCAGTCCGAGGGCGCCTTCGGCGAGCCAGGCGATGATGGTGATCGCTCCGAGTCGCCAGCCGTACAGCGCGCCGACCATGGCCACGGCGAAAGTCTGCATCGTGACGGGCACCGGCACCATCGGCACCTCGATATAGGAGGAGAGCGCCAGGAACAGCGTGCCGAGAACAACTGCACCCGCCTGCCAGGCGAGTGGGCGGCTTCGCAGATCGAGTGGGCTGAAGGCGGGAGTGAGGGCGGCGGCGTTCGACACGAATGAGCTCCTTGCGCGAGTTATAGATAATTTTTCATATCTATCGCTAAAGAAGTCCACAGAAGCGGGAGCTTTGCAAGAGGCTATCGCCCGGTGGCGGCTTTTGCGGGCCGCTGGCCCGGCTTCCGTGGCTCCTGGCCGCTCCACCGGATGTGCCTGGCGAGCACCGAGGCCGCGGTGTCGATATCGCCCGCCCGCAACGCCGCGAGGATCGCCATGTGGTCCCGATCGGTCGGCGCTTCCCACTCTGCCCGCCAGCCCGAGAACAGGAAGCGGGCACTGGCGCTGTGCAGATCATCGATACTCTTGAGCAGGCGCGGCATACCGCAAGGCGCGATGATCAGCCGATGAAAGGCGCGATTCGCCTCCTCCCAGGCCTGTACGTCGCTTGCCCTGTCGCCAGCCTTGGTGACGCTCTCGGCCTCGTCGAGGATGGCCTTGGTCAAGTGCGGACTGGCATAGCGCAGCGCCAGCACTTCGAGCGCGGCGCGCATTTCGGCCACCTCGCGCACTTCGTCGAGGCTGAAGCCGGCAACCCGCACCCCGCGGCGCGGCTCGCTCACCGCCAGCCCTTGCGCCTCGAGCAGCCGGAACGCCTCGCGCACCGGCACATGGCTGGCGCCAAACTCCTCGGCAATGTGGTCCTGTCGCAAGCGCGTGCCGGACGGGATGTCCCCGGCGATGATCCGCTCGGCGAGAATTTTGCTGATCCGCACCGAAACGGTGTCGTCTTTGGCTGTGCTGGTCATTTTATAGATAATTCATCGCCTGCGTCGGCCAATTAGTCAATCGTGCCCGACGGTTACGAACCGCGACGAAAGCTGGCGTCGACGCTGGCGCAGTTCCGGCCTATGCAAGTGCCCGGCCGACGAATAGCGACAGACCTGCAATGATCACCTCTCCGACCCAGATTTCCGGCGACGCCCTGCTGGCGCAGTTGCGCGGCTTTGTCGGCGACAGCTACGTGCTGACCGACGCGCGACGCACCCGCCGCTTTCGCAAGGGCTATCGGTACGGCGAAGGCAAGGTGCTGGCAGTAGTGCGGCCCGGCACGCTGCTCGAGCAGTGGCGGGTGTTCAAGGCCACCATCGAGGCTGGCCGCATCGTCATCATGCAGGCGGCCAATACCGGCCTCAACGGCGGCTCGACGCCGTTCGGCGACGACTACGACCGCGAGGTCGTGCTGATCAACACCATGCGAATCGGCCGCATCGACCTGCTCAAGGGCGGCGAGCAGGTGCTCGCCCTCGCCGGCGCGACGCTGCATCGGCTGGAAAAGCTGATCCGGCCGCTCGGGCGCGAGCCGCATTCGGTAATCGGCTCCACCACCATCGGCGCCTCAGTAGTCGGCGGGGTCAGCAACAATTCCGGCGGCGCGCTGCTGCGGCGCGGCCCCGCCTTTACCCAGCTGGCGCTCTATGCCCGGGTCGGCGAAGACGGCAGCGTGTCGCTGATCAATCATCTCGGCATCGAACTCGGCAACGATCCCGAGGAGATCCTGTCGCGGCTGGATAGCGGCAAGTACTCCGAAGCCGACGTCTGGCACGACACTGGCAAGCTCGCCTCCGACCCCGATTATTCGACGTTGGTGCGGGATATCGCGGCGCCGGGTCCCGCCCGCTTCAACAACGATCCACGGCTGCTCTACGAGGCCGCCGGCAGCGCCGGCAAGCTCTGCATCTTCGCGGTCCGGCTCGACACCTTTCCGAGTTCCGGTCCGTCGAAGGTGTTCTACGTCGGCTCCAACGACTTCATGGAGCTGACCAATATCCGCCGGCACATCCTCAGCCAGTTCAAGGCGCTGCCTGTGGCGGGCGAATACCTGCACCAGGACGCCTACGCGCTGGCTGAGAAATACGGCAAGGACCTCTACCTGCTGATCAAATATGCCGGTACCGAGCGCATTCCGACCGCCTTCGCGCTGAAGAGCCGGTTCGACGCGATCACCGGCCGGCTGGGCCTGGGCACCAACCTGTCGGACCGGCTGCTGCAGGTGATCACCGGCTTGCTGCCCAACCATCTGCCGGTGCGGATGAACGCCTTCCGCGACCGCTACCAGCACCACCTGCTGCTGCGCATGGACGGCGAGGGGATCGAGGAGGCGCGCGCCTATCTCACGTCGATCTTCCCCACGGCGGATGGCGACTTCTTCGAGTGCGACGATGAGGAGGCGGCCGCAGCCTTCCGCAACCGCTACGCGGTCGGCGGCGGCTCGGTCCGCTTCCGCGCCGTCAATCCCGATACGGTCGAAAACATCGTTGCGCTCGACCTGGCCCTGCCGCGCAACACCATCGATTGGCGCGAGACGCTGCCCGAGGGCATCGAGGACAGCATCGTGCGCCGCATCCCCTGCGGCCACTTCTTCTGCCAGGTGTTCCACTACGACTACGCAGTGAAAAAGGGCACCGACTGGCTGGCGCTCGAGCACAAGATTATCGCCCACCTCAACGGCCGCGGCATCGAGTTCCCCTCCGAGCACAATGTCGGCCACCTCTACACCGCCAAGCCCGTGCTGGCCGATTTCTACCGCTCGCTCGACCCGACGAACTCGATGAACCCGGGTATCGGGCAGACCTCGAAGCTCAAGGATTGGGCGTAGCGCGAGGTCAGGCCGTCTGCATTGCTCGGTATCACCACCAGACTTTTGGACGCTTGACGCGCTCCCGTCATGAGGAGTATCTGCCCGTTCCAGGACACCTCACCCTAACGTGAGGCTTTCGACCTGGGAGGGTCGCCATGGCTGATTTGCCCCTGACTGCGCCGGCAGTGAAACCGGCTAACCCCAATTTTTCGTCGGGCCCCTGTGCCAAACGTCCTGGCTGGACGGTGAACGTGCTTGCCGACGCGCTCGTCGGCCGCTCGCACCGGGCCAAGCCCGCCAAGGCGCGCATCGAGAAGGCTATCGCCTTGACCCGCGAGCTGCTCGAAGTGCCCGCCGACTACCTGATCGGCATCGTCCCCGCTTCCGATACCGGCGCCGTCGAAATGGCGCTGTGGTCGATGCTCGGCGCTCGCGGTGTCGACATGCTGGCCTGGGAGTCGTTCGGCGAAGGCTGGGTCACCGACGTCCAGAAGCAGCTGAAGCTCGATAATGTCCGCGTGCTGAAGGCGCCGTATGGCGAGCTGCCGGACCTCAAGACCGTCAACTTCGACAACGACGTCGTCTTCACCTGGAACGGCACCACCTCGGGCGTCCGCGTCCCGAACGCCGACTGGATCCCGGCCGACCGCAAGGGCCTCACCATCTGCGACGCAACCTCGGCCGCCTTCGCGCAGAATCTCGACTTCGCAAAGCTCGATGTAGTCACCTTCTCGTGGCAGAAGGCGCTCGGCGGTGAAGCCGCGCACGGCATCCTGATCCTTTCGCCCCGCGCCGTTGAGCGGCTCGAGACCTTCAAGCCGGATCGCCCGCTGCCCAAGATCTTCCGCATGACCAAGGGCGGCAAGCTCATGGCCGATATCTTCGAGGGCGCCACCATCAACACGGTGTCGATGCTCTGCATCGAGGACGCGGTGGACGCGATGGAGTGGGGCAAGACGGTTGGCGGCCTCAAGGGCATGCAGGCGCGCGCCAACGCCAACTTCAAGGTGTTGAACGACTGGGTGGCGAAGACCCCGTGGGTCGATTTCCTCGCCAGGAACGAAGCCGAGCGCTCGAACACTTCGGTCTGCCTCGTCATCTCCGATCCGGAGATCACGGCGCTTTCCGAGGATGCGCAGGCGGCCTTCGCCAAGGCGATCGTTTCGCGGCTCGACAAGGCCGGCGTCGCCTACGACATCGGCGGCTATCGCGATGCCCCGACCGGTCTGCGCATCTGGGCCGGCTCGACCGTCGATGCCGATAGCCTCGCGGCACTGACGCCGTGGCTCGATTTCGCCTTCGCGACGGAGAAGGCCGCACTTTCCAAGGCAGCAGCCTAGAAGTTCACGAGCTTCACCGCTCCTTTCCCTGGAACAGGGGCGGTCCTTTCCATCGATTTCCATTCATCCGCGTGGCATTCCCGCGGCAAGAGGAGGGCGACATGCCCAAGGTTCTCGTTTCGGACAAGCTGTCGAAGACGGCCGTCCAGATCTTCAAGGACAACAATATCGACGTCGATTACCTGCCCGATCTCGGCAAGGACAAGGACAAGCTGTTCGAGGTGATCGGCCAGTATGACGGCCTCGCGATCCGCTCGGCGACCAAGGTCACCGAGAAAATCCTCAGCGCCGCCAAGAACTTGAAGGTGATCGGCCGCGCCGGCATCGGCGTCGACAACGTCGATATCCCCGCCGCCACCAAGGCCGGCATCATCGTGATGAACACCCCGTTCGGCAACTCGATCACCACTGCCGAGCACGCCATCGCCATGATGTTCGCACTCGCCCGCCAGCTCCCCGAAGCCGACGCCTCGACCAAGGCTTCGAAGTGGGAGAAGAACCGCTTCATGGGCGTCGAAGTCACCAGCAAGACCCTCGGCCTCATCGGCGCCGGCAATATCGGCTCGATCGTTGCCGACCGTGCGCAGGGCCTCAAGATGAAGGTCGTGGCGTTCGATCCGTTCCTGACGCCCGAGCGCGCCCAGGCGATCGGCGTCGAAAAGGTGGAGCTCGACGAGCTGCTGAAGCGCGCCGATTTCATCACGCTGCACACGCCGCTGATCGATGCCACCCGCAACATCATCGACGCCGCGGCGATTGAGAAGATGAAGCCCGGCGTCCGCATCGTCAACTGCGCCCGCGGCGGTCTCGTCGACGAGGCGGCGCTCTACGATGCGCTGAAGTCGGGCAAGGTCGCCGGCGCCGCATTCGACGTGTTCGTCGAGGAGCCGGCGCAGAACAACCCGCTGTTCGAGCTGGACAATTTCATCGCCACCCCGCACCTCGGCGCCTCGACCACCGAAGCGCAGGAGAACGTGGCGTTGCAGGTGGCCGAGCAGATCTCGGCCTACCTCAACACCGGCGAGATCGCCAACGCGCTGAACTTCCCCTCGATCACCGCCGAGGAAGCGCCGCGCCTCACTCCGTGGATCAAGCTCGCCGAAGCGCTGGGCTCGTTCGCCGGCCAGCTGACCGAGACCTCGATCAAGGGCATCCGCATCGAGTACGAGGGCAATGTCGCCGCGCTCAACACCAAGCCGATGACCGCAGCCGCGATCAACGGTGTGCTGAAGCCGCAGGTGGCCGAGGTGAACATGGTTTCGGCCCCGCAGATCGCCAAGGATCGCGGCATCAATGTCGAGATCATCACCCGCGACCAGCAGGGCGCTTATGAGGGCTACATCCGACTCACGGTGATCACCGAGCGGCAGGAACGGGGCTTGGCCGGCACCATCTTCGCCAACGGCAAGCCGCGCATCATCCAGGTCAAGGGCATCAACATGGACGCCGAGCTGACCCCGGCGATGCTCTACGTCACCAACGAGGATAAGCCGGGCCATATCGGCCGCCTCGGCACGCTGCTCGGCAACCTCGGCATCAACATCGCCAACTTCAACCTCGGCCGCGCCGAGGTGGGTGGCGATGCCATCGCGCTCCTGTCGATCGATGGTTCGGTGACCGCCGAGCAGCTCAGCGAAATTGCCGGTTTGCCCGGCGTCAAGCAGGCCAAGGCTCTGGCCTTCCAGTAAGAACGAAAGGCCGGGCCCAGTGCCCGCCTTCTTGTTTCAGCCCCGCAGCGGGCGGAAGAATTTCTGCAGGTCGCCGGCCAGCAGGGCCGGCTCTTCCATTGCCGGGAAGTGCCCGCCTTCGGCGAACTCGCCCCAGTGGCCGATCTGGTGCTGCGGGTCGAACAGCGGGCGGACCAGGTCGCTGGCGTTGAACACGGCGACACCGCGCGGCGTGGCGCTGGGCGGCGCCCAGCCCATGGCCTTGAACGCCTCCCACAACGCATTCGCCGAGGCGGAACCGCCACCGCCGAACCAGTAGAGGCTCACATTGGTCAGGAACTGGTCGATATCGACCGCGTCCTCGATCGTCGTCTTGTTCGGGTTGGTCCACGCCTCGAACTTCTCGGCGATCCAGGCCAGTTGGCCGATGGGCGAGTCGTTGAGGGCGTAGCCGAGCGTCTTGGGGCGGGTCGACTGGATGGCGATGTAGCCGTTGCGATCGGCGACTTTCGCAAGCAGAGCGCCGGCCCGCTGCTTCTGCTCGTCGGAAAGCGCCGGGTTCTGGCTCAAGTCGCCGCCCATGAACGAGGCGACGGCTATGACGCTGTCGAGATCGGTGCCGAGGTGGAGGCCGATGGCGCGGCCATTGGTCAGCACATCAAGCTGTGCCGCCACGTCCGAGCCCATATCGGTGCCATGGATGGCGAAGCGATCGTAGCCGAACTGGTTGAGCAGTTCGGCGATGGCTGCTGCCGTCTTGCCGGCGGTCCAGCCGGGCTGGCGCGGGGCAGGGGATAGGCCGAAGCCGGGAGCGGTCGGGATCACCAGGTGGAAGGCGTCCTTGCCGTCCGTCGGATTGGTCAGCGGCTCGACCAGCTTCAGGTACTCGATGCCCGAACTCGGCCAGCCGTGGCACAGCACCAGCGGGGTCGCATTGGCGTGCTTCGAGCGGATGTGGAAGGCGTGGATCTGCTCGCCCTCGAACTCGAGCATCACCTGGTCGTACTGATTGAGCTCCGCCTCTTTGGCGCGCCAGTCGAAGGCCTCCCAGCGTTCGGCGAGCTGGCGGAGATAGCCGCCGGGAATGCCGCGTTCCCAGGTGTCGGGGGCGACTTCTACCGGCCAGCGGGCGCTGCGCAGGCGGTTCTTGAGGTCAGCGATGTCGGCGTCGGCGATGGCGATCTTATGGGGCTTGGCGGTGGACGTCTTGGCGGTAGACATGGCGGTCTCTCCTCGGGCGGCTGAATTGGCGATAGCCGTGAACGCCGGCACGAGTGCTGCGGCTACGGCGGACTGGATGAGGGATCGACGGGTCAGGGGCATTTTCGGTCGTCCTCGCTGTTTCGGTGCCGGTCTCTGCCGGCCCCAGAACATTGCGCCAGCGCTGCTGACAGAGCCTGTCAGCAGCGCCGGGACCGGCCAATCTTCGACCCAAAATGCAATGTCCCCGCGGTCTCCCACGGGGACGTTTGCAGCGCCTCGCCTGTTGGTCAGTCGCGGCTCAGCGGCGGCCCGAGCAAGGTCATGCCGTGGCGGGTGAACACGGCCGCGATAGCCGCCCGGTCGGGATTTGCGGCACGCGCCACGGGGCCCAGTTCCTCGTAGAACTTGTGGCCGCCGCCAGGCACGTAGACCACCAGCACCTCCGCCGGCTCGTCGGTGAGGTTGAGGAAGGCGTGCGGCACGCCGGCGGGCAGATAGACGAAACCGCCTTCGTCGACGATCTCGGTCTGATCGCCGCAGCGCACCTTGAAACGCCCCTTCAGCACCTGCAGCGTTTCCTCCTGCAGATGATGGACGTGCAGCGGCGGGCCGCCATGGGGCGCCACCTCGACGACGAAGTAGTCGAACTTTCCGGCGGTGTCTTCGCCGGTCACCTTGAAGATGAGATCGCGCCCGGGCCCCGACTGCAGCCGCAGCCCCGCCTCCGGTGTCAGGAACTTCGGCTTGAGCATCACGTCATTCGATTGTTCGCGTACCACCTGCATTCAGACCTCCCTGGCGTTGAAGTTATTGCCATCGCCACATTCGCGCCGCGGTCCGCTCACGTGCTACAGCAAAGACTGATAGGCCGTTTTTCATTTCTGGGGTTGCCATGGAATGGGATGATCTCCGGCACTTTCTCGCCGTGGCGCGCACCGGCAGCCTCACCGATGCGGCCCGGGCCCTCAAGAGCAGTGCGGCGACGGTCGGCCGACATGTCGAGGCGCTCGAGGAGAAGCTCGGCGCACAGCTGTTCGAGCGCCGGTCCACTGGCTACCTCTTGACCGAAACCGGCACCGCTGTCCTCGCCAAGGCGGAAGAGGCCGAAGAGGCGGTGCTGTCACTGGAACGCGAGACCATGGGCGCTGACCAGCGGCTCGCGGGTCGGGTGCGGGTCGCCACCACCGAAGATCTCGCGACGATGGTGATCGTGCCGGCCCTGCCCAGCTTTTGCAGCTACCATCCCCTGATCTCGCTCGAGGTACTGGCGCGCCTTGACCTCTCGAGCCTGACGCGCCGCGATGCCGACCTGGCGCTGCGGACGGTACGGCCGGACAAGGGGGAACTGCTGATGCGCCGGGTGGGGGCGGCCGATCTCGCGGTCTACGCTTCGCCTGGCTATGTCGTTTCGAGGCACCTGGAAGAGGGTGCGGTGGATTTCCGCAAGGTCGAGATCATCTCGTGGATCGAGGAGATGGCCAACCTTCGGGGTGGGGCCTGGCTGGCCGAGCATGCGGCCGGCGCGCACATTGCGCTGCGCGTCAACACGACGCGACTGTTGTTCGATGCCTGCCGAGCCGGCCTGGGCCTCGCCATTCTGCCGTGCTTCGGCGCCGACGGCGATCAGGGCCTCGTTTGCGTGGTGCCGCCCGAACAGGTGATCTCGATCGATGCCTGGCTGGTGATGCACCGCGACCTGGCGCGGACCGCCCGGGTGCGGGCGGTCGCCGATTTCATCGTCTCGCTCGGGCCAAGATTGTCGCGCCGGCCGTCTCCGGGAGACCGGGATTGGCACTAGCGGCGAGAACCGCCCTCGCGGTGCACCCGCGAGGACGGTTTTGCTGGCCCGCAATCCTTAGGCGAGGGCGCGAGCCCGGCCAAGGCCGATCCACTGGAGGGCGGCTAGCGCCGCAACCGCGACAGCCTGGGCGATGACGAAAGCCACGCCGAGGAGGGTCAGGGGGAACGTGCCGGCGAGCAGCATGATGACGCTGCCGACGACCCACGCGGCGTTGACAATGACGATCAGCATCGCGGCACTGCGCGGCGTCTGCTGCTGCATGCCGACCCAGCCGACGAACGCGGCAAAGGCGATGAGGAACAGGCCGAGCGGCAGCGTCGCGGTTGCCGGCAGGCCGGTCAGGTCGGCGAGAAGGCTGCCGCCGACGGCAAGCAGTGCGCCGGTGGCAACGGTCGCAACGGCATCAGCAACGAGGGCAAAGCGGATGAAGTTCATTTCGGTTTCTCCGTCGGGGTTCGTGAGTGACGGCGACATATTTCTACCTCCCGCTTCCTCATCTCAACTAACGCAGAGGTAATTGAACCGACGACGCGACCGGGTAGGGTCCTGGACATGACCACACGCACAAGCCACGGCCTCCGACCGTTCCATCGGTGACTACATCCGCGACTGGCGGCAGCATCGGCGCTTCAGCCAGCTGGCGCTCTCGCTCGAGATCGAGCTCAGCCAGAAACACCTCAGCTTCATCGAAAGCGGCCGCTCGAGCCCGAGCCGCGAGGTGGTGTTGCGCATCGCGTCCGGCCTCGGCGTGCCGCTGCGGATACGCAACCTGATGCTGCTGGCAGCGGGCTACGCGCCGGTCTACCCGGAGCGGCGGCTCGATCACCCAGATCTGGCGCCGGCGCGCGCTGCGGTGGATCTGGTGCTCAAGGCCTACGAGCCATACCTCGCGATCGCCGTCGACCGGGGCTGGAACCTGGTGTCGGCCAATGCCGCCGCGGCGCCGTTCCTGGCTCAGGTCACCAATCCCGAGCTGCTGCAGGAGCCAATCAACGTGCTTCGCCTCAGCCTCCACCCGGAGGGGCTGGGAAAGCTGATCGTCAACCACGACGAATGGGCCCGCGACATCCTGCGCCGGGTCGCCGCCCAGCTCGAAGCCAGCGGCGATCCCGTCATCGCCGACCTGCTCGAAGAGCTGCGCGAGATCACCGGCATCCCCGCCGGCCACGAAGGTCGCGACGAGCATGGCGGCGTATTCGTGCCGATGAAGATGCGCTTCGGCGACGCCGTCGCCAGCTTCATCTCCACCACCACGGTGTTCGGCACGCCCACCGAGATCACCCTCAGCGAACTGGTGATCGAGGCGTTCCTCCCGGCGGATGCCGAGACGGCGGCGCTGTTGGCCTCGCTGGCGAACGGCTAGGCGGCCGGTTGACCCCGGCGCGCGGAGAACTCGGCCAGCACGATGCCAGCGGCCACCAGTACCGCCGCGACGAGATGGAACGGCTGCAATGCTTCACCCAGCACGATCACCGAGCCCACGGTGCCGAACAGCGGGATCAGGTTGACGAACAGGCTGGCGCGGTTGGAGCCGATGAGTTCGACGCCGCGGACGTAGAGCAATTGCGAGATCACCGAGGGGAAGATCACCGTGTAGGCGGCGATCAGCCAGCCCTGCATGTCGATGGCGGCGAGGTTGGCGGGGAGAGCCGCGGTGCCGTTGCCGAGGGTGGCCTGGTAGACGAGCGAGGCGATGATGGCGCCGGTGCAGGTGGCGGCGAGGAAACTCAGCCAGTGGGTCTGCGGGCGCCAGCGCAGCGCGATCGAATAGATGGCGTAGGCGAAGCAGGCGAGGATCACCAGTAGGTCGCCGAAGTTCACTTCCAGCTTCAGGATGCGGGCGAGGTCGCCGTGGGTGGCGATGATCGCGACGCCGAGGATGGTGATCAGCACGCCGAGCAATTGCAGGCTGCGCACCCGGGTGCGGAACAGCGCGAAGTTGAGGATGATGACGAAGATGTTGACCGCCACCTGCTCGAGCGAGGTGTTGACGCCCGAGGTGTAGTAGGCGGCCACGTAGACCAGCACGTTGAAAGTGGCGAAGCCGACAGCGCCATAGAACAGATAGAGCCACCACTTGGCGCGGATCACCGGCCAGTCGCGCTTGAGCGGGCCGATGGCAAAGGGCAGCACCAGCAGCAGCGCGCCAGTCCAGCGCAGGATCATCAGCGAGTGCGCATCGATGTGGCCGACGGCAAGCTTGCCGGCCACGACATTACCACCCCAGAACAGCGTGGTGAGGACGAGGATCAGGTAGGGGCGATCCATCAGGGCGTGGAACGCCCGGGCGCCGGTCGTGGCAGAAGAGTTGGTCATATGGGCCGTCTGGTTCGGGCATCGGCCGCCACCTGGTGGGCGGCGGCCGAAGAAGGCGCGAACTTAGTCAGCCTTGGTGCGTCGCGCCAGCCCGTCAGGCGGCCGGCGGGATGTTCTGATTGAGCCGGAACAGGTTCTCAGGGTCATACTTGGCCTTGATCTTCCGCAGCCGGTCCCAGGTCGAGCCGGGATAGGCCGCGCGCAGGCCTTCGCCGCCCTCGATGCCGAGGAAGTTGACGTAGGCGACGGAGTTGTCCTGCTGCACGGTGCCGATGGCGTCGGTTGCCCAGCGGTCGAAGTGGGCCGTGACGTCGGCGCCGCCCTCATACATGGCGAGGAAGGCCACCATGATCTTGCTCCGCCGGTGCGCGAAGGCCGTCGCCTCGGTGGCGACCCGCGAATATGCGCCGCCGAGGACGCGGATCTGGCCCATCTTCATCGGGCTCGGACAGGCCTCGAGCGCCGCCAGCATCTTTGCGCCGGTCTCGACGCTGACATGATCGACGAAGCGCGAGCGACACGACACCGCCGGGCGCATCTCGGGCGGCGGATCCATGGCGTACATGCTGGAGTAGGGCGCCGGCCGCACCAGGTCGGCGATCGGCGCAGCGATGGCGCGGAACGGCGCCAGGGCGAGCGCCGCGGCTTCGGGCGTGCCCGAGAAGGCCATCATGCCGATTAGCGCCAGCTTGCCATGGTATTCGGCCGGCACGAACGGCACCGGTGGGACGGGCATCACCATGGCGATGGTGGAAAGCGCATCCGGTGCAGCATCGGCCAGCGCCGCGAACTTCGCGACGTTCTCGGCCGACGCCGGCAGCACAAGCGGACCGCCGACGAAGGACGGGAGCGGGTTGAGCTTGAACTTCAGCCGCGTCACCACGCCGAAATTGCCGCCGCCGCCACGCAGCGCCCAGAACAGGTCGGGGTGGTTGGTCTCGTCGGCGATCAGGATGTCGCCGGACGCCGTCACCACTTCGGCCGCCAGCAGGGAGTCGATGGTGAGGCCGTGCTTGCGCACCATGTAGCCGATGCCGCCGCCGAGCGTCAGGCCACCGATGCCGACGGTGCCGGAATCGCCGAAGCCGACGATCAGGCCGTGCTGCTCGACGGCACGGGTTACTTCGCCCGAAGTGAGACCGGTGCCCGCCCAGACGGTGCTCGTCTCGGCGTCGACCTCGATGCCGTTGAGGTCGCGCAGGTCGATGACCAGCCCGCCATCGGTGCCGCTATGGCCACCGACGCTGTGGCCGCCGCTGCGAACCGCCAGCTCGAGATCGGTGGCGCGGGCGAAGTTGATCACTGCCGCCACGTCCGCAACGTTGGCGACACGGATCACCGCCGCCGGGCGCCGGTCGAAGTTACCGAGGGCGACGGTGCGCACCTCGTCATAGGCGGCTTCGCGGGCTGTGATCACCCGGCCGCGCAGGCTCGAAGCCAGCATGTCGATCTGGTCTTCGAGCGGAAAGCGTTTGTCCATTCCCTGAAATCTCGCTGAGGTTTGCGTTGGAGCGCAGGCCTCTAGGGGCGGCGGATTGAACGGCAAATGAATGCGCCGCTCAGCGCCGGATCAGGAATGTTCGGCGCGCCCGGATGCGCTGGGACACCCGGGCGCGAGCGGCCTCAGGCCGGCGGGATATTCTGGTTGAGCCGGAACAGGTTCTCCGGGTCAAAAGCCCGCTTCACCTGTCTCAGCCGGTCCCAGGTGTCGCCGGGATAGGCGGCGCGGGTGCGTGCCGGGCCCTCGTCGGCGACGAAGTTGACGTAGGCGCCGTCATCGCCCTGGTTGAGCGCTTTAGAGAAGTCGGCCACCCAGGCTTCCTTGGTGGGCTTGTCCGCCTCGCCGTCGTAGAAGGCGGCGACGTTGAGCATGATCGGGCTTTTGCGGTGCGCATAAGCAGTGGCCGCGGGGGCCACTCGTCCGACAGCGCCGCCGAGCACGCGGATCTGGCAGACGCGGAGGCTCGCGTCGGACTCCTCGAGATAGCCGATGATCGTCTCCGCTTCCGGGGTTCCGATGTGGTCGACAAGCAGGTTCAGCGCCGTCGCGGTCGGGTGGTAGTCTGGATCCTCGGGCGGATACATGCTGGCGTATGGCCCCGGCTTGACGAAATCGGCCAGTGGCGCGGCGAGGGCGCGGAACGGGGCGAGGGCTTTCTCGGCCGCCTCGGGCTCACCGGCAAAGGCGAGCATGGCAAGGATCACCATCTTGCCGTGCTGCTCGGCGGGGAGGAACGGCATCGGCGGAGCCGGCATGACATTGGCGATGCTCGAGAGCTCCTCGGGCGCCGCCTTCGCTGCGGCGACGAAGCCGGCAATGGTTTTGGCGGTCGCCGGGAGCACCAGCATGCCGCCGGTGAAGGCGGGCAGGGGGTGCAACTGGAACTTCAGCCGAGTGACCACGCCGAAATTGCCGCCGCCACCACGCAGGGCCCAGAACAGCTCCGGGTGGTTGGCTTCATCGGCGAGCAGGAGCTTCCCGTCGGCGGTGACGAGCTCAACGGCGAGCAGCGAGTCGATTGAAAGGCCGTACTTGCGGGCCAGGTAGCCGACGCCACCGCCCAGGGTGATGCCACTGATCCCGACCGTACCGGCATCGCCGAAGCCGACGATAAGGTTGTGCGGGGCGAGGGCCTCGGTCAGTGCGATGGCGGTGACACCGGCGCCGACCCAGACCGTGCGCGTGGCGGGGTCGATGTCGATTTCGGTGAGATCACGAACATCGATGACGAGGCCGCCTTGCGTCGTCGAGTGGCCGGCGCCGCTGTGGCCGCCGCTGCGCACGGCAAGCTCGAGCCCGCTGTCTCTGGCGTAGGCGATAGCCGCGGAGATGTCGGCGGCATCAGCTACGCGGACGATGGCGCCGGGGCGTTTGTCACAGCCGCCATACATGACGGCGCGGGTCTTGTCGTAGTCGGAATCAGTTGCGGTGATGACCCGGCCGGTGGATCCGGCGGGCAGGCGTAGGGTATTCGCGGCAGTCGAGAGGGGCATAATCCTGACCTCAGGTTCTCGTGTTGGCGCGCTGGGTTGCGGTAACATGGGTGTGACCATCCGTGATTGCTAGGGGGTGCGACGGAACGGGATTTGTCATCTGAGAAGGACTGCTCTAAAGGACGTCCGCAACTACCTCGGACTTCCCCATTGGGAGTCGCCCGGTCAGCTTGCAGCGAAATCGAAACTGATCTTTGCGGTCCGCCGGCACCAGGCCCGGCCGGGCTGCCGCTTCCTGAGGGGCAATAAGCGCATGGCAAATGTGATCGTCGTCGGCAGCCAGTGGGGTGACGAAGGCAAAGGCAAGATCGTCGACTGGCTCAGTGAGCGTGCCGACGTGGTGGTGCGCTATCAGGGCGGTCACAATGCCGGTCATACGCTGGTGATCGACGGGACGAGCTACAAGCTGGCGCTGCTGCCCTCGGGCGTGGTGCGCGGCAAGCTGAGCGTGATCGGTAACGGCGTGGTGGTCGATCCGCATCATTTCGTCATGGAAGTCGAAAAGATCGGCGCCCAGGGCATCGACGTCACCCCCGAGGTCCTGAAGATCGCCGACAATGCGCCGCTGATCCTCAGCCTTCATCGCGAGCTCGACGCGGTGCGCGAGAGCGGCAATTCCGGGCTGAAGATCGGCACCACCCGTCGCGGCATTGGCCCGGCCTATGAAGACAAGGTCGGTCGCCGTGCGATCCGTGTCTGCGACCTCAGCGAACCCGATACGCTGATGCCCAAGATCGAGCGGCTGCTCGGGCACCACAATGCGCTGCGCCGCGGCATGGGCATGGCCGAGCTCTCGGCTCAGGCGCTCTACGACGAGCTGATGGAAGTCGCCGACAAGATCCTGCCTTACGTCGACCAGGTCTGGCGGTTGCTCGACGAAAAGCGGCGCTCGGGCGCTCGCATCCTGTTCGAGGGGGCACAGGGTGCGCTGCTCGACAACGATCACGGTACCTATCCGTTCGTCACCTCCTCGAACACCGTGGCGGGGCAGGCGGCGGCCGGCTCGGGTCTCGGCCCGACGGCGATCGGCTATGTGCTGGGGATTACCAAGGCCTACACCACCCGCGTCGGCGAGGGCCCGTTCCCGTGCGAACTCGATGATGAAATCGGCCGGCACCTGTCGACTGTTGGTCGCGAAGTCGGCGTAAACACCGGCCGGCCGCGCCGTTGCGGGTGGTTTGACGCTGTGCTGGTGCGTCAGACCGTGAGAACGTCGGGGATAAACGGCATCGCGTTGACGAAACTGGATGTTCTAGACGGCCTCAAAGAGCTCAAAGTGTGCGTGGCCTATGAGCTCGACGGTCAAAGAATTGACTACTTGCCTGCCTCAATGGGAGCACAAGCTGCTGTTAAGCCGATTTACGAAACCCTAGAGGGGTGGTCGGAAACTACGGCAGGGGCGAGAAGCTGGTCGGAACTCCCGGCACAGGCGGTTAAGTACGTCAGGTACATAGAGGAGCTGATCGGGGCGCCGGTCGCCATGCTCTCCACCAGTCCTGAGAGGCTGGATACCATTCTGGTGCAGGACCCGTTCCAAGACTGAGTTTTTTTCGTTAGAACATGCCTCCAAAATTACGGATGTCGTTTAGCGAATGGCGGACTACAAAGAGCTGTTACGTAGGGCGGTAGAAGCTCTGCCGGAGAACAATGGGGCCGCGCGTCGCGCGGTATACGAGAAGGCACGCGCTGCCCTCGTCGGGCAGTTGCGCGCCATTAATCCGCCATTGGCCGCCCGCGACATCACCGCTCACCGCCTGCAGCTCGAAGATTGCATCCGCCAGGTCGAGCAGGAAGCCAGCGAGGCAGTGATCGCCGGGCTCGGCTCGAGCAAGGAAGACAATCCGCCCCCGCCGCCGGTGTATTTCGAGGCGCCGGCCAAGAAGGCGCCCGCAGCGCTGGCCAAGCCGGTCGCCAAGGCGGCGCCGCAAAGCGCCAAGGAGCCACCGCGGCCGCTGCCACCGGGCGGCTCGATCGAAGAGATCATCGCCGCCGCCAATGCCGAGCAGACCGAGTCGTCGGATCGCTCGCGCTCGATCGTCCGGCCCGATGCCAAGCCTATGGGCAAGCCGGTGCCCAAGCTGGTGCCGCCGCAGCGGCCGCAGCCGCAGCTGGCTGCCCCGGTGCAGCCGGACGAGGATGAGGACGAAGTCGAGCAGCCGCAGCGCCAGGCGCCGGTCCGCTCCGTGGTCCCCGCCAAGTCGCCCGCCGGGCGTTCGCCATTGCCGTCGATCGTCGCTCGTGCCGAGGCAGCCAAAAGCCGCACCGGCAACACTGCCTTCGGCGCCCCGATTGGTGGCGCGGCACGTGGACCGGTATTCGAGCCGCGCCGCGAGCTGCCGTCGCCGCGCCTTGAGCCGGCAGGCCGGAGTGGCCAGGCCGCGGCGCGCCAGGTGGCGGAGCCGATGGCGTTGTTCAACGAGCCGCCGATTGCCGCTGCCATGTCGGCAGTGCGCGAAGTCGAGGTGGAAGCTCCGCCGGCCGATCCGCAGGGCGCGATCGATCGCGCCATTGCGACGCTCGACCGCGAGGCACGCGGCGATGGTGATCTCGACGGAGGGATGACCAACGGCAACGGTTACGGTGAGTTCGAGGACGAAGCCGACGAGCAGCCGGCGCACAAGAACGGCTTTGCGCCATCGATCCTGCGGGCCGACGCACCGGCCGTGTCGCGGTCGCAGCGCGAGGGTAAGGCAGCCAAGGCCAGCGTGTTTGCCCGTGACGCACGCGAGCCGCGCGGCAAGCAGCGCCGTGAGGCCGAGCCCAGCTTCCCGCGGGCCCGGGCCGAGGACGAGCGCCGTGGCCTCGGCGCCGTCACGATCTTCCTTATCGTTTTCGCCGTGCTGTTGATCGGCGCCGGTGGCGCCGGCTTCTGGGCCTGGCGTGAAGGCTTCATCGACCTCGATGCGATGTTTGGGCGCGGTGCGCCGACGACGCAGCAGGCCGTGGTTACGCCTTCGACCTCCACTGACGCCGCAACGGATACGCCGGCCACTGGCGTCGGCAATACCGCGACGCCGGCCGAAAGCGTTGCGCCGACCGCAGAACTCGGCACCGAGGATCGTCTCGGTTCCGAGCCCGCTCCGGTGGCCGAGACCCAGGCACTGCCGCTGGTCGAGCCCTCGTCCGAGCGGCTGGGCGCCGATACCGCGACCGCCGCGGCTACCGATCAGGCCGGAGCTTCGGTCGATCCGGCCAGCCTCGCCGGCAGCCAGTCCCTGCTGCTCGAGGCCTCGGATGGCGGCACCACAGGCGCCGTGCCGTTCTCGGGCACGGTCGAGTGGAGCAAGGGGACCGACGAGATGGGCCTGCCGACACTGATCGGCAAGGCGAACATCCCGGCGCGGAACCTCGCCGTTGACGTGCTGATCCGCAAGAACTCCGATGCCAGCCTGCCGGCCAGCCACTTGATGGAAGTGAACTTCCGGGTGACCGACAGCTTCATCGGCGGTTCGATCGCCGGCCTGCCCGGCGTGCTGCTGAAGAACGAAGAACTGGTGCAGGGCACACCGCTGGTTGGCGCCTCGGCTCGGGTCGTCGGCAACTCGTTCCTGTTCGCGCTCAGCGCCTCGCCAGCCGACGTCACGGCCAACAGCAACCTGCTGACCTCGCGCAAGTGGATGGATCTCGCGCTCATCTACGCGACCGGCAAGCGGGCGATCATCACGCTCGAAAAGGACGCCGCGGCCGAGACGATGTTCGCCGAAGTCGTCGGCGCCTGGAACAAGACCGCGACGAACTGATCGGGGTTCGCCCAGAGTTCAAGACGCCCGGCCTGGTCCGGGCGTTTTCTTTTTGGCACTGCTAGCTCTGCGCCAACTTTCCATCCGCCAGGTGATAGCGTTTGGCCGCCAGGGCCTCGACATCGTCGACGTGATGGCTGACCAGCAGGGTGATCCAGCCGTGGCGCTCGGTCAGGGATTTGACCAGCGTGCGGATAGTGCCGCGGGTCTCGTCGTCGAGCGCCGAGAACGGCTCGTCCAGCAACAGCACCGGCCGGTTGCGCAGCAGGGTGCGGGCCAGTGCCACGCGCTGCTTCTCACCGCCGGAGAGGGTGTCGGCGCGCTGCTTCAGCACGCCGGGCAGCCCGACTTCTGCCAGCGCCGCGGCCACCTGGACTTGCCGGTCGGCTGAGTTGCGTGGCAGTCCGAGCTCCAGGTTCTGGTACGCGCTGAGGTGCTCGAATAGCGTTTCCGACTGGAACAGGATGGAGATCGGCCGTTCCTCAGGGGGAAGCGGCAGCAGGTCGCGGCCGTCGAGCTTGAGCGTCCCGCCGGTGGGGGCGAGGAAACCGGCGATCAGGTCGAGCAGCGTCGATTTGCCTGCGCCGGACTGGCCGCTTACGGCAGTGATCTCTCCGGGCTTTGCCGAAAAGCTCAGGTCGAAATGCCTGGTCGCCCCCGGATGCGTGAAGGTCAGGTGTTCAGCTTCGAGCATCGGTGAGCTTTCCAAACAGCTTCGGCAGCAGCACGAAGGCGGCGATGGTGATCACCAGCATCAGCGCCGCGATAGTGGCGGCGTCGTTGCTGCGATAGGCGCCAAGCGCCCGGTACATGAGCAGCGGCAGGGTGGCGAAATCCTCGGTGCCGAACAGTGCGATGACCCCGAGATCACCGAGCGAGAAACAGAACGCCAGCGCCAGTACCACGCCCGCCTCGCGTCCGATCAGCGGCCACTCAACCGCAACGAACTGCTGCCAGCCGGTGAGCCCGAGCGAGCGGATCAGCCGGCCACGGCGCTCGGCGATGGCATCGAGCGGGGGAGCCAGCGTCGCGAGCGCGAAGGGCAGGGACAGCAGCGCATTGGCGAGCAGCACCACCACTGGGGCCGCCGCCTCCGGCATCATCCCGGCGTTGCGCACGAGGAGGAACGCGCCGAGCGACAGCACCACGGCGGGTACGGCGAGATAAGCGTAGGCCGGCGCGCCGATGCCGACGCGGACTAGCGGGATACCCGAGGCGGCGCGGCCCATGCCGATGCCAAGCGCCAAAAGCAGGGTCAGCAGCGCCGAGCCAGAGCCGAGCGCGAGGCTGGTGCCCAGCGCCTTCCAGAAGCTCGCGCGGCTGGTGACATCGACGATGCCCGAGCCGATGCCGTCGATGAGGATGGCGACGAGCGGCAGCGCGAAGCCGACGATGCTGACGACGAGCACCGCCCATTGGGCGGCGCGGGCCGTTGACCGGTCGCGCCAACTCGGTGGGGTGGAGCCGCCAGTGCTGGCCGAGATCGGAGCGAAGGCGGAGGCTGCGATGATGATGGCCGAACAAATGCCGATCTGCACCAGCGCCAACGTCACCGCGCCGCGCAGGTCGAAATCGAGCCGCACCGCGGCGTAGATCGCGACCTCGAGCGTCTGGTTGGCCGGGCCGCCGCCGAGCAGCAAGACGATCGGGAAGCTGGTGAAAGCGAGGAGAAAGATGATTGCTGCGAGCCCGGGCAGGGTGGGGCGCAGCATCGGCCAATCGATCACCGAGAAGCGCTGCCAGGCGCCGAGGCCGAGGCTCTGGCCGGTCTTCAGCCGCTTTTCGGGAATGGCGTCGAGCCGGGCCAGGAGGATGCGGGCGGCGAAGGCGCCATCGAGGATGACGTGGGCGGCGAGGATGCCGCCGAGGCCGAACAGCGGCACCTCCAGCGGGTGCCCGGTCAGCGCCAGTGCGGTCTGGTTGACCCAGCCGGCACGGCCCCACACCGATAGCAGCCCGAAGGCGACGATCAGCCCGGGGGTGACGATGGCCGAGGCGAACAACCCGACGATCAGGTCGCGGCCGGGGAAACGCAGGCGGTTCAGCGCCCAGGCCAAAGCGGTGCCGACCAGCAGCGACAGGATGGTGGTGAGCCCGGCCTGGATGCTGGTCATCGACACGAGATGCCAGACATCGACGCTGGACTGATGAGCCGCCGGTTCACCGGCAGCCGTGGCCAGGATGGCCAGCAGCACCAGCGCCACCAGCCCGGCAATGGCCAGCGCGATGCCCGCCCCGGCGATGAGCCGGAGCGGGCGATGGGGCAGGACCAGGTTACTGGAGCGCGGCGAGAGCAGCATCGACCCAGGCCCGGCCGTTGGCGGCAAGCGCGGCCTCGTCGACCGGCAGCACCTTTTCCGGCGGCTTGCCGAAATCGGCGGGCAGGTCGGCGCCGATGTCGATCACCGGATACATCCAGTTGGTGGTCGGGATCACCTTCTGAGCCTCGGGAGTCACGAGATAGGCGAGGAAGGCCTTGCCGAGTTCCGCCTGGTCGGCGCTCTTGGTCAGCCCGGCCACTTCCACCTGCGGCACGAAGCCTTCCGTGAACGGTGCGTAGCCGTACTTGTCGTCCTTTTCGGCGATGGCGTGGTAGGCGGGCGAGGTGGTGTAGCTCAGCACCATGTCCGCCTGGCCGTCGAGGAACAGGCCGTAGGCTTCGGACCAGCCACGCGTCATGGTGAGGACGTGCGGCTTCAGGCCCTTCCAGATCTCGGGCGCGCGGTCGCCATAGGCTGCCTGTACCCAGAGCACGTTGCCCAACCCTGGCGTCGAAGAACGCGGATCCTCGATCACGATCTTGAAGCTCGCGGGCAGCGCAATGAGCTCTTCGAACGAGGTCGGCGGGTTGGGCGTCTTCTGCTTGTTGTAGACATAGGCGAAGTAGCCGTAGTCGAACGGCACGAATTCGGCGTCGCTCCACGGCAGCGTGACACCCTCGAGGGTCAGCCCGTGTGGCGCGAACAGCCCGGTGGCACGGGCTTCGCCGGAGGTGGCGGTGTCGAGGCCGACGACGACGTCCGCCTTGGTGGCGGCACCCTCGAGCTGCACCTTGCGCAGCGTCGAGATGGCGTCTTCGGCGGTGGTGAATTCGACGGTGCAGCCGCAGGTCTTCTCGAAACCGGCCTTCAAGGCCGGGCCGGGCCCCCACTCGGCGGCGAAGCTGTCATAGGTGTAGACGTTGAGGACCGGCTTGTCCTCGGCGAGGACAGGCAGGGCGGTGGCGCAGATGACTGCCGCCAACGCGAAGCGTGCGAACGAGCGCATATCGTTCCCTTCGGTTGCGGCCATGTGAATGAAGGGGGACGTGCATGGGTCGGACGCCTGCGCGCCCTTGCCATCTCGAACTTCCTCCGCCAGCATGACCTGGTTCAGGTTCAATGGGTAACTCTCAGCTCCGGAAGATCCGGAACACCCCAGCGAGACAGCTGACAGATAGACAGAGTTTTCCCTCCGTGCAAGCACGTGCCCCCCAGACTTCCGTTGCGGTCTTTGACGACCTTATGGTCATCGTTGGCGGCGGGACGGTCGATTTCGACCTCCTGCGCGAGCTCTATGCCTCAGGCGGCCACCTGGTGGGGGCGGACGGCGGAGCAGACCAGATCGTCGAAGCCGGGCTGAAACCCGAGCTGATCATCGGCGATTTCGACTCGCTCAAGAACCCGCACTCGTGGCTCGGCAAGACCCGGCTGATGCAGATCGCCGAGCAGGAAACCACCGATTTCGAGAAGGCGCTCTATTCGACCCGCGCCCCGGTGACGGTGGCGCTGGGGATGACCGGGCGACGCTTCGACCACACGCTGGCGGCGCTCGACGCGGTCACCAAGTATGCGGCCAAGCGCAAGATCGTCCTGGTGGATGAAGAAGACGTGGCGCTGCCGCTGACCAAGTCTTTCTCATTCACGGTCGATCCGGGTGAGCGCGTGTCGATCCATCCGCTGGCGCCGGTGACGTTCTGGAGCTCCGAGGGGCTGAAGTATCCGCTCGATGCGGTGAAGCTCGCGCCGGGAGTGCGGACAGGCACTTCGAACGAGGCGCTGACCGGGCCGTTCAAGATCGTGCCGGAGGAGGGGGTGCATGCGCCGTACCTGCTGATCCTGCCGCGGAAATACCTGGCGCAACTGATCGCAAAGCTGCTGCTTGAGAAGCGGTAAAAAGCTGCTTCGACCTCCACAAAGTCTGCGGACCAACCCTGCCCGGCGAAATTCCGCCACCATCGCGATGCCATGTCCCGGCCTTTAAGACGTTGGGGCAATTCGTGAAAGTTCTGATTGCAGCAGTATTGCTGAGCCTTGCCGCCGTGTCGGCGAGCCGGGCTGAAGTCGTGTGCACGTTGATCGTCGACGCGGAAAGCGGGGCCGTTCGACTCCAGGAGGGTGGCGGTTGCGGCACCCCGACCTCGCCGGCCTCGACGTTCAAGATGACCCTGGCAGTAATGGGGTTCGATGCCGGGATCCTGACCGGCGCCGAGGAGCCGGCCTGGCCCTACCTCGCCGAGTACAAGGCGGATCGGGCGGACTGGCGAGTGACGACCACGCCGGCGAGTTGGCTGCGCGATTCGGTGCTGTGGTACTCGCGGGTGCTGGTCGAAAAGCTCGGCGCCGAGCGTTTCCAGAAATATGTCACCGATTTCGACTACGGCAACGCCGACATCTCCGGCGATCCGGGCAAGGACAACGGCCTCACCCGCTCGTGGATCAACTCCTCGCTGCTGATCAGCCCGGGGGAGCAGGTGCGGTTCGTGCGGCGCTTGCTGGCGGGCGACCTGCCGGCGTCGGCGGCGGCGCAGGCGGCGGTGGTCGCGATCATGCCCAAGTTCGAGGCCGGCAAGTGGACCGTCTCGGGCAAGACCGGCACCTACTACGAGCGCAATGCCGATGGCACGTTCAGCTCGCGGCGGCAGACCGGATGGTTCGTCGGCTGGGCGCAGCGGGACGACCAGCGGCTGGCGTTCGCCTACCTGATCCGCGACACCAGGAAGACAGCCGGTTCGGCCGGGATGCGGGCGCGCGACGCACTGCTGGCGCGGTTCGCCAAATGGGGCGAGGGGCAGTTCGCCTGGGCGCAGCCGCCCCGCCGCGAGGCGGCGCCGGCAAACGGCGCCGAGCTCAACGGCTGAAAAACGAAGGGCCCCGGTGATGCCGGGGCCCTTCTCATTCTATCGGCCGATGGTTCAGAGGGCAGCTTCGCGCGACTTGGCGTGGGCGGCCTTCTGCACGGCTTCCTGCACCTTCTCGAAGGCGCGGACTTCGATCTGCCGGATACGCTCGCGGCTGACATTGTATTCCTGCGCCAGCTCTTCGAGCGTCGCTGGCTCGTCGCGGAGGCGGCGGGCCTGGAAGATGGCCTTCTCGCGCTCGTTGAGATCGCTCATCGCGTTGGTGAGCAGCCCCATGCGCTCGGAGAATTCCTCGGTCTCGCCGAGGGTGGTCTCCTGGTCCGGCGTATCGTCGACCAGCCAGTCCTGCCACTCCGAGGCGCCTTCGTCGGCGCGCATCGGCGCGTTGAGCGAAGCATCGCCCGAAAGGCGCTGGTTCATCGACACCACGTCGTTCTCGGTGACGTGGAGGGTCGTTGCGATCTGCTTGATCTGGTCGGGGTGCAGGTTGCCGTCATCGAGGGCGGCGATCTGCCCCTTGATCTTGCGCAGGTTGAAGAACAGTCGCTTCTGCGCGGCGGTGGTGCCGATCTTCACCAGCGACCACGAACGCAGCACGTATTCCTGAATGGCGGCCCGGATCCACCACATCGCGTAGGTCGCGAGGCGGAAGCCCTTCTCGGGCTCGAAACGCTTCACCGCATGCATCAGGCCGACATTCCCCTCCGAGATCACCTCGGAGATGGGCAGGCCATAGCCGCGATAGCCCATGGCGATCTTCGCCACGAGACGCAAATGCGATGTGATGAGCTTCTGGGCGGAGCCGGGATCCTGATGCTCCTTGTAGCGCTTGGCGAGCATGTATTCCTCGTCAGGCTCAAGCATCGGAAACTTACGAATTTCCTGGAGATAGCGGCTGAGTCCACCCTCAGCCGAAAGAATTGGCAGATTTGTCTGGGCCATGATGCACCCTCGTCTTTCCCCCGTATCACGGGCAGATAAGCAGCCGTGTCCAGTCCGGCACACGGCTGACTGTCTGGCATATATAGGTCGAAAATGAGCCTTGATAAGGCCCACCAACCCTTGATGAGAACGTTGGTACGCCCCGAAGGTTGCGTGAACCTTGCTAGCGGGCGAAGGCCCGATCGAAAGGTTCGATGGCGGCCTCGAGCGCCTCAAGATCAGGCGGTAACGGGGCCTCGAATTGCATTTCCTCGCCCGTCACCGGGTGCTCGAAGCCGAGTTCAGCGGCGTGCAACGCCTGCCGCCCCAACGCGGCAACAGCCGCTTTGGCTGCATCGGGCAGGCGGTTGACCTTGGTGGCAAAGCCGGAGCCGTAGACAAGGTCGGCGACCAGCGGGTGGCCGATATGGGCCATGTGGACGCGGATCTGGTGGGTGCGCCCGGTCTCGAGTTCGCAGCGGATGCGGGTGATATCCCAGCCCTCGTCGCCGAAGCGGGCCTCGACCGCATAATGGGTGATGGCCTCGCGGCCGTCCTTGCGCACCGCCTGCTTCAGCCGGTTGTTCGGATCGCGGCCGAGTGGCGCCTCCACCGTCCCCGAGGCTTGCTGGGTGCGGCCCCAGGCAAAGGCCAGGTAGGCGCGGTGCAGCGGGCCGGTGCGCCCATGGTCGGCGAATTGCGCCGCGAGGTGGTTATGCGCCTGCTGGGTCTTGGCCGCGACCATCACGCCCGAGGTATCCTTGTCGAGGCGGTGGACGATGCCCGGCCGCTTGACGCCGCCGATACCCTGCAGGCTGTCGCCGCAATGGTAGAGCAGGGCGTTGACCAGGGTTCCGCTGTAGTTGCCGGGCGCCGGATGCACCACCAGGCCGACCGGCTTGTTGATGACGATGAGCTGGTCGTCCTCGTAGAGAATATCGAGCGGGATGTTCTCGGGGGTCGGGTCGGCCTCGATCGGCTCAGGCGCCAGGAGCGTGACTTCCTCGCCATCGCGCAGCTTGTATTTGGGCTCCGTAACGGTTCGCCCATTGATCACGACGCTGCCGGCCAGTATCAGGTCCTTGATCCGGTTGCGCGAGAAGACCGGCACGGCACGGGCGAGTGCGGCATCAAGCCGGCTGCCGGCGTCGGCGGCATCGACCAGCAACTGCCACTCCTGTTCCTCGCCGGAAATATCCTGCATGAGCGATCCTCAAGACAAACCCGAAACCACCCCGGAACTGACTCCGGAAGCGCGAGCGGTGCTGAACCGGGCGCGCAAGTCCTTCATGGTGTCGATCGGGCTATTGGTGGTCGGCCTTATCGCCATCGGCGGCGCGCTTGTCTACCGCGCATCGCAGAGCGACAGCAAAGCCGGCGGCGACTATGTCATCGCGGCGCTGAAAATCCCCACGGGCGGCGACGTCATCTCGGCCGTCGCGGCGGATGGCCGCGTCACCGTCACCTACAAGCTCGGCGCGATGACCAGCGTGCGCATCTTCGACGGCAAATCCGGCGAAATGATCCGCGAGATTCCCGTCGTCAGCGAGTAGCCGCCCCTAGTTGTCGTTCCGCAGTTCCTGCAGCGCCTTGAGGCGGTCGGAGACGGCCTGGCCCTCTGGGGCGTTGCCCTTCCGGGCATTGGGGCCGCGAACCGGGGCAGCTTCCGCCTCGGCGTCGACGAATTTCTGCATCCGCGCCGCGAGGCTCTCTTCCTCGTCCACTGGTCCGTTGCCCTCAAGGGCGTAGACGAGGCGGCTGACGTCCGAGGCGATGTCGTTGAGGCGCTCGCGCAGGTGCGACTGCTCGATGCGGTCGGTGTCCCAGTCGGCCATCACGGTGTCTTCGACGCTCGCCACCTTGGCGCGGAGCTTTTCCATTTCCTCTTCGAGGCCGAGCTTTTCGGCCAGCAGCATGTCGCGCTTTTCCTCGCCGTCGCCGACCAGCTTGGTGGTCTCGGCCAGCAGGGTCGAGACGCGGCTCTCGGCGTCGGCGATGCGCGCTTCGGCGGTCGCTAGCTCGGTCTGGGCGTCGGTGGCGGCATCGTCGCGCTTGGCGAGCTTCTCGCGAAGTTCCGTGGCCACGGCCTGCGCTTCACTGGCGCTCCTGCCGGAACTTTCCAGATTTTCGATGAGGGTGCGGTTCTGGGTTTCGAGGAACTCGGAGCGCTTCTTTTCGATCTCGAGGAACTGCAGCAACTCGTCGACGTCGGCATTGTAGTCGCCGCTGAGGGCTTTGCCTTCGAGGGCGAAGGGGCGCGGGGCGCTGCCGCGCAGGCTCTGGCGGGCGGCGTCGAGCTGGCTGGATTTCTCGCCCAACTCCCTGTCGCGCATACGCAGCTTCTGCGCGATATCGGCGCCTTCCTTCTCCAGTTCGAGGATGCGGCGGCGGGCTTCGGCCTCGCGTTCCTCGAGTTCGCGGACCACCTGCAGGTGGCTGTCGCGCTCGCCCTTGATGCCGCCGAGTTCGTTCTTCTTGCGATTGATGTCGCGTAACTGGTCGGAGAGGCGGCGGCGCAGGGCCTCGACGTTCATCTCCAAGCGTCTGGTGGACAAGGCGAATTCGGCGCGGAGCTGGTCCTTGTCAGCGCGGAACTCGGCCATGGTCATGGGCGTCGCGGCTTCGATGCGCTTCTTGGTTAGGCGCACCGCACGGCGCCACACGGCGGGCAGGATGATCAACGCCAACAGCCCGGCCACGAGCAGGCCGAGCACAAAATACATAACGTTTTCAATGACCATAACTCAACTCCGCCACCGGCACGCGCGGTCCCGGGTCTTCGCGCACCACCAGGATCGCAGCAATGGCCGCCCCCGGCCATGCTTGTCAGGTCGTAACCTTACCGGAAGTCGGGGACGCGGTCACGATGAGCCTAGCACGGAAACGACACCGATCCGACACGCTCGCGCCGCCGCGATGAACGGCGGCTGAACGTATCCTGAAGGGTTTTTGCGTGGTTTTCGGCCCTCAGAAGGGGTTCCAGGTCGGTTCCTGGGTGAACTTCAGGTAGCCGACATTGATGCCGAGGCGGGCGCCGACACCGGAGCGGATCGGCACCATCACCACGTCGCCGTACTTGATCACGGTCATGCCGAGGCCGCCGACCACATAGGCGGAGCCGTCGACGCCGGGATAGCGGCCATAGACGTCGGAGACCGTGTTGAGGTTATAGACCAGCATCATCACCTTGGAGCCGTCGCCGCCGAAATCGAGGCCGACCGTCGGGCCCTGCCAGAAGACCGGGTGCTCGCCCTGGTTGCGGGTATACATGGTGCCCTCGCCGTAGCGGGCGCCGGCGAAGATGGCGCCGCCGGCTTCCTCGCCAAGGATGTAGGCGTTGGGCAGGCCGAACTGGCTGACGGCGCGCTCGACCAGCGAGGCAAGACCCTGGGCCACGGAGCCGAAGAACTGACCGCCGGTAGCAACCAGCTCGTCACCTGAATAGGTATCGGAGACCGAGCCTTCCTGCGCCTGGCTGAAGGTCGGCGCGAGCACCAGCGTCGCCGCGGTCAGCGCGACGAAGGCGGCGAGGATAAGGTAGACCATGCGGTTGAGCATGAAGGGAACTCCGGGGGCTTAATTCGAGCGGCAGTCCATTTACGCGGTACTTACCATGACGACGCTAAGGTTCAGCGCATCCGGTCTGCCTGAGGAGACCTCAAGCTAGGCCTTCATGGCGGCAATGATGCGGCAAAAGCGTAAACAAAACTTAACCATAACCGGGCTTCTTGCAGTCATCTGGCTGGCGGCTGGGCTCTGTTTCAGCCTGCCCGCGAGCGCCGCGGCGCTGGTCACCGCGATCGTCACCGACCCGCTGACCGGAGTGGCGCTCGAAGGGTATGATCCGGTGAGCTATTTCACCGAGCCCGATCCGGTGCCGGGGCTGCCGGATTTCGAGTACCAGTGGGGCGGGGTGCCCTGGTATTTCGCCACGGCGGCGAACCGCGACGTATTCATGCGCAACCCTGAAATCTACGCCCCGCAGTTCGGCGGCCACTGCGCTACCAGCCTCAGCCGCGGCTATCTCTCGGACGGCAAGCCACGGCTCTACGCCATCGTCGGGATGAAGCTCTACCTGTTCTACTCGGTCGCCAACCGCGAGGCGTTCTTCCAGAGCGAGGAGACCTCGCTGCGCAGCGCCGAGAGCGGCTGGGTGCAGCTCAAAGGCACGCTGACGGGCGAAGAGGGCAGCGTCGCCGAGGCGGTGGGCAAAGCCGCCGATGTCGAGGCGGCCGAGCAGGCCGCGCCTTAGCTTGTTGCCATGGCTCGGGCTGGCCAATGGCGGGCGGCAAGGGTCTTCCAGTCGCGCAGGGCCAGCGAGATGGCCTGATGCATGTCGAGATAGGTGTATGAGCCGAGCCGGCCGCCAAACCAGACATTGGGCAGGGCTGCGGCCCTGACGCGATAGTTCTGAAGCCGCGCGCGGTCGGCGGCCGTGTCGATGGGGTAGAACGGTTCGTCGTCACGGCCGGCCGAGTGTGCGTACTCCCGGACAATCACCGTTCGATCCTCGGGATAGGCCCGTTCGGGATGCATGTGGCGATACTCGGCGACGCGGGTATAGGGGATTTCGGCGTCGGCATAGTTGATCACCGCGGTGCCCTGATGATCGCCAGTCGGCAACACCTCCTGCTCGAAGCGCAGGGTGCGCCAACCCAGGATGCCACCGGCGTAGTCGAAATAGCGATCGATGGCACCGGTATAGACGACCGGCAGATCGGGCCGGGCCAGCTGGCGTAACTCCAGCCAGTCCGCGTCCAGCACGATGTCGATGAGCGGGTGGGCCAGCATGCGGGCAAAGACCGCGGCGTAGCCATTGAGGGGCAGGCCCTGGAACCGATCGTTGAAATAGCGCGAGTCGAAGGTGTAGCGGACCGGCAGACGCGCGATGATGCTGGGGGGCAGCTCCCGTGGATCGGTCTGCCATTGCTTGGCCGTGTAGCCGCGGATGAAGGCCTCGTAGAGCGGGCGGCCGATCAATGAGATGGCCTTCTCCTCGAGGTTGGTGGGCTGCCGATCGCCGAGTTCGACGGTTTGTTCGGCAATCAACTGCCGTGCGGCATCGGGCGTGAGATGGCGGCCGAAGAACTGGCAAATGGTCGCCAGATTGATCGGCAGGGGGAAGACCTGGCCGCGATGCATGCTCCAGCCGCGATACTGGAAGCTGTTGAAGCCGGTGAAGCGGTTCAGGTAGGTCCAGACCGCCTCGTTGGGGGTGTGAAAGAAGTGTGGCCCATAGCGGTGTACCTCGATGCCGGTCGCCGGGTCGGGTTCGGAATAGGCGTTGCCGCCCACATGCGAGCGCCGGTCGAGCACCAGGACGCGCAGCCCTGATGCCGCCGCCTGCTCGGCGATCGTCGCTCCATAGAAGCCGGCGCCGACCACGACTAGATCGGCACTGTTCAAGCTATCCATAGTAATCCCAAGTTGCGGCGCTTCGCGTGAACTTGCATAGCGTAACTCAGTGGAGTTGCAGCGAGAAATCATGTCGTTGGGTCGCCGGTTTGTCGTCATCGTCCGCGCCGGAGAAAAGAGCCTGCACACGGCTGCTCGATCAGGCGCGGACTCTGCCCAAATGGCGTGACGACCACCGGCTGCGGACGCTGGTGCGTGGCTTTATCCGTGACCGGAAACCGGCCGGCCTGGAGCAGGTATTCTCGCTCTACGAGGGGCCACTGCGGTTCGACGCAGGTCGCGCCATTGCGGCGGCGGAGTCGATCGGGACCCCCTAGGGCTGCTGCGTCCTTGCGGTTACGCTACGCCAAATTGATTCGACGGCAAGGACCTTACGAATGGCGGAATTCATCGAGCTCAAGGCGACCGATCTCGCGGCGATGCTGTGTTCTCGGGTCTGCCATGACCTGATCAACCCGGTGGGCGCGATCGGGAACGGGCTTGAGGTGCTGGCCGACCCGACCCAGGCGGCGATGGCCGATGGGGCGCAGGAGTTGATTGCCAGCGCCGCCAAGCAGGCCCGGGCGAAGCTGGAGTTCGCACGGCTGGCCTATGGCGCCTCGTCGACGGCGGGCACGGATTTCGACACCCGCGAGTGCGAGCGGGTGGCGCGGATCTATTTCGAAATCGAGAAGGCCGATCTCGACTGGCAGGTGCCGCTGATCCTGTTGCCCAAGCACAAGGCCAAGCTGTTCATGAACATGCTGCTGATCGCCGCCATGGCGGTGCCGCGCGGCGGCGTGGTGACGGCCAAGATCGAGGGCAGCGCGGGCGCCGAGGTGTTCACCCTGCTCTCGAAATCGGACCCGGAGAAGCGGCAGAAGACGCTGATGCCGTCGGGCGCCGAAGGGCTGCTGTTCGGCTCGCCCGAGGGTGGCGTCGATGCGCGCGGCATTCAGCCATTCTACACCGGCATCCTGGCGCGGATGACCGATATGGAGCTCAAGATCGGCATCGAGAACGACGTGTTCGAGTTTTCGGCGACCCCGAAGGCCGTAGCCGCCGCCGCCTGACCCATCCCAGGATGGCCGCCTTCAGCAGACGGTTCGCGGATTTCGGCAATTGCACTTCTCGCGCTGCAATCGGATTGCAGGCGGCATTTGTGCTGCGCAAGTTTTGAGCGGCGCCGAGATTTGTCGCATTGCGCGCTGGCCAAACAGGCAAAGCCGGCGTTGCTGGAAAAAACTCTCCCGATGGGGAGAAGGGTTCAAGTTTCGCTAACCATTCGTAGGGAGATTTGCGGGATAGTGTGCACTGGCGACCAACGTCGGACGATTGCTGCCGGAAGCGATTTGGCAAGGCAGATCAGGACGGTGACGGTCGCGCAGCGAAGGGGAGGGGCCTTGCGGCCGTTCATCTTCGTGCACTTGGGTCGGAGAGATGCGTCATGAAATCCTGCCTCGTGGTCGATGATTCCAGCGTGGTGCGCAAAGTGGCGCGCCGCATCCTGGAGGATCTCGACTACATTGTTGACGAGGCCGAGGACGGGCAGGAAGCCTTCGACAAGTGCCGGCAGGAGATGCCGGATGCAATCCTGCTCGATTGGCAGATGCCGGTCATGAGCGGGCTCGAGTTCCTCAAGCTGTTGCGCGGCTATGTCGGCGGGCAGGCCCCACGCGTCGTTTACATGGTCACCGAGAACGATATCGGGCAGATCGCGCTGGCGCTGAAGGCTGGGGTGAACGACTACATGATGAAGCCGTTCGAGCGCGACCATCTCGAAGGCAAGTTCACCGAGGTCCCGGCCGACCGCGTCAGCGTCGCCTGAGCCGCGTCACGTTTCCGGGTTGCGCCGGGTCGGGTGCCCAGTCTCTCGCGCAAGGCGGCGATCTGGACGGCGATGTTGCCTTCTTCGACGATGACGCCGACCTACACCCGCGCCATCATCTCGGCCTTGGTGACGATTTTGCCTCGTGCTTCGAGCATGGTTTCGAGCATCAGGAGGGCGCGATGCCCGATGGCGACCGGCTTGCCGTCGCGCTTCAGTTCGCGGCCTGGTGTCAGAACAAATGGGCCGAATGTGTGCCGTGCCTCGTCCCTGGCTGCCGTTGTGCATCGAACGGCAAGTCTTTCGCAGCGGCGCGGTCCTTTCATTTGTAGGGCACGGGGAAACTGCGCTAGCACTACTGCCGGGCGCAACTCCGGACGGGATATCCATTGATGCTGACGACGCAGGACTTGGCGGCGGTTCCGATGTTTTCGCCGGAGCCCGAGCCGGTGTTGCGCGAGTTGCTGCGCGGCTCGGGCGATATCCATGTCGGGAGCGGCGAGTTCTTCGTGCACGAAGGCGATGAGCCGATGCTGTTCGCGGTGCTTTCGGGCAAGCTCGAGGTGATCAAGCGGGTCGACGGGATCGAGCGCAAGATCGGCGAGCGCCTGCCGGGGGCGTTCCTGGGCGAAGTGCCGCTGATCTATGGCACGCCGTTCCAGGCCGGTGGGCGGGCGGTGGAGGCGGCACGGGTGGCGCGCATCGATCCACGGCAGTTCCACGCCGCAGCGGCCCTGTCGCCGGAGCTGGCGCGGCGGATGGGCGAGCTGGCGCGGGAGCGGGTCGGCGGGCTGCAGAGCATTATGGCCAATGCGCGCCGCAGCAAGGTGGTGATCGTGGGCGAGCGCTGGGACCCCGAATGCCTGGCGTTGCGGCGGTTCCTCGCCAGCAACCGGATCATCTTCGACGCTTTCAACCCGGATGCACCGGAACTGGCGGGGCGCTGGGTCGGCGAGCTGCCGACATTGCTGCCGGCGGTACAGATCACCGATGGTCCGACGCTGGCAAGGCCGCAACTACGGCAACTGGCGGAGGCGCTTGATCTCGACACGCGGGCACGGGCCGACACCTATGACACGGTGATCGTTGGAGGCGGTCCGGCTGGGCTGGCTGCCGCTGTGTATGGCGCGTCCGAGGGCCTCAAGACCCTGGTGATCGAGCGCGAGGCGCCGGGCGGGCAGGCGGGCACGTCGTCGCGGATCGAGAACTACCTGGGGTTCCCGGGCGGCATATCGGGCGATGAATTGGCGAGCCGGGCGCTGCAGCAGGCCAAGCGCCTGGGCGCCGAGGTGGTGATCACCCGGCAGATCGACCGCATCGATCCGGTAGGCCGCACGATCGAGCTGGATGGTGGCGAGCGGATCACCGCTAGAACCATCATTCTCGCGACAGGCGTGAGCTGGCGGCGCGTCGCGATCGAGGGGTTCGACCGGCTGATCGGCAAGGGCATCTACTATGGCGCGGCGCGCAGCGAGGCGAGCACCACGCAGGGTCTCGATATCCACCTGATCGGGGCGGGCAACTCGGCCGGGCAGGCGGCGATGTTCTTTGCCAACCACGCGCGGACGGTGACCCTGCTGGTGCGCGGGGACTCGCTCGAAAAGAGCATGTCGCAATACCTGATCGGCCAGGTGCGCAGCAAAGACAACATCAAGGTGGCGCTCTACAGCGAAGTGCAGGCAACGCATGGCGAGGGCCATCTCGATGCCGTCGACATCATCGACCTCAAAAGCGGCGCGGTGCGGCGCGAGGAGAGTGCCGGGCTGTTCGTCTTCATCGGCGCCGACGCCGAAACAGAATGGCTGCCAACCGATGTGGCACGCGACGCACGCGGCTATGTGCTGACCGGGGAGGACCTGAAGAAGGTAGGGCGCTGGTCCGAAGAGCGGGACCCCTACCTGCTCGAGACCAGCGTGCCCGGGATATTCGCCTGCGGCGACGTGCGGCTCAGCCCGGTGAAGCGCGTGGCGGCCGCGGTGGGCGAAGGCAGCATGGCGATCGCCTTCGTGCACCAGTACCTGGCCCGACTGGCGGCTCAGTCGACGCCGTAGCTCTTCATGAACATGGCGACGCCGCTGGCGACGACACGCTCGATCTGCGGCAGCGGCATCGGCTCTGGCAGGTTGCCGAACAGGCGGCGCTTGTAGACCGAGGCCATGGAGAGCTCGAGGAACTGTCGCGAGGCGAGGTCGGTATCGGGAATGTTCAGTTCGCCGGCGGCGACCCTGGCGTCGAGGTATTCCTGCAGGATGTGGTGGGCGGAAAAGGAATCGCCGGTGAAGAAGCGGGCGGCGACTTCGGGCATGCGCTCGGCGACCCCGAGCACCATGCGCTGGGCGCGAATGACCTCCTCGGAGGTGAGGCGGGAGGTGACGTAGACACCGAAGCGCTGCAGCGCCTCCCGGATTGTACCGCCGGCTTCGAGCTGAGTTTTGGCCGCGGCCATCACCGCTGATTTCTCGCGGTCGATGAGGGCCTTGAACAGGTCTTCCTTGTCCTCGAAGTAGACGTAGAGCGTGCCCTTCGAGACTCCGGCTTCGCTGGTGATCTCGTTCATGCTGGCCGCTTCGAAGCCGAGGCTGAGGAAGCAGCGCTTCGCTCCATCGAGGATCTGCGCGCGCTTGTTCGGATCCTGACCGGCGGCGCGGCGTCCGGTGCGCTCCTCCGATTTGTCGTCCTCCGGAATCTGCATGGCTGCACTCCAAATTTGTTCGAACCGCTCGGTTCGATTTCACTTGATATGGCGCATCGACAGGTCTATGTCAATCGAACCGAACGGTTCAGTTCAATTCAGATGCGCCGGAGGGCCAGATGGCTCAGCCTGAGAATTCCGAGAAGATCCGCCCCTTTCCCAAGGCCCCCGTAACGGCCGAAGCACCGCTGACCGAGCCGATTGTGCCGGCCAACGATGTCGAGCTCAAGCCGGCAGCAAAGAAGCAGTCGCGGCGGCCGATGATTTTCGCCGGGATTGGTCTGGTGGCACTGCTGGCAGGCGGCTGGGTTGGCTACGACTGGTGGGCAACCGGGCGCTTCATGGTGTCGACGGATGATGCCTATATCGGCGGCGACATCGCGACGATCTCGTCGAAGCTTGCGGGCTATGTGGCCAAGGTCGACGCGGTGGCGAACCAGCGGGTTAAGGCCGGCGATCCGCTGATCACGCTCGACGATGGCGACTATCGCATCGCCCGCGACCAGGCACTGGCGCAGATCGAGACGCAAAAGCTGACGCTAAGCCGTATCGACGCGCAGGTTACCGGCGCCGAGGCGACGGTGGCGCAGGCCAAGGCGCAGAAGCTGGCGCTGGAAGCGGCGCAGAAGAATGCGGCGCTGACCCAGGCGAGGGCCGCGGAACTCGCCAAGGGCGCGATCGGTTCGCAGGCGGACCTCGACAAGGCCAATGCGGCGCTCGACCAGGCCAACGCCAACCTCGTTGCTGCCGACGCACAGATTGCCGCGGCGGAAGCCAATATTGCGGTTCTGAAGGGTCAGCACGCCGAGGCCGAGGGCCAGCTCAAGACGCTGGGCCTCGCGCGTGACAAGGCTGAGCGCGACCTGAGCTTCACCGTGCTGCGCGCGCCCTATGACGGCGTCGTCGGCAATCTCGCGGTGCAGACGGGCGACCTCGTCAGCGCCGGCATGCGGCTCGCGGCACTGGTGCCGACCGATGCGCTCTATGTCGATGCGAACTTCAAGGAGACCCAGCTCAAGAAACTGGTCCCCGGCGAGAAGGTGAAGATCAAGGTCGATGCGCTCGAGGGCGACGCCATCGAGGGGACGATCGAGTCGATCTCGCCGGCTTCGGGCTCGGTGTTCTCGTTGCTGCCGGCGGAAAATGCGACCGGCAATTTCACCAAGGTGGTGCAGCGCGTGCCGGTGCGGATTGCCATTCCGGCCGCCGAGCTGGCGACGGGCAAGCTACGCGCTGGTCTCAGCGTCGTGGTCGAGGCCGATACGCGGACGGCTCCGGCTGCGGCGAACTAGAACCGCTGGTGGCGGGAGGATCTGATGGCCGATGCAGCTGTTTTGACGGGCGCCCTACCCGCCGCGCCTGGCGCCGACGCGATGCCGGTGCGCCGGATCGTGGCGTTCTTCTTCATGGTCGTGGGGATGTTCATGGCCATCCTCGACATCCAGGTGGTGTCGTCGTCGCTGGCCGACATCCAGGCCGGCCTCAGCGCGGGTTCGGACGAGATCGGCTGGGTGCAGACCGCCTATCTGATTGCCGAAGTGATCATGATCCCGTTGTCGGGCATGCTGGCCCGCATACTATCGACCAGGGTGCTGTTTGCGATCGCTGCAGCCGGTTTCACAGCAGCAAGCGCGCTTTGCGCCACGGCCACCAATATTGACCAGATGATCGTCTACCGTGCGCTGCAGGGCTTTATCGGCGGGGCGATGATCCCGTCGGTGTTCGCGGTGGCGTTCACGATCTTTCCGCCCGCCAAGCGTGCCATCGTCTCGCCGATCATCGGTTTGGTTGCGACCTTGGCTCCCACTATCGGGCCGACCGTCGGCGGCTATCTGACCAGCGCGCTCAGCTGGCACTGGCTGTTCCTGATCAACGTGGGGCCCGGCATTGTCGTCGCCATTGCGACCTGGATGCTGATCGACTTCGACAAGCCTGAGAAGGGGCTGTTCGCCAGCTTCGACTGGTGGGGCCTGCTCGGCCTAGCGGGATTCCTCGGCGCAATGGAATACGTGTTGGAAGAAGGCCCCAACAACGACTGGCTGGCCGACCAGAGCGTGCTGCTGTGCGCCATCGTCATGGTGCTGGGGGGCGTGCTGTTCTTCTGGCGGGCATTCACGGCCAAGTCGCCGATCGTCGACCTCAGCGCCTTCGGCAACATCAACTTCACGTTCGGCTCGCTGTTCTCGTTCGTGCTCGGAGTGGGGCTCTATGGCCTCACCTTCCTCTACCCGGTCTTCCTAGGCCGCATCCGCGGCTACGACTCGATGATGATCGGCGAGACGCTGTTTATCTCGGGGCTCGCGATGTTCCTTACCGCCCCGATCGCCGGAGCGCTGTCGGCGCGGTTCGACCTCCGCTACATGCTGATGTTCGGCTTCCTGATCTTTGCCGGCGGCACCTTCATGTCCGCCCAGATCACCGCCGACTGGAGCTTTGACCAACTGCTGTTTCCGCAGATCTTCCGCGGCGTCGGGATGATGCTGTGCATGGTGTCGATCAACAACCTGGCGCTGGGCACGCTGCCGCCGCAGAAGATGAAGGGTGCCTCGGGGCTGTTCAACCTGACGCGCAATCTCGGCGGCGCGGTGGGGCTGGCGCTGATCAACACGGTGTTGACCAACCGCACGGCGCTCCACACCGAGCGGCTTGCCGAGCACGTCAACTGGAACAACCCGGCGGCAGTCGACCAGGTGAACTCGATGACACAGAATTTCAACGCGAGCGGGCTGGACGGGGCGACGGCGGCGATCAAGCAGCTGACCCGCATGGTGCAGCAGCAGGCGTATGTGCTGAGCTTCGTCGATGTGTTCCTGCTGCTCACCGGGCTGTTCGGCATCCTCGCGTTCGGCGCGGTGCTGATGCAGAAGCCGGGCAAGGCCGCGGCCGGGGCAGGCGGGCACTAGGCTCCCGCAGAAGCGAAAACCCCGCACCATATGGCGCGGGGTTTTTCAAGTCCGCCGCAACGCGGGACTTCTAATTAGGCGACGCTCGATTCCGCGAACGTCTCGTTCTCGTCGGGCTCGCGCAGCACGTAGCCGCGGCCCCAGACGGTCTCGATGTAGTTCTTGCCACCGGTGGCGACCGAGAGCTTCTTCCGGAGCTTGCAGATGAAGACGTCGATGATCTTCAGCTCGGGCTCGTCCATGCCGCCATAGAGGTGGTTGAGGAACATTTCCTTGGTGAGGGTCGTACCCTTGCGGAGCGAGAGCAGCTCCAGCATCTGGTATTCCTTGCCGGTCAGGTGCACGCGGGCCGACTGGACTTCGACGGTCTTGGTGTCGAGGTTGACGGTCAGGTCGCCGGTCGAGATGACCGACTGCGCATGGCCCTTGGAACGGCGGACAATGGCGTGGATACGGGCGACCAGCTCATCCTTGTGGAAGGGTTTGGTCATGTAGTCGTCGGCGCCGAAGCCGAGGCCGCGCACCTTGTCTTCGATGCCGGCGAGGCCCGACAAGATCAGGATCGGGGTCTGCACCTTGGCCACGCGCAGGGTGCGCAGCACTTCGTAACCCGACATGTCGGGAAGGTTCAGATCGAGCAGGATGATGTCGTAGTCGTAGAGTTTGCCTAGGTCGACGCCCTCTTCACCGAGGTCCGTCGTGTACACGTTGAAACTCTCTGATTTGAGCATCAGTTCGATGCTCTGCGCTGTCGCGCTGTCGTCCTCGATCAAGAGTACACGCATGCCGTCAATCCCCTTAAACCGTTCCCTGCTGGAACTATGGATGAGGCGCCCTGCGCGTTCACCCTTAACCGAACCCTACTGGATATGACCCAAACCTAAGCGCAATTAGTTAACAAAGTTTAATTCTGATCCGCAAGATGCAATACGTCTGCCGTTAGTGATATGTTAAATCGTTGAAAATGCTATAGAAATCGCACCTAACGGACTTAAGAAACTAGGTTAAGAAAGCCCTTCAATCGACTCTGCCGACTCAAGGATTTGGGGCCCTTGAGGGGTGGAAAAGCGGCTCAGCGCGAGCTGGGCATATGTCGGGGCAGGTCCCCATGGTTAACGCTTTTTGCTTAACGTTCGGTTACCTTGGGAATCAAGCGATTCGCCGGCCCTGAAAGAGGCAAATGCAGTCCCTGAAAGCCGCAATTGATGCCATCGAGGACGTCGAGGTCTTCGGGCGGGTCAAAACTGTGCAGGGGTTGCTCATCGAGGTGGTCGGCCCGGTGCGCGAGTTGCGGGTCGGCGGCCGCGTTTCGATCGAAACCACCAATGGCGGGGTGCTGGGCGCCGAGATCATCGGCTTTCGCGACGGCCATGCGCTGTGCCTGCCGTTCGGACCGCTGAACGGGGTGCGGCTCGGCTGCCGGGCACTGTTCAAGAGCCATGACGGATCAGTGCAGCCGGCGGAGAGCTGGCTCGGCCGGGTGATCAACGCCAATGGCGAGCCGATCGACGGCAAGGGTCCGCTGATGGGCGGGCCGACACCCTATCCGCTGCGCCAGGTGCCGCTGCCGGCGCATGAGCGGATGCGGGTGGGCGACCCGCTCGACATGGGCGTGCGCACGCTCAACACCTTCACGACCATGTGCGAAGGCCAGCGCATGGGCATCTTTGCCGGCTCGGGTGTCGGCAAGTCGGTGCTGATGTCGATGCTGGCGCGGAACGCGCAGGTCGACGTGGCCGTGATCGGACTGATCGGCGAGCGCGGCCGCGAGGTGCAGGAGTTCGTCACCGACTATCTCGGCGAAGTCGGCATCCAGCAGGCGGTCGTCGTGGTCGCCACCTCCGACGAGGCGGCCCTGATGCGGCGGCAGGCTGCGTACCTCACGCTGACGCTGTCGGAGTATTTCCGCGACCAGGGCAAGCGCGTGCTGTGCATGATGGACAGCCTCACCCGCTTCGCCCAGGCGCAGCGCGAGATCGGGCTGGCGATCGGCGAGCCACCGACCGCCAAGGGCTATCCGCCGACGGTTTTCACCGAACTTCCCAGATTGCTGGAAAGAGCAGGACCGGGGCTCGCTGAATCGGGCTCCATTACCGGTCTATTTACCGTTTTGGTGGAAGGTGACGATCACAATGAGCCCATTGCGGACGCCGTACGCGGCATTCTTGATGGACACATCGTGATGGAGCGCTCGATCGCCGAGCGGGGACGCTATCCGGCGGTCAATGTGCTCCGGTCTATCTCGCGAACCATGCCTGGGTGCGTGCCGGCCAATGTGCGGCCCACCCTGCAGAAGGCGCGGGAGCTCATGTCGACATTTGCCGACATGGAGGAACTGATCCGGCTGGGGGCATACCGGAAGGGATCGGATCCAGGCGTGGACCGTGCCATCGCGATCAACCCGGCGCTGGAGGCGTTCTTGAGCCAGCAGCGGGAGGAGCGCACCTCGATTGCCGACGGCTATGTGATGCTGGAGGCGATCCTGGAAAAGGTGGGCGAACAATCCGCGTCAGTGAAGTGAATGACTTGAGGTGTAAGGAGTACAAGTCATGAAGTCGCGGAGCGAGAGCCTGATCCGGCTCAAGAAGTTCCAGGTGGACGAGAAGCGCCGTCAGGTCACGCAGATCGAGATGATGATCGCCGATTTCGAGCGCATGGCCGCCGAACTCGATCAGCAGATCGAAATCGAGCAGACCAAGACCGGCATCTCCGACATCGCGCATTTCGCCTATTCGACCTTCGCCAAGGCCGCGATCGCCCGCAGGGATAACCTGCTCGCGTCGGCCAACGACATGAAGGGCAATCTCGAGGCGGCGCAGGATGCGCTGGCCGAGGCGGTCGAGGACCTCAAGAAGGTCGAACTGCTGGACCAGCGCGAGCATGGCCGCGAGCAGGAAGCGGAAGCGAAGTCCGAGCAGGCGGAATACGACGAGATCGGCCGGCTGCGGCACATCCGGCGCTAGGAACGCTCAATCAGACAATGAAAAGGCCCGCCGGAGCGGGCCTTTCGCGTTTGCCGTAGCAGTTGGGCGGCGACTACAGCGCTTCGGTGCGCAGCGTCTGGGCGTCGCGCTCGTTGGCGTAGGTGTCCTTGTTGTAGGCGACGGCCTTGTCGAGCTGGTCGCGCGTCACGTTGAGGAACAGGTACTTGTTGCCGTTGGGATCGGTGGCAAAGCGCAGGTTCTCGATACCGACAGCAACCGGCTTGGTGCCGATGCCGAGGAAGCCGCCGAAGTCGATGATCACCGCCTCGACGGTCTTTCCATCCTGAGCCAGCACGACGTCGCCAATGGTCCCGAGATGCTCGTCCGCCGGGCCGTAGGCGTTGGTGCCGATCAACTCTTCAGCCGTCAGCGGTGCATCGGTCAGCGTATCGCGGGCGATTGGCGTCGCCGCGGGCGCAGCCGCCTTGTCTGCAGGCGCCGCGGCCTTGTCGGCTGGCGCTGCCGCATCAGCGGGCTGGTCGGCAGGGGCGGCAGCGTCAGTCGCCGGAGCGGTAGCGTCGGCCGGCGCCGCAGCGTCCTCGTCGGTGGTCTTGAAGTCGGGCGCAGTTTCCAGCGCTTCCTTGGTCGTGTTGAGGACGAAGCGTTCGGAGCCATCCTCGGCGTTGACCCACTCGAGTTCGGCGTAGTTCACGGCGACGTTCTTCTCGCCGATACCGAGAAAACCACCGACTCCGATGATGACCGCGGCGACTTCGCCGCGCTCACCGATCACCAGGTTGTTGACGTCGCCAATGTGCTCGGCATCGGCTTCGGTCGAGGAATAAACCTGTTTCCCGATGATCTCGGTGGCGAGATTGTCCTTGTCGGTCACCGAGTAGCCGGACGCGAGGATGGACGTGTCAAGCGGGGCGGCGGGCGCTTCCGTCGTGGCTGCGGGAGCCTCGGTCTTTGCCGGGGCATCCTGGGCCATAGCGCCGGCGGTCAACAGCGCGGCGACGGCAGTGGTGGTCAATAGGGTACGGAACATTGTAACGTCCTCTCGTTCGTGTCTGTCATGAACAAGGCCGTGCGGCACATCGCTTGGCTGTGGCGTGCCGCACGGCCCGGTGCATTACAACGTGATCGGTGCGCGAGTGTTCCGGGGCGGAGAAATCAAAAGGCCGGCCCCGTTTTCGAGGTCCGGCCCTTCACGCCTCCCAGCGTTTCTTCGGGGCGCGGCGAGGCGCCCCACATCCAACAAGCTAGCGGAGAATTGACGGCGGTGCGCGCTTTGCCGGGTTAACCGGTAAAGATTGAATTAATCCGGTAACGGCTCAGTAGGTCTTCATCGCGAGGTGGAGGATGCCCGAGCCGTCGTCGAACGGCTCTCCGAAGGCGACGAAACCCAGGCCCTGATAGACGCCGAGCTTGTCGTGCTGCGCGGTGAGATAGAAGCGGGTTTCACCCCTGGCGCGGGCCAGGTCCATGGCGTGCTGAAGCAACTGTTTCGAGATGCCTTTGCCGCGCCAGGAGCGAGCGACGACCACCCGGCCGAGCTTCACATGCTCGGGCGTCCAGATGATGCGCAGCGTGCCCACGACATTGCCGGCGGCGATGGCGACAAGATGTGTCGCGGTCAGGTCGTCGGCATCGAACTCCTCGGTTTCGGGGATCTGCTGCTCGATGACGAACACCTCGCGGCGGAGCGCGAAGGCGGCGTTGCAGAGGGTGGAAAACACCGGAACGGTGAGGAGCGTGATGTCGTGCATCCGCGATAGAGATCACATCGGCGCGGGGCGCTCCAGTGTCAGGTGCGGGGCAGCTCGGCGGGACCGGTGGGCACATTGATCGGCACGGGCCCGGCCGGGCTGGGCACCGTCCATTGCACCGCGCCGGCCTCGTGCACCAGCTTGTCGATGAAGCCGAGCTTTGCGATCACCTCCGGGGTAAGGACGAAGGGATAGGCGTCGTGTTGGCCGACGGCGCGGTTGAGGTTGTTCATCAGCGACGCGAGGGGGATCCAGTTCTCGATCAGCTCGTCGATGTTCGAATTGCCGTAGGGATCGTAGTCGAGGCGGGCCGTGAGTTCGCCAGCCTGGTCGACGTCGGGCCGGAGATTGACGCCGAACGAGGCCGCCATCTCGGTGGTATCGACCAGGTGCAGGTAGTGGGCGAAGGTCTCGGCGAAATCCTCCCAGGGGTGCGAGGTGGCGTAGGCGGAAATGTAGTGCTGCTGCCAGTCAGCGGGTGCGCCGTTGGCGTAGTGCGCTTGCAGCGCCGCCTCGTACTCGGCGGTCTCGTCGCCGAACAGGCTGTGGAACTCGTCGTGCGCAGGGCGCCCGGCAACCAGCACGTCCCAGTAGTAGTGGCCAATCTCGTGCCGGAAATGGCCGAGCAGGGTGCGGTAGGGCTCGTTGAACTGGGTGCGGCGATATTCTCGGGCGGCATCGTCGGCCTCTTTCAGGGCCACGGTGATGACACCGCTATCGTGGCCGGTGAGCACCGGGGAGCGCGAGATTTCCTCGTTGAGGAACTGGAAGCTCAGGCCGTGGATTGGGTCCTCGTTGCGGGTGGCGAGCGGCAGATGCAGCCGCAGCAGCGAATAGATCAGCCGCTTCTTGGCGCGTTCGATGACCTGCCAGCGCCTCAGGTCGACCGGGTTCTGGATGTCGGGGATCATGGCGTTGTGGCGGCAGGCGAGGCAGAAGGGATCAGCGCCCGGGGCGTGCAGGAGCAACCAGTTGCAGGCGCCATGCGCGGCGTTGGCGCAGTAGACGAACGAGCGATTGAAGAAGGCCGGCGCCATCCAGATGCCGGGGCCGCCATCGAGCGAGAACAGGTTGTTGGTGAGCGGACCATAGCCGAGCGACCGCCCACAGCGCTCGCAGCGGGTATTCTCGAAGTAGAGCAGGTGACCGCAATGGTCGCAGCGGAAGAGCTTCATTGGGGCTCACGAGTGACGCGGGACCAGAATGCTCGCCGGCGCGCGGCGGTTCCGCCCGCCATCCCGGAAAATTAACGGCGGCGCGGCATCATTCGCCGAGTTTATCGGGACATCCTGAACGCGATGCGTACGCGACTGGCAGAATTGCCGCAACCGTTGGCCTATGTCGTGCTTGGGCTGACGCTGGCTGCCATCGTATTGCTGCTGGTGGTGGCGATGGGGCGGGCGCCGCTGATTCCGGCTGACGCGGGGGGCGTGCCGGCGCCTGAGGGCGATCTGGTCAGCTATCAGCGGATCATCGAGCGGATGCGCGGCGGGGCGGACTACTACACGGCTGCTCATCAAGTGCTGGTGGCCGACGGCTATGGCACGCGCTCGGTGTTCAACTGGCGGATGCCCGCCTGGCCGATGCTGCTGGCCGCGCTGCCGGCGGGCTGGGGGCAGGGGATGTTGGCGGCGCTGGCGTTGTGCGGCGTGCTGATGGTCTATCGCATGATGCGCGAGGACGGTGGCGTGGTGGCGGCGCTGCTCGCGACCGTCGCTGTGGCCGGTAGTCTCGGTGGGATTGCGGCGCCGTCGAGCGTGGTGTTTGCGGAGGTAGCAGCGGGGACGCTGATCCTCGTGTCGGTTGCGGCATACGGGAACGGCTGGCGAGTGATCGGGCTGGTTGCGGGGCTGCTGGCGCTATTTCTCAGGGAGTTGGTGGCGCCCTATGTTGTGGTCTGCATCGTGCTGGCGCTCCGCGAGAAGCGCTGGGGCGAGCTGTGGATCTGGGCCGTCGGCCTGGTCGCCTACGCCGCCTATTTCGGTTGGCACTGGTGGATGGTGAGCCAGCAGCTAGGGCCGATGGACAAGGCTTATGGGGAGGGCTGGCTGCAGTTTGGCGGTCTGGGGTTCATCCTCGCGACCGCTGGGTTCAACGGGCTGTGGAGCCTTGGCCCGCTCTGGCTCGCAGCGGTATTCCTGCCGCTTGGACTGCTGGGCCTGTGGGCCTGGCCGAAGGGCACGCTGGCGCTGGCGACGGTGGTGGCGTTCGTCGTGCTGTTCGCCGCTGTGGGTAAGCCGTTCAACTACTACTGGGGCGCCCTTTACACGCCTGCGCTGATGCTGGGCATGGGGTGGGCGATCCTCGGCGCGTGGGAGGCTGTGCGGTCGCGGGTGTGATGCCCTGGCAGATCAGATGCTCCCGATTGTCTTCAACCTTACCCGCGGATGCACTTCGTTCTGGCTCATCACCACGGTCTGCGGGCGGAAGCGTTCGATGATGGCGCGCACGTGGGGGCGGATGCCAGGGCTGGTGATCAGCACCGGGATTTCGCCCATCTGGGCGGCGTTCTCGAAGCCCTGCTGGATGCCGATGATGAACTGCTGCAGGCGGGACGGGGCCATTGCGAGGTGGCGGTCGTTGCCGTCGCCGACCAGCGCCTCGGCGAAGTCGCGTTCCCACTGCGGCGAGAGCGTGAGGAGTGGCAGGTTGCCGTCGGGGCCGAGATTGGCAGCGCAGAGCTGGCGGGCGAGGCGGGAGCGGACGTGCTCGGCAATGGTCTGGGCGGTACGGCCCGGGCCGGCGATCTCGGCGATACCTTCGAGAATGGTCGGCAGGTCGCGGATCGAGATGCGCTCGATGAGCAGGGTTTGCAGTACGCGCTGGACGCCGGAGACCGAGATCTGGCTGGGGATGATGTCCTCGACCAGCTTCTGCTGGTCTTTGGTGAGGCCGGCGAGCAGCGACTGGACGTTGGCGTAGCTGAGGAGGTCCGAGACGTTGGCCTTCAGCACCTCGGTGAGGTGGGTGGAGATCACGGTCGAGGGATCGATGATCGAGTAGCCGCGGAGTTCCGCCTCGTCGCGCAGCGCCGGCTCGATCCAGGTGGCGGGCAGGCCGAAGGTCGGCTCGGTGGTGTGGACGCCGGGCAGGTTGATCTCCTTGCCCATGGGGTCCATCACCATCAACTGGTGCGCGAAGATCTGGCCACGGCCGGCGTCGACCTCCTTGATCTTGACGCGATAGTCGTTCGGCTCGAGCTGCATGTTATCGAGGATGCGGACCGGCGGCATGATGAAGCCGAGTTCGGTCGCGAGCTGGCGGCGCAGCGCCTTGATCTGCTCGGTGAGCCGGTCGGTGCCGGTGTCGTCTTCCTTGACCAGTGACAGAAGACCATAGCCAAGCTCCAGCTTCAGCTCGTCGATCTTGAGGCTGTCCGAGATCGGCGCTTCCGAGGCGATCGGGTTGGCCTGGGCGTGCTCCATGGCGGCTTCGACGATGGCGCGGTCGGCAGTGGCGGCGTGCTTCTTGCCCGACTTGAAGGCCAGCCAGCCGCAGCCACCGGCGAGGGCGAGGAAAGGGATAATCGGCATGCCCGGCAGCAAAGCCAGAGCGCCAATGACGGCGGCCGACATGCCGAGTGCCTTGGGGTAGCCAGTGAACTGCTTCACCAGCGCCTTGTCGGCGGAGCCGGCGACGCCGGCCTTGGAAACGAGCAGGCCCGCGGCGGTGGAAACGATCAGCGCCGGGATCTGCGAGACGAGGCCGTCGCCGACGGTGAGCAGAGTGTAGTTGTTGCCGGCTTCCTGGAAGGTCAGCCCTTCCTGCAGCATGCCGATGACCATGCCGGCGATGATGTTGATGAAGGTGATGAGGAGGCCCGCGATGGCGTCGCCGCGCACGAACTTCGAGGCACCATCCATGTTGCCGAAGAAGGCGCTTTCGGCTTCGAGGTTCTCGCGGCGCTTCCTGGCCGTGGTTTCGTCGATCAGGCCGGCCGACAGATCGGCGTCGATGGCCATCTGCTTGCCCGGCATGGCGTCGAGGTTGAAGCGCGCCGCGACTTCAGCGATGCGGCCCGAGCCCTTGGTGATGACGATGAAGTTGACGATGATCAGGATGGCGAAGACGACGACGCCGATGACAAAGTTGCCCCGCATGACGAAGTTGCCGAACGCCTCGATGACATGACCGGCAGCGTCGGTGCCGTTGTGGCCTTCGGCGAGGATCAGGCGGGTGGTGGCGAGGTTGAGCGCCAGCCGCAACATGGCGGCGATCAGCAGCACCGTTGGAAACGACGAGAACTCGAGCGGCGTCTGGATGAACAGCGCCGTCATCAGGATCAGCACCGAGAAGACGATCGAGATGGCGAGCAAGCCATCGAGCAGCAGCGGCGGCAGCGGCACGATGAGGACGACGATGATCCCCATGATGCCGATGGCGAGCCCGATATCGGACGTGCCGAGCGCCTTCCAGAGGCCCTGGATCGAAAAGGTCGGAAGCTTCAGGCCGGAGGGGCCGGGGGCAGAGAGATCAGCCACGAGGGGATCCTGAAGTCAGAGCGCTAGGAGTGGAGTAGTCGTCGATCACGCCGCCGAGTTCCGCTGCTCGCCGGGAGCGGCGATGGCGATGCCTTCGTCGGCATACTGGTTGAGCTTGTTGCGAAGCGTGCGGATCGAGATGCCCAATATGTTGGCGGCGTGGGTGCGGTTGCCGAGCACGTGGTCGAGCGTGTCGAGGATCAGGTCGCGCTCGACGTCGGCGACGGTGCGGCCGACCATGGTGCGCGAGATGTTCTCGGCGGTTTGCGCTGCCTGGCCGGCGAGCGACGCCATCGCGACGACTTCGCTGAGGCCGGTGCCGTCGGGCATCGAGATCGCGTCCGGGCCGATGATTTCGCCGCCCGAGAGCAGCACGGCGCGGTGCAGGGTGTTCTCGAGTTCGCGGACGTTGCCGGGCCAGGGGGCGCGGAGCAGGGCTTCGCGGGCATCGGCGGAAAGGACGCGCCGGCCCAGGCCGTTGGCCTTGGCGTATTTGTCGACGAAGTGATCGCTGAGAGCTGCAGTGTCGCCGGGACGTTCGCGCAGTGAAGGGAGCTTGAGGTTCACCACGTTGAGCCGGAACAGCAGGTCCTCGCGGAAGCTGCCTTCCTTCACCGCTTCATTGAGGTTGCGGTTCGAGGTGGCGATGATGCGGATATCGACCGGCACCGGCTTGGTGCCGCCGACGCGGTCGATCAGCCGTTCCTGGATGGCGCGGAGAAGCTTGGCTTGGAGCCGCACGTCCATTTCGCTGATTTCGTCGAGCAGCAGCGTGCCGCCGGTGGCTTCCTCGAACTTGCCGATGCGGCGCGCGATGGCCCCGGTGAAGGCGCCCTTCTCGTGGCCGAACAGTTCGGATTCAAGCAGCGCCTCGGGGATGGCGGCGCAGTTGATCGAGATGAACGGGCGGCTCGCTCGCTTCGAGCGCGAGTGGAGGTACTTGGCCATCACCTCCTTGCCGGTGCCGCTCTCACCGGTGATCAGCACCGAGGCGTCGGAGCCGGCGACCTGGTCGGCGAGCTTGACGACGCGGGCCATGGCCGGGTCGCGGTAGAGGAAGTCGGAGGACTCGCGGGCAACGGCGGCGATGACGGCGGCGATCAGCTCGGCGTCGGGCGGCAGTGGGATGTATTCCTTGGCGCCGGCGCGGATGGCGCTGACGGCGGCGGCGGCGTTGCTCTCGGTGCCGCAGGCGACCACCGGGATGACGATGCGTTCGGCATCGAGCCCGGCGATCAGCCCGGCAATGTCCATCATCACATCGACCAGCAGCAGATCGGCGCCGCGGCCGGCACGGAGCGAAGCGAGCGCGATCTCGATCGAGGGGGCGTGGGCAACCTTGGCGCCGCCGTCCATGGCGAGCTTGGTAGCGGTGGTGAGCTGGCCTTCGAGGGCGCCGACGATAAGAAGCCGCATGATCAGGCCGCCTTGATGATTTCGGTCATAGTGACGCCGAGACGGTTCTCGACGAGGACGATTTCGCCGCGCGCGACGAGGCGGTCGTTGACGTAGATTTCGACGGCTTCGCCGACCTGGCGGTCGAGCTCGACGACGGTGCCCACGTCCATCTTGAGGAGGCTCGCCACCGGCACCTTGGCGCGGCCGAGCACCACCGAGATGCGGACGGGGACGTCGAACACGGCCTCGAGGTCGGCGGCGGTCTTTTCGCCGGGCGGGGTGTGGCCCTCGCGACCGGGAGCAGTCATTTCCTCGAAGGTGACGCCGGTATCGCCGGTGCTCATTGCTCGGACTCCTCAATTCGTATGCCGCGGGCGGCAAAGTATTCGGCGATGCGGGCGTCGATTTCGGCGCTCAGCTTGCGGATATCGCGGACCACGCCGCCATCGGCCCACTCGATGCGGGCGTCGCCGATGGCGATGTCGGGGTCGCCGAGGACGACGAGGCGGCCAGTGAAGCCGGAGGTGGTCATCTTGGCGGTGGCGATATCGCGCACGGCTTCGGCCAGCGCCGGATCGCAACGGATGACGAGGTGCGGCACGCCATCGAGCGTCGCCATGCACTCGGCTACCAACTGCTCGATTTCGACGGTGGGTTCGCGGGCGATCAGGCCACCGGCGAGCTTGCGGGCGATCGACAGCGAGAGCTCGACGCCCTCGGCGATGGTCTGCTTGCGCGCGTCGTCGATGCTGGCCGCCATCGCGGCGACACGAACGGCCAGCGACTCGGCGGCGGCGGCCTCGGCCTTCGCGGCCTTGGCCACGGCGGTGCGTTCGCCCTCGGCGAGGCCAGCCTCGCGCGCTTCGCGGCGGGCTTCCTCGAGCAGCGCGGCCATCGCCGTCTCGGTGACCAGCGAATTGCGCTCCTGGCGGCGGCCGAGGTCGAGGTCGAAGGTGAATTTGGCGGGGGTGGCGCTCATCAGCCGATCATCTCTTCATCGGCCTTGCCCTTGGTGATGATGATCTCGCCCTTGGCGGCGAGGTCCTTGGCGGTGGCGACCATGCGGCCCTGAGCCTCGTCGACGTCCTTCAGGCGGACCGGGCCCATGGCCTCCATGTCGTCCTTCAGCATCTTGCCGGCGCGGGCCGACATGTTGGCGAAGAACACCTCCTTGACGGTGTCGTTGGCGCCCTTCAGCGCCAGCCCGAGTTCCTTCTTGTCCATCTTCTGGACCAGCGTCTGGATCGCCGAGGCTTCCAGCCGCGCCAGGTCCTCGAAGGTGAACATCAGCGCCTTGATGCGGTCGGCGCCGTCGCGATCGCGCTCTTCCAGAGTGGTGATGAAGCGCGCTTCGGTCTGGCGGTCGAAGGAGTTGAAGATCTCGGCCATCTGCTCGTGGCTATCGCGACGCTTGGTGTGGCTGAGGGTCGACATGAACTCGGTGCGGAGCGTCGTCTCGATCTTTTCGAGGATCTCCTTCTGCACCGGGTCGAGCGACAGCATGCGCTGCACCACTTCCATCGCCAGCTCCTCGGGCAGGGAGCCGAGGACCTTGCCGGCATGGTCCGTGGCGATCTTCGAAAGCACAACGGCGATGGTCTGCGGGTACTCGTTCTTCAGGTAGCTGGCGAGCACGTCTTCCTGAACGTTCGACAGCTTCTCCCACATGTTGCGGCCGGCAGGACCGCGGATCTCTTCCATGATCGAGTCGACGCGATCCTGCGACAGGAAGCTCAGCAGCAGGCGCTCGGTGGTGTCGGAGTTGCCGGCGATGGTGCCGTTGGATGAGACGCGGGTGACGAATTCGACCAGCAGCGAATCCAGCATGTCCTGGGTGATGGGCCCCAGCTTCACCATGGCGCGCGACAGCTGGCGGATTTCCATCTCGTCCAGCTCTTCGAGGATCGGCTTGCCGAAATCGGGACCAAGCGCCAGCAACAGCACGGCGGCCTTCTCGTCGCCCGAAAGGGCGCGCTGGCTGGCATCGGCACCGATGACCAGCTGCTTGTTCATCACCTGGTCGGTGGTCTGGGCGATTGCAGCGGCGGCGGCCATCTACAGGGTCCTCATGTGGCGCTCGCCAGCCAGTCGCGCACGATCAGCGCGGCCTGCTTGGGGTTTTCATCGACCAACTGGCCCACCGTCTTCAGGGTCTGGGCCTGGCTCTCGCCCATCGACTTGGCGTTGTTCATCCAGGCGGGGACGCGCGGTGGCTTCCTCGGCTCTTCCTCTTCGGTGTACTCGCCGTTGAGGTTGGGGAGGGTCGAGACGATGGCGTTGTTGCCGAAATTGCCAGGGCCGGTGCCGGGATGCCCGCCGAGTTCGGCGCTAGCGGGGAGCGCCAGGGTCTTGGGCTCCGGCGCCAGCACGCGCTTCAGCAGCGGGCGGAGGACGAAGAACACCAGCGCCAGGGCGATCAGCAGGGTGACCGCCATTTCGGCGCCGTTCATCAGGTCGTCGCGGGTGAAATCGAGCAGGCCGGGCTCGCTGGTGCCGGTCGCGGCCAGCTCTGGGCGATCGGCGAACTGCAGGTTCGCGACCTGCACCTGGTCGCCGCGGGCGTCGGAGAAGCCGACGGCGGATTTCACCAGCGCGGTGATCTGGTCGATCTCGGCCTGGGCGCGCGGGGTGTAGACCGAGTTGCCGTTGGCGTCGGCGACGTAGGTGCCATCGACCACCACGGCGATCGACAGCCGCTTGATGCCGCCGGCTTCGGTGAGCGCAGTTTCGGTGACCTTGGAGATTTCGAAGTTGGTGGTCTCTTCGGTGGTCGAGCCCTGCTCCATGGTCGACGTGCCGCTGCCGGTATTGGCCGAGGCGCCGGGCAGTTCGTTGGAGACGCTGACCTGGCCGCTGTCGCCACCCTGGGCGGAGTTGGCGAGGTCGCGGGTCTGGGTGGAGCGGACGACCTGGCTGTTCGGGTCGAACGTCTCGGAGGTCTTGCTCAGCCGGTTGAGGTCGAGTTCGGCCGAGACCTGAACGCGGGCGCGCCCCGAGCCGACGATGTTGGCGAGCAGGTCTTCGACCCGGCCGCGCAGGCGATTCTCGACGTTGAGGGTGCGCTCCTCGGTTTCGCCGGCAATGACGTCCTCGGGGCCGTTGCCGGCGCCGGAGGCGAGGAGCCGCCCGGTGTCGTCGACGACCGAGACGCGGGCCGGGGTCAGGCCCTCGATGGCGGAAGCGGCGAGATGCTGGATGGCGCGGATTTCGCCGGCCGAGAGTTCGCCGCGGACGGACAGGACGATCGAGGCGGTGGGATCCTTCTGCTCTCGGCTGAACAGCGCGCGCTCGGGCAAGACGAGGTGGACGCGGGCGCTCTTGATGCGGGCGAGCGAGGAGATGGTGCGGGCGAGTTCGCCTTCGAGCGCGCGGACATTGTTGATGTTCTGGACGAAGCTGGTGGCGCCCAACGTCGACTGCTGGTCGAAGATCTCGTAGCCGACCTGACCCTTGTTGGGCAGGCCATCCTGCGCCAGCGACATACGGATTTGGGTGATCTGGTCGCGCGGCACCAGTATGGTGTCGCCTTCGCCGCGGATTTCGTAATTGACGTTCTGGGTCTGGAGTTCGGTGACGATGGCCGCCGAATCCTCGAACGAGAGGCCGGAGTAGAGCGGCGCCAGTGGAGGCGTCGAGGCGCGCATGATGAGGAACGCGAAGAACCCCAGCATGAGTACGGCTATGACGGCCATGGCGGCGACGCGCGCCAAACCGAGGCGGTTGAAGAACTGCAGCAACCCGTCCACGCGGACTGTACCCTTGTCTATTCGAGGGTGCGCGCGAACGCACCGAGCCCATGGGCAAAAATTACCTAGTGGATGGTAAACAAGTCATTAACCGGCCGTTGCAGAATGCAAAAACAGGCAACGATTGCCGAGTGAGGGTTAAGGAGAGGTGAGTATGGGAAGTTTGCGTATCCTGGGTCGGGTAACCTCGATCAACGTCCGCAAGGTGAGATGGACGGCCGACCTGATCGGCATCGAGTACGAAACCGAGGTCTGGGGCCTGCCCGACCGCGACCCGAAGGTGCCGGAGTTCCTGGCGCTCAACCCCAACGCGCAGGTGCCAGTGATCGTCGATGACGGGTTCGTCCTGTGGGAGAGCAACGCCATCATGCGCTATCTCGCCGAGTCGCGGCGGAGCGGGCTGTGGCCGGTGATGCCGCGTGAGCGGGCGCTGGTCGACCAGTGGCTGACCTGGCAGGTGGCGGAGCTCAACGCGCAGTGGGGCTACGCCGTCTACGCGCTGATGCGCAAGAACCCGGCCTACACCGACGAAAAGCGCATCGCCGATTCCATCCGCAACTGGTCGGGGAAGATGCAGATGCTCGAGGCCCGGCTCGTCGAAGGCGGCGGCTTTGCCGCCAATGGCCGCCTGAGCATTGCCGATATCGGGCTGGCCGTATCGAGCCATCGCTGGTTCTCGACCCCATTCGACCGCCCGGAACTGCCGGCCGTGCGCGAGCACTACGAGCGGCTGAAGGCCACCCCGGAAGGCCAGAAGTACATGGGGGAGGGGACGCCGTAGCAGCGGACCTCGGAGGGACACGGGCATGGGCCGGCTGAGGATTCTCGGGCGCGTCACGTCGAGCAACGTGCGCAAGGTCTTGTGGACTGCCGACCTGATCGGGCTCGACTACGAGCACGAGGTCTGGGGGCAGCCGCATCGCGATCCCAAGGTGCCGGAATTCCTAGCGCTCAACCCCAATGGGACAGTGCCGGTGATCGTCGATGACGGGTTCGTGCTGTGGGAGAGCAACCCCATCATGCGCTATCTCGCCAACACGAGGCGGAGCGCGCTGTGGCCGGTGGATGGCCGGGAGCAGGGGCTGGTCGATCAATGGCTCAGCTGGCAGGCGGAGGAACTGCTGCCGTCCTGGCTCTATGCCGTCACCGCGCTACTGGGCAAGAACCCGGCCTTCGCGGACCCGGTGCGGATCGCGGAGTCCATATCGGCGTGGTCAGCGAAGATGCGGATGCTCGACGAGCAACTGGGCAAGGGCGGCGGGTTCGTTGCCAATGGACGGCTCAGCCTGGCGGACCTGGCGATGGCGATCTCGGCGCATCGCTGGTTCTCGACGCCGTTCGATCGCCCGGAACTGCCGGCGGTTCGCGAGCACTACGAGCGGCTAAGGGCGACGGCGGAGGGGCGGAAGTACCTAAGCGCGGAGACCCCTTAGCGAGGTCGCGGTGCCCGCCTGAAACGACAAAACCCGCCTCGGCTGCCCGGGCGGGTTGGTCGTCACCACAAGGGAAGGCGTCAGCCTTCGCGGTAGTGCTGGATCCAGGTCGTACGAAGACCGGCGAGGCCATGCTTGTCGATGGCGGCCTGCCAGTTGAGGAACTCGTCGACAGAGAGGGTATAACGCTGGCAGGCTTCCTCAAGGCTCAAGAGGCCACCGCGAACTGCGGCGACAACTTCGGCCTTGCGGCGGATAACCCAACGACGAGTGTCTTTGGGGGGCAAGTCCGCAATCGTCAGCGGACTTCCATCCGGGCCGATCACGTACTTTACACGCGGACGCATTTGGACGGTCATTGTACTCACTTACTCAACCTGACCACATCCCGAACCGTAGCCCATCGCACTTAAAATTCGGCTAAGGCATTACTTAAAATGCGTTAAAAGCCGGGGCTCTCGGGGTGTCGGGTCATTAACATCTCAACAGCTAGTCGCGACCGATTCCGGCGACAAGGCTTGGTCGCAAGTTGCATGGAATGTGACTTGATTTGTCGCTATCGGCGGCATGAAAGGGGGCCTCGTCATGGCCAAGGACTTCCCCGCGCTCAACGCGCACCAGCGTGATTTCATCTCGCGCCAGCACTTCTTCTTCACCGCCAGTGCGGCGGCCGGCACGCGCATCAACATCTCGCCGCGCTCGACCGACATGTTCCGCGTGATGGGCGACAACAGTGCTTGCTACCTCGATCGCACGGGCAGCGGTAACGAGACCGCTGCGCATCTCAAGGCGGATGGGCGGATGACCATCATGTTCTGCGCCGTCGAGGGCCCGCCGCTGATCCTGAGGCTCTACGGCCGCGGCCGCATCATCCCGCGCGGCGGGGAGGAATACGCGGCGCTGCTGCATGAGCAGTTCGCCGACACCGAGCCGCTCGGCGCCCGGCAGATCACCTGGCTCGACTTCGACCTGGTGAAGACCTCATGCGGCTACGGCGTGCCGCTGATGAGCTACGAAGGCGAGCGCGACACCATGGACCGCTGGGCCGAAGCCAAGGGCGTCGACGGGATCGACGCGTATTGGCAGGAAAAGAACATGGTCAGCATCGACGGGTTGCCGACCGGGTTCGGGGAGTAGTTCTCCACCGGTGGGGCTAAACCATTGTGGTTTCGCTTAAGTGGCGTCTGCCGGCAGCGTGACTAGACCGAACTCTCCTCCGTCGTATCCGCATCTGCCGCGGTCTTCGCTCGCACCGAGAGGACGGCCGAAAGGTTGACGCGGGCGCCGCCGACGATCAGCACGGGCTCGGAGCCGGAGAAGTCGATGCCGGTGACTTCGCCGGTCATGTCGGTGGCCACATCGACCAGCTTACCGTTGGAGTCGCGGGCTTCGATCGTGACGGTGTAGGAGCCGTCTTCGCGCTGCTTGCCGTCGTTGCCGATGCCATCCCAGCTGAAGACGCTCTCGCCCTGGTTGACCGTGCCGGCCTTGGTGTAGACCACGTTGCCCTTAGCGTCGCGCACGGTGGCGATGATGTCGGCCTTCGATTTCACCGCGAAGTGCCAGGAGACGGCGCTGTCCACCATTTCGGCCTTGGTGCCCGCGGCAGTGACGATCTTGCCCACATAGCTCACCGCCTGCGAGTTGTTGGCGGTCTGCGTCGAGGTCATCATCGCCTCGAGGAACTCGTTGGTCTTGAGCTGCTGCTCGACGCCGGTGAACTGCACCAGCTGCTGGGTGAAGGCGTTCGTATCGAGCGGATCGAGCGGGTTCTGGTTCTTCAGCTGCGTGGTCAAGAGCTGCAGGAACGTATCGAAGTTCTGCGCGATGGTCTGGCGGGTGCCACTGAGGGCGCTGTTTGACGTTGAACCGACACCGGAAACGGCCATCTGGGCCTCCTACACGAACAGGTTGAGGCCACTGGCCGAAGCCGTGCCGCGATAAGTGGTGGTGGCGGCTTCCGCCGCAGTGCCGTCGCCGCCGGCGAAGCTGTCGCCGCGGCCACTGAAGCCGGGTTGGTCGCCGCGGCTGTCGCCCATGCCGCCCTGCTGGGCGAAGGGGTTCTGGCGCAGCGAGAATTCGAGGTTGGTCTTCGAGCCGTCGAGCCCGGCCTGCTGCAGTGCCTGCTGCAGGGAGCGCTGGTCGCGCTGCAGCAGGTCGAGCGTCTCGGGGCGCTCGACGGTCATGCGGGCGCTGATGGTGCCGGATTTGTCGACATCGAGCCTGACATCGATGCGGCCGAGTTCAGCGGGATCGAGCCGGATCTGGAAGCGGCTGCTGCCAGCCTCGAACTGGCGCACCACCTCGAAGGCGACCTGCGGCAGGTTCACCTGCTGCACCGGCACCTGGTAGGCGGCGTGGATGCTGCGGGCCGCCGCGGCTGCGCCAGCGACGAGAAGCGGAGCCGGGGGGGCAGTGCTGGCGGCGGCGTCCTGTGCGGCGGGTGCAGGTGAGGCTGCGGTGACGGCGGCTGGCTTGGGTTCCGGATCGGCGACGCGCGTCTCGGCGTTCGTGGGGGTGAGCACGACGGAGTGGCGGACACTGCCGGGGTCGCGCGGTGCCGGTGCTTCGGGCGCTTCGAGCTCCGGAGCGGGGGGCGTTTCGGCGCTCGCTTCGGGCTTGGTCGACTTGGCGACGGCCACGGGCACGACAAGCGACGGGGCAATGAAGGGTTGCGGCGCGGGCGCCTTGGGGGCGGCCGGCTTGGGCGCGGCGAGCGCCTCTATGATGCGCGCGATCTCCGGGTCCGCCGCCGCATCGCCGGAGAGTTCGGCGATCAGCTCGGGTGGCACGCTGCCGCTCTTCAGGCTCTTGGCGAGGGTTTCGAGCTTGGCCGCCAGTTCGGGCGATTGCGCCGCGAGCTTGTTGCCAAGGTCGCCGATCAGCTTGCCGAGCTTCGCCAGTGGCGCAGGAACCGCAGTTGGTGCAGCGCCGGCGTCGGCGTCGGCGTTGGCGTCGGGGGCAAGCCCCGGGGCAGAGGCAGCAGTTGCTGCGACGGCCGGCGCCGGCGCCGCAGTGGTTGAGGCGTCCTCGGCTGCTGCGATGACGGCGTCACTGGTCGGGATCGGGACAACGGGTTCGGCGGCGGCGCCTTCCGGCACCGGGGCTTCAGCCGGAATCACAGCGGCGTCGGGTGCGACCGTGGGAGGTGTCTCTATCGCCGGGGTAGCGGGGAGTTCGGGCGCCGCGGTGGGCAGGATGCCTTCGCCGCTGGCGAGCGCGGTGATCTTGGGATCGATCTGCGGGGCCGGCGGCGCGAAGGTGCCGAGGTAGACGGCGACGGCATCGAGCGCGTCGCTGAGCTTGTCTGCCAAGGCCGGGTCGACAGGCTTGCCGGCGTCGAGCGCGTCGTTGATAGCGATCAGCGCGTCGCTGAGTGTCTTCAGCAGGGATTTTCCCTGTGCGGTCTGCATCGGAGGCTGGTCGTTGATGGCGATCAGCGGCGTTACCGTGGCCGTTTCGGGCAGCACGGCCGCCTGGCGCAGGACGGCAGTCTCGGCAAAAGCGGTGGCTGGGGTTTCGCTTTCGGGTGTGGGTTGTGGGCCGAGCAGCGACAGCAGGGCCGCGAACAGGCCGGGCTCGGCGACGTCACCTGCCGGCGCCGCAACCGAAGCGGTGCCTGTCGTCACGATGGACAACGCGGCCGGCGCAAAACCCGATGTAACCGATGCCGTCACAAACGCCTCACGAGACACAATGCTCCGGTGAGAGCGTTGCAAGCGCCGTGCCGGATAGATGAGTTAGCATTTTCAACGTGTTACGATAGATGCGAGTCCAGCATGGGCGGCAAAGCCTGCACGGGGCGGCAATATGTGCCGAGCGGGCCGTCGCTTGCGCCTCACGCCGTTCCCTCTTATACCGCGCCGCATCCGTCGGACCTTGAACCCTTCTGGATGAGAGATATGGACCTGAATTCGCTTGATTTGCCCAAGCGTCCCCAGGACACGCGCGTTGTCGTCGCGATGTCAGGGGGCGTCGATAGTTCGGTGGTCGCCGGCCTGCTTGCCCGTGAGGGGTATGACGTGGTCGGGGTCACGCTCCAGCTTTACGATCATGGCGAGGCGACGCACCGCAAGGGCGCCTGTTGTGCCGGCCAGGACATCCACGATGCGCGGCGCGTGGCGCAGGCGCTGGGGATTCCGCACTACGTGCTCGACTACGAAGAGCGCTTCAAGAATTCGGTGATGGAGCCGTTCGCCAATGCCTATCGGCAGGGCGAGACGCCGGTGCCGTGCATCGCGTGCAACCAAAGCGTCAAGTTCGTCGACCTGATGGAAGTGGCGAAGGACCTGGGCGCCGACGTGCTGGCGACGGGGCACTATGTGCAGTCGAAGCTCGTCGACGGCAAGCGCCGGCTGTTCCGGCCGGTCGATGACTCGCGCGACCAGAGCTATTTCCTGTTCGCCACCACCGAGCAGCAGCTGGATTTCCTGCGCTTCCCGCTCGGCGGCATGACCAAGCCCGCGGTGCGCGAATTGGCGCGCGAGTTTGGGCTGGAGATCGCTGAGAAGCACGACAGCCAGGACATCTGCTTCGTGCCGCAGGGCAAATATGCCGACGTGATCCGCAAGATGCACCCCGAGGCGCTGGAGCAGGGCGAGATCGTGCATCTCGATGGCCGCGTGCTGGGGAAGCACGACGGCATCGTCAATTACACCATCGGGCAGCGGAAGGGCCTTGGCGTTGCAGCAGGCGAGCCGCTTTACGTGATCAAGCTCGAGCACCGGACCGGCCGGGTCATCGTCGGCCCGCGCGAGGCGCTGATGACGAAGACCGTGCGGCTGCGCGACGTGAATTGGCTGGGTGAGCGCGAGCTTGCGTCGCTCGCCGCCGGCAACGGCATGCCGATCGAGGTGAAGGTGCGCTCGACGCGCCCGCCGCAGTCCGGCGCCGTGCACATGGCCGACGGCGAGGTGTTCGTCACGCTGTTCGCCGGCGAATACGGCATTTCGCCGGGGCAGGCCTGCGTATTCTATGCCGACGAGAGCGAGACCAGCGAAGTGCTGGGCGGCGGGTTCATTGCCGAAGCCGTGCCGCAGGCGCTAGTCGCTTAGCTATTTCAGTTGCCAATGGCGCTTGTCTGAAGCGGGGATCGACGCAAACATGCCCGTGCGCCTAAGCTCCTGCGCCGCCCAGCGCATATCGTACTGCCAAGTGTAGAAGAGGTCGCCGGACGAGCGGAGGTCTCGTTCGTGAGCCTCCCATATGTGCTTGCTGACCTCGACGATCGTGGCCTTACCGGCGTTGGACTTCACCGCTGCCAACACCCACTGCTGTAAGTCTGCTTTGCTGGCCATGTTTGCCCCCTACCTTGCGCCGATGGTGGAGCGATTCGCGGCGCCGGGGGAAGGTCGGTGAACCTACTGAGTAGTGGTCGTCGTGGTTTCGGCGGCCGGCGGGGTCGCCGCTTCCTTCAACTGCTGGTAGTTGCCGAGGCCGCCCAGCATGGCCGAGATGATGTAGGTCAGCAGCAACGCGCCGAGCAGCAGCAGCACAATACGGCTGCGGTTGAGCTTGAAAGGGCTGTCAGGCTTTTTCGGATCATCGGACATGCCGATGGGACTACGCCTCCCGCACGGCGGTCGCAAGGGGCGGTGCGACGTGGGGTTTGCGCCAAGCTCGATGCCCATCTCCCACTCCGGTAGGAATGGCGAAAGCGAGCACCACGAAAATTCTTATCCTCCCATCTCCCCACCTATGCGAATCTCCCACCCGTCCGCTGCACCGAAGCGAGATCATGACGAGTGGTTGGTGTGGGGGAGATTGGGTGGGTTGGCAGTCGTGCCGGCCCAGGCCGAAAGCATGACGGTCAGATCCGGTTCGCCGGGGACGCCGCTATCACGCGAGGGTGGCTCGATGCGGAGCCACCCGAGGGACGAAGCCCGGCACGCATAGCCGGGCGGGCGCGAGGACAGGCGGTGCTGGCATTCCGGCCGCCTCCCAAGTTCCCACGTTCTCGCGATGCGGCAGGGGATGCGCCCCAGCCCTCGTGCCATACGCCCAAAACCCCGATCGGCCGGCGAGGCGTGAGCCTCATTCATTTGCGGACTACCCGCGTCGGGGCAAACGCCTCGCCGGTCCCGCTTCGTCTTCCTCGATCAGGGGAAGGTTCTTTGAAACCTCCGAAGCCCACGGGCTGTCGGACGCTTCGGCTCGCCTCCGCTCATTGCATGCGAAAAATCTTCACCCTCACCCCAAGGATCAGCCCGCGTTCATCGTCTCACCCTAGAATGCCGACGGAAAGCTCACGCAGGTGCTACGATCCTTGACGCCTGAATTCATGAACACCGGGGTGCTCGACGCCCCCACAGCCGACGAAACGCTGATCGCGCGGGCGGTCGGCGGCGATCGGCGTGCATTTGGCGAGCTGGTGGAGCGCCACTACGACTTCATCTTCCGCACGGCGTGCAAATGGTGCGGCAAGGTTTCGGATGCCGAGGATGTGGCGCAGGATGTGTGCGTCAAGCTCGCCTCGATCCTCAGGAGTTTCGACGGGCGCTCGGCGTTCACCAGCTGGCTCTATCGCGTGACGCTCAACGCGGTGCGCGACATGCAGCGAGCCCGGAGCCGGCGCGGGCGCAACGCCGACCGCTATGCCGAGGTGGCGCCGGACGAATACCTGCCCGAGCAGGAAGACGCAGCGACTTCTGGGGAGTTGTGGAATGCGGTGCGCAGACTTCCCGAACAGCAACGGGATGCGGTGCTGCTGATTTACGCGGAGGGGATGAGCCACGCCGAAGCCGGCGTGATCATGGGGTGCAAGGAGGCGACAGTCTCATGGCACGTCCACGAGGCAAAAAAGACCCTGAGGGGGCTCCTATGAGCAACCACATGAACGACGACGAAAAGCTCAACGCGCTGCAGCAGGCGCAGACCCCGGCTCCTTCAGGGGCGGCGCGCCGCCGCGCGCTCGACGCCGCGATGCTGGCGTTCGATGCCGAGCAGGCGAACGCGAAAAAGGCCGCCCAAGGAAATCCCATCACCCAGCGTCTCAGGTCCATCTTCGCCAATGCGAAAGGGACTTGGACCATGAATACGCGTCTCACCTACGGCCTCGGCACCGCTGCCGTCGCCCTGCTGCTGTTGCCGCTCGGCTACCAGCTCTACACCACCACCGCGATCACCCCGATCGGCGTGCCGCCAGTGGCCGTCAGCACCACCGACGCGGACAAGCCGGTGGTGCAGCCCGAACCAGCGCCGGTGGAGATCGGCCGCGTCGATGCGCTGAAGAAGGAAGCAGCCGGCGGCGCGACGGCCACCACGACGGCCGAAGCCCCTGCGACTGTCGGCGCCGATGGCAACGTTTCGAACCTTGCGGCGGCCGCGCCGGAAGGTGAGGCAGATCTGCAGATGCGCGACGAGGTCGCTCCGCAGGCCAGCATGTCGCTCGATGCAACGGCACCGGTCGCACCGATGACCGAGATGCGAATGGCTGCGCCCAAGCAGCAGGCGGCCAATCCGACCCTGTCTGCCGGCATGATGCAGGAGGAATCGTTCGCCGCGGCACCTGCGCCAGCCGACGCGACGATTGCCACGCCGACGGAGCCGAGCGGCGACGAGTTCACCAAGTTCACCGAGTCGCCGGTGAAGGTGGTGAAGACCGATCCGGTCTCCACCTTCTCGATCGACGTCGATACGGCTGCCTATTCGTATGTCCGGCGCTCGCTCACCGAGGGCTGGGTGCCGGAGCCCGATGCGGTGCGGATCGAGGAGCTGATCAACTACTTCAACTACAACTACCCGGCCCCGACCGACGCCTCGACGCCGTTCAAGCCAACCGTCTCGGTCTATCCGACGCCGTGGAACGGCAAGACGCAGATCGTTCAGATCGGCATCAAGGGCTATGTGCCCCCGGTGACCGAGGACAAGCCGTCGAACCTGGTGTTCCTGATCGACACCTCGGGGTCGATGGATGAGCCGGACAAGCTGCCGCTGCTGAAGCGCGCCTTCGCGCTACTGGTCGACCAGCTCGGCGCGAACGACACGATCTCGATCGTCACCTATGCCGGTTCGGCCGGCGTGGTGCTGGAGCCGACCAAGGCGACGGAGAAGAGCAAGATCCTCGGCGCGCTGGAGAACCTCTCGGCCGGTGGCTCGACCGCCGGCGCCGAAGGTATCGAGCTGGCTTACCGGCTGGCCGAGCAGAACAAGGTGTCCGACGGCGTCAACCGGGTGATCCTCGCGACTGACGGCGATTTCAATGTCGGGATAGACGATCCGGAAGACCTGAAGACCTACATCAAGAGTAAGCGCGACGGCGGGGTGTTCCTGTCAGTGCTCGGCTTCGGCCAGGGCAATCTCGGCGACGACACGATGCAGGCGCTCGCCCAGAACGGCAACGGCAATGCCAGCTACATCGACAGCTTCAAGGAAGCCCAGAAGGTGCTGGTCGAGGATGCCGGTGGCACACTCGAAACCATCGCCAAGGATGTGAAGATCCAGGTGGAGTTCAACCCGGCGGTGGTCAGCGAGTACAGGCTGATCGGCTACGAAACCCGGGCGCTGAACCGCGAGGACTTCAACAACGACAAGGTCGATGCCGGTGAGATCGGGGCGGAGACGACCGTCACCGCACTCTACGAGATCACCCCGATCGGCTCGGGCGCCGAGCTGAACGATCCGCTGCGCTACGAAGCGGGCGGCACGGCCGGAGCGCCGCCGGTCGAAGCGACGCCAATGATGCCGACGACCGCCGACGAGATCGGCTTCCTGAAGCTGCGCTACAAGCTGCCGGACGGCGACACCTCGACGCTGGTCGAGCAGCCGATCACTAGGGCCGACGCGGTCAACGAGCTGGCCCAGGCCGATGACGACTCCCGCTTCGCCGCAGCGGTCGCCGCCTTCGGGCAGAAGCTCAAGGGTTCGAACTATGGCGAGATGAGCTGGAACGACATCCGGACGCTGGCCCAGGGTGCCCGCGGCGCCGATGAGAACGGCTATCGCGCCGAGTTCATGCAGCTGATCGACATGGCCAAGGTGCTGGTACCGGAAACCGAGGCGGCGACGCCCAAGCAATAGCGCCGCCAGCCCCCCACGGCGCTTACGAGCGCGGCCCCGCTGCTGACGGTGCCGCGCTCGACCGCGTCGAGAGCCGCAGATCGTAGAGAAAGACGGCATAGACGCGGCTGCCGGTGCCGGCTGGTCCCGACACCTTCTCTGCGTCGGGATAGATCAAGGTGATGTCCACGAAGCTGGAGCTTCCAATGACGGCAGCCGGAATGGCGATCTCTCTCCTTGTCGCTGAGCGTCCTGCAAACTCCAGCGTGCCAAGCGAGGCGCCATTGACGATGACTTCCACGCGCTGCCGGGTGGTGTCGCGATCCACATAGGGCCGCATGTTGAGTTCGAGCAGTAGGTCGGACGGCGCCGCAACCGCGAAGCGCAGCATGGATCGGTCGCCGTCTGACCAGGAGCCCGCTGTGTCCGGATCGCGCCATCCGCAGCGGGCGAGCGACACGCGTGATGCGCCGCCGTCGGCTCCGAACGAGACGCGTTCGCCAAGGGCATAGGTGCCCCGTACGGGCAGGGGGAAGCAGTCGCTGGATTTGTCGATGTAGTAGGCGCGATAGAGCGGATCGACGGTGGGCGACATCGCGATGGCGAGAATGGCGGCTTCCCCCGCAAGCAGCAGGGCGGCCAAGCTATAGAGAATGGTGTCGCGGCGCTGGCCCATGGCTACATCACGAACAGCGAACTGTTCATCCAGCCGATCGTGAGCACGATGTCGAGGATGATGAAGATCGGAAAGGCGAGCAGCCAAGCCGGCGTCCAGCGCGACACGAGATCGGAGATAGCCCACCCGATAGGGACCAAGCCGGCAACGAAGCGAACCAGCGATGTCGGGCCTGCCGAAAGCGAGACCAGGATGCAGAGCAGGCAGAAGATCGCGGCGGGCAGCCGGCGCTGGACCACCAGCAACAGGCAGGCGGCGGCGCCGACCAGAGCCGCGACTGTCCAACTCGCGGTCACCATGGCGGCCGGAGTCAGCGGCCAGGTCAGCGTCAATAGCGCGCTGATCGTATCGAGCGGGCTGACCAACTCCCGCCCCCAGGCGCGCTGGATGTGGGCGAACGCCAGGCCATCGCCGGTGAGGTAGCTGAGATAGGCGATGTAGACGAACAGACCCGCCGGGGCGAGCGCGACGCCCAGCACCAACCGGGGATTGCCGAGCAGCGCGAGCGGCAGGTCGCCCCAGCGGCCGCCGGCCTTGAGATGCTGCTCCACGGCCCGAGTCAGCAGCGCGAAGACCATCAGCACGCCGGTGATACGCGTCGCCGAGAGGAGGGCGGCAAACAGGCCAGCCAGCACATAGCGCGACCGATCGAGCGCCAGCAGGGCTAGCGTCGTCAGGAGGATGAAGAGCGCCTCGGTGTGCAGACTGGAAAACAGGAAGGAGAAGGGGCCGATGAGCAGGCCGGTGGCGAACAGCCAGTAGGCCCGTGCGCTGGCGAACAGTGGGCGCGCTGCCAAGGCAGCGAGGATTGCCGCCGTGTTCGAAACGATGAAGCCGGCCCATTCGGCCGACAGCCCGGTCACGCGGCCGAACAGGGCCGCGAGGGCGGGCGAGAGCGGAAAGAAGGCCCAGTTGGCGGCGCCCGGGCGCAGCCGGACACCCGGCGCGAGGTCATAGCCGCCATCGGCGATGGTTCTGTACCAGCCGCAGTCCCAGACGCAGAGCGCCTGGACATAACCGGTCGGGTCGGTGCCGCCCTTGATCCAGGCGAAGACAGCGAACCGCAGGGCGATCCCTGCAAGTGCCAGAAAGAGGAGTACGGCAATGCGCCGGTACGGCACCGCCCCGGCTAAGTTGTGCCGTGCCTCCGCGATCGCTTGGTCGGCGGCTGTCATGCCGACCTAGCCGAGGCTGCCGCCCTCGTTGTTCCCGCCCTCGTTCCCGCCACCGGTGCCTGTCGTGGTGGTGGTCGTCGTGGTCGTCGTCGTCGTGACGATCACGTCAGGTCCGCCACCGTCGTCAGAGCCACTTAGCGATTCGGCGGGCCAGGCGTAGTTTGGTGGCGAGCACTTGGCGTTGTGCATTTCGGGGTCAGTGACCATCCAGCCGAAGCACTCGACGAAGTGATCGATCTGTTCGATCACCTCGGGCGTGAAAAAGGCCTGGCTGGTGACCGTGCTACCCAAGAACAAAAGCCCGGCAGTGGGAATAGCAACGACCACTAGGCGCAGGCGAGATTTCGGCTTGGAAGATTTGTTGGATTCCAACATGGGAGCTCCGTGACGCTGTGCAATGGAGAAGCAATGCACGAACCGCACACTGCTTCTCCCTGCCCGCCACAGTTAGCGAAGGGCTCGTGTTGGGGCAATCCTTCACGCTCGATCTGGCAACTATATTGTTACAACGGCTTCAAACCTGCTTCGATCTCGGCCCGACGGTCCTCCAGGAACGGCGGCAAGGCCAGGCGCTGCCCGAGGGTTTCGAGGGGTTCGTCGGCGGTGAAGCCGGGGCCGTCCGTGGCGATCTCGAACAGGATGCCGTTGGGCTCGCGGAAATAAAGCGACTTGAAATAGAAGCGCTCGACCTCGCCGCTGGAGCGGACGCCGAACTGGGCGGTGCGCTTCACCCACTCGTCGAACTGCTCCTTGTCCGGGGTGCGGAAAGCGACATGGTGCACGCCGCCGGCGCCCTGGCGGGCCTGCGGCAGATCGGGGTTCACCTCGACATGCAGTTCGGCCGCGGCGCCGCCTTCACCCATCTCGAAGACATGGATTTCGCCATTCTTCTCGCGTGCCGGGTAGGAGCGGACCTCGCGCATGTTCATCACCTTGGTCAGCACCGGCTCGGTGCGACGGAGATCAGGTACGGCAAGAGTGATGGGGCCGAGGCCTATGATCTGGTGCTCGGCGGGGACCGGGCTCTCGGCCCAGGGGTGGCCGGCAGCGGATTTCGGATCGGCGATCAGACGGAAGCGCTGGCCTTCGAAGTCCTCGAAGTCGAGCGACAGGTGTCCGGCACGTTCCTTGATGTTGCCCGAGGAAATGTCTTTCTCAGTGAGGTGTTCCTTCCACCACTTGAGATCGGCTTCGGAGCCGACACGCAGGCCGATGCGCGACACTTCGTGGTTGCCGCGCTTCGACGGTGCGGTGGGCCAATCGAAGAAGGTGAGATCGGCGCCCGGCGAGGCGACCGCATCACCGTAGAACAGATGATAGGCGCTCACGTCGTCCTGGTTGACGGTCTTCTTGATCAGCCGGAGGCCAAGCGTGCGGGTGTAGAATTCGACATTGCGCTGAGCCTGGGCGGTGATCGCCGTCAGGTGATGAATGCCTTTGAGTTCGAGGGTCATGACTGGCCTCCGTTGTTATCGGTGGCCAATACATAGTCGGAACGAAGGTTCCGGCAGAGCCCCCGGATGCCGACGGGTTGTCAACGCTAGGTGAACAATGTGGGCGGGGACGGTTGGAAAAAGAAAATCCCCGCTTTCGCGGGGATTTTGCCGTGCCAGGTCGGTGTGGCCGAGGATCAGTCCTTGGCGCGTTCGACGTAGCTGCCGTCTTCGGTCATCACGACCACGCGGGTGCCGACGCCGATATGGGGCGGGACCATGGTCTTGGCGCCGTTCGAGAGCGTCGCCGGCTTGAACGAGGAGGAGGCGGTCTGGCCCTTCACTACCGGTTCGGTCTCGGTGATTTCGAGGGTGACGCGGGCGGGCAGTTCGATGGCGATGGCGTTGCCTTCGAAGGTCTTCAGGTAGACCAACATGCCGTCGGTGAGGAAGGCGCCCTGATCGCCGACGACGTCCTCGGAGACGGCGATCTGCTCGTACGAGGCGGGGTCCATGAAGTGGTAGCCCTCGCCGTCGTGGTAGAGGAACTGGTATTCGCGCTCGTCAACGTCGGCCTTTTCGACCATTTCGACGGTGCGCCAACGACCGATCACCTTCACGCCATCCGACATGCGGCGCATGTTGACGTTGGTGACGGAATTGCCCTTGCCGGGGTGGACGTTCTCGGCCGTGAGCACGACGTGCAGGTTGCCGTCCTGCTCGACGACGTGGCCTTTGCGCAGGGACGAGGCGATGACCTTGACCATATTTCTTCCTTGTTCAACGGTTGGCGGCGGCCTAGAGAGCGGCAACGGAGGCCGGCGGACGCGCTGATCTGACTATTCGGTGCCGCCCGATATCCTAATTCCGCGAAAACCGCCAGTCCTGAGCCGAAAGACACTGCCGTTGCCCACGTCCTCTTCTTTGCCGCCGGTTTCGCCGTGGTGGACGCCATCGGTGCATGCAGACCGGCGGCCTGCGCTGCTGGCGCGGAACAGGATCGAGCTGGCACTGCGCAAGTATCTGGCGGAACAGGATTTCCTGATGGTGGACCCGCCGGGGCTGCAGCGCAGCCCAGGCAACGAGACGCACCTGCATGCCTTCGCCACCACGGCGGTCGGCAATGATGGGGTGGGGGAGACGCTGTATCTCCATACGTCGCCGGAATTCTCGATGAAGAAGCTGCTGGCGGCGGGGGAGCGGCGGATCGCGAGCCTCGGGCATGTCTGGCGAAATCGGGAGCGGAGTGCGCTGCATCATCCCGAGTTCACGATGCTGGAGTGGTATCGGGCAGGGGAGCGGTATGACGCGGTGATCGCCGACTGCGTGGCGATGTTGCGGATTGCGGCGGAGACCGCCGGAAACGCGCTGTTGCGGTTCAAGGGGCGGGAGTGCGATCCGTTCGTCGAGCCGGAGCGGTTGGGAGTTGTCGAGGCTTTTCAACGGTTTGCGGGGATTGACCTGTTCGCGACGATGAACGCTGACGGGGTGACGGATGCCGACGCGCTTGCCGCCGAGATGCGGCGGGTGGGGCTGGAGGTGCCGGGGGAGTATACCTGGTCGTATCTGTTCAGTCGGGTGCTAGTGGAAAAAGTGGAGCCGAATCTGGGGCTTGGGCGGGTGACGGTGCTGGATCGGTATCCGGTGGCGGAGGCTGCACTTGCTCGTCGCACGGTGGATGACCGGCGGGTGGCGGAGCGGTTTGAGCTTTATGCGTGCGGCGTAGAGTTGGCGAACGGGTTTGGCGAGCTGACAGACGCAGCAGAACAGCGCGTAAGGTTCCAAGCCGAGATGGACGAAAAGCTGCGGCTGTACCATGAAACTTATCCGCTGGATGAAGACCTGCTCGCGGCGCTGCCGCTGATGGAGGAAACCAGCGGCGTGGCGCTCGGGTTCGACCGGCTGGTGATGCTGACCGTCGGGGCGCGGCGGATCGAAGACGTGCTGTGGGTGCCGGTGGTCGGAGGCGACAGATGAAACAGGATCGCGCGATACGGTCGGCGACGGAGCTGGTCTCGGCCGGGCTGCTCGATGCGGAGCGGCTGGATGATGCCGAGGCCGTCGCGAAGAAGTACGCGGTCGCAATCACGCCGGCGATGGCGGGGCTGATCGACCGCGACGATCCGAACGATCCGATCGCCAAGCAGTTCGTGCCGGACTTCGCCGAATTGAGCGTGACGCCGGAAGAGCGGGCGGACCCGATCGGGGACCTGACGCATTCGCCGGTCGAGGGGATCGTGCACCGCTATCCTGACCGCGTGCTGCTGAAGGCGGTGCATGTCTGCCCGGTCTACTGCCGGTTCTGCTTCCGGCGCGAGATGGTTGGGCCCGAGGGGTTGGGCACGCTGACGCCCGAGGCGATGGATGCCGCGATCGGCTACATCGCCGGGCATCCGGAGATCTGGGAGGTGATCCTCACCGGCGGCGATCCGCTGGTGCTGTCGGCACGGCGGCTCGAGGAGATGATGGTACGGCTCAGGGACATCGCGCATGTGAAGATCGTGCGCTTCCACAGCCGGGTGCCGGTGGTGGAGCCGGAGCGGGTCGACGACAAGCTGATCGCGGCGCTGAAGGCCAGTGGCAAGACCACCTATGTGGCGATGCACGCCAACCATCCGCGCGAACTGACGTCGGCGGCGCGAGCTGCGGCGGGGCGGCTGGTCGACGCGGGCGTGGTGATGCTCAGCCAGTCAGTGCTGCTGCGGGGCATCAACGACGATGCCGATGTGTTGGCGGAACTGATGCGCGGTTTCGTCGAGATGCGGGTGCGGCCGTATTATCTGCACCATCCGGACCTCGCGCCCGGCACGGCGCATTTCCGGCTGTCGATCGCCGAAGGACAGGCGCTGGTGAAGGGCCTGCGCGGCCGGGTGTCAGGGCTGTGCCAGCCGACATATGTGCTCGATATCCCCGGGGGCTACGGCAAGGCGCCGATCGCGGCCAGCAATGTCGAGGTGACGGGCGAGGGAACCTATTCCGTGTCGGACTGGCAGGGCGGGGTGCATGCCTATCCACCGGCAGGAGTATATGAGGCCACATGAGCACCGGGTCGGCGCCGCCGTTTCCCTGGCCCGAAGAACGAGTTGCGCATTACACCGCCTATCGCGTGCCCGAGCCACTCGCGATTGGCGGCAAGCTCGATGATGCGAGCTGGCGGCTGGCCCCGCGCTCGCCGCGCTTCGTCGACCTGATCACGGGCAAGCCGACGGTGCATGACACCCGAGCGGCCGTGCTGTGGGATGACAGCTACCTCTATGCCGGCTTCTGGGTCGAGGAGCCGTTTGTCGAGGCCAAGCTCACCGAGCGTGACTCGCTGATCTGGAGCGAGAACGACATCGAGGTGTTCGTGGCCGGGGCGGACGCGTATTACGAACTCGAGATCAATGCGCTGGGCACGATCTATGAGGCCTTCTTCCTGTGGGAGGATGCGTATGAACGCGCGGGCTTCAGCAAGGCGCCGGAGTTCTCGCGCACGGCGCCCGGGGCGAAGCCATGGAACGGCGTCGGCTTCGACAAGCACCCGCGCGGCCCGCGGCTGGGGTTCTTCAACTGGGACCTGCCGGGACTTCGAAGCGGAGTCGCAGTCGATGGGACAATCAACGACAACCGCGACCGCGATCGCGGCTGGACGGCGGAGATTGCCATTCCGTGGTCCAGCATGCAGCAGCTTGCGACTGATGGACGAACGCTGCCGCCGCGTGACGGCGACACCTGGCGGATGGACTTCTCGCGCTTCAACACCTATCGGGCGGCAGCGCCGGCCGAGGACTCCGGCGGCTGGGCCTGGAGCGCGCATGGCGTCTGGGACTCGCACGTCCCCGAGCTGTTTCCGTACATCCACTTCTCGACGAAGCTGGTGGGGAGCGAGGGCTAGGGCTCAGTTGTTCCAGTAGCCGGGGTCGAGCAATTTGCCGTTCGCCCAGGCTTCGATCAGCGCGCCGGCGATGGCGCCGGGGCGGGGCTTGTTGATCTCGGGGTGGGTGCCGGCGAGGATTTCGAGCACTTCGCTGCGGGTAACCCAGCGGGCGTCGGACAGCTCGATCGGATCGATGGTGATCGCCTCGCTGGTGGCGTCGCCCTGGCAGCCGAACATCAGCGACATCGGGAACGGCCAAGGTTGCGAGGAGACGTAGCGGACCTGGCCGACCTTGATGGCACTCTCCTCCAGCGTCTCGCGGCGCACGGCGGCCTCGATGGTTTCACCCGGCTCTACGAAGCCGGCGAGCAGGGAATACATCCGCTCCGGCCAGCTGGGGCTGCGGCCGAGCAGCAGCAGGTCACCGCGGGTGATTGCCATGATCACCACCGGGTCGGTGCGCGGGAAATGCTGCGTGCCGCATTGCGGGCACTTGCGGACCCAGCCGGTGCTCTCGACATTGCTCGGCGCGCCGCAATTGGCGCAGAAGCGGTGGGTACCGTGCCAGCCGATCAGGGCGCGCCCGGTGGCGACGGTTTCGCCTTCGAGCCGCGACAGCATCGGCATCAGACCGCGGATTTCCGTGAACTTCGCGTCGGGGAAGCTGGGATGGACCTGCTGGGTCTGGTCGATGAACTGGCCGATGGTCGTGGCATCCTCGGGCGGCGACCAGAGTGGTAGGTCGACAGCGAAGCGCGGCCCCTCGGGCGTCAGCCCAACGAAGATTGGCGCTTCGCGGCTATCGGAGAGGGCTGGGTGATCGAGCGGCACGGCTGCGGGCCGGCCGTCGGCATCGGCGAGAAGCTTGCCGCGCCAGAACACCAGCGTGCGGGCCCGGGCGTCGTTGCGCGCCTCGTCCGTGGTGCGCAGGTGCGCGACGCGATCGAGTTCACCCGGCTTGAATGCAAACCCGAAATCCACCGCTCAACCCTCCAAATTCGCCGGAAGGTTTAGGGGGATGTCGAACCGGCTACAAGCCGGGACGCATCTGTGGGGCAGATGGGGGGCAGCCCACCTGCAAATTAGTCGAGGCTGTAGGGTCGCCTGCCCGGACGACCCTACAGCCCCCTGATCCGCGATTGCCACCGGCGGATCATTTCCTCTGCAGCGGCTTCGGCGCCCTGCATGTTTGCGCTTTGATAGACATCAACCTCGACACCGTTGCGTGACAGTTGGTCGACAGCTTCGGCGAGCACGGCGTTCAGGAGGAACACTCCTGATATGGTCGAGGTCGGGCCCATGCGGATGTCGTTGTCGCCGACGCTGAGCGCGGCGTCGCCGTACTCGCCGCCATTGTCGAGCACCAGGTCAGTGACCTCAAAGAGGAGCTTGCCCGACTCGTGGCGAGAGGTGGTGGCGCCGGCGTGCCGCAGCGAGGTCAGCGCGATGGTGGTGGCGCCACGAGCCTTGCAGGCGAGCGCCAGTTCGATCGGGTAGGCGTTGCGGCCCGAATTGGACGCGATGAAGACCACATCGCCGGCCTCGACGGGATAGTCGGCAAGGACGCGCTCGGCGCGGCCGGCTTCGCGTTCGAGCAGGGTGGAGCGCTCGGCGCCGAGGTGCAGCATCAGGTCGGGATCGAGGATGGCCTGGGCGGCGGCGATGCCGCCAGCGCGGTAGAAGGCTTCCTCGGCGATGAGGTGGGAGTGGCCGGAGCCGGCAACATAGACCAGGTGGTCGCTGCCGAGCGCCGTGGCCACGGCATCGCGCGCGGCATCGAGGACATCGGACTGTTCGGCGAGCACGCGGTCGAGGAGGGCCGTGACCTGATCGCGGTAGCGCTGGCGTGGGATGGTCATTCTAGCCTCTGATCTCGCCGACATATTTGTAGCGGTCGCCGCGGTACCAGCTGGTCGCGTCTTCGACGACGGTGCCGGTTGCGCCGTAGCCGAGTTGCGAAATCTCGAGTACGGCGGCACCCCGGCGGATGCATAGGTGGCCGGCAAGTTCCTCGTCGGCCTCGGTGGCCTGGAGGCTCTGCAGGACGCGCTGCGGGCGGGCGTTGCGGGCATCCATGCGGTCGTAGAGCGAGCCGGTGCCGTCATAGTCGGCGCCGACCGTCTCGACCGGTACCACGGCCCGCTCGTAGGCGATCGGCTCGCCGCCGGCGAGGCGCAGGCGGACGAGGGTGAGGATGGGCGAGCCGAGCGGCAGGCCGGTGCGGAAGGCGGCGTCGGCCCCGACCTGGCCAATGGAGCACTCGAGCACGCGTGAGCTGGGCTCGAGACCACGCAGGCGCATATCCTCGGAGAAGCCGGAGAGGCGCGACAGGGCCTTGGGGATGCGCCCGACGACGACGGTGCCGGCGCCCGGGCGGGTGGCGACGATGCCCATCTGGGCCAGTTCCTTGAGGCCCTGGCGCAGGGTCGAGCGGGAGACTGCGAGCGCCTCGGCCATTTCGCGCTCCGAGGGCAGCGACTCGCCCGGGGCGATGCCACCGGAATCGAGCACGGCGGTTAACGCGTTGCGCAGCCGCTCGCCCAGCGGGCCGTGCTGCCGCTCCATGCGCTCGCGTACCGCTGCGTAAAAGTCCAAGGCTGCTCCCGGCTACCGATGCGTGGTTCAGTCCGCAGCTGGTATGATTTTGGACTGGCGTTGGCAAGCGTGCCGCACGAAAAGTTGCAGGAGTTCCCGGCGATGGACATACTGGGCCAAACCAACAACATACCAGTTAGCAGGGAAGGGTTCACCGTGGCGGTACAGGAACTGCTGTCGCGCGACGGCAAGGGGCGCTTCCGGCATGGTGCTTGATTTCGGCGAGGGGTACCGGCTGCGGGCGGCGACGGAGGCTGATCATGCGGCGTTGTGCATGGTGTGCCTGAAGACCGGGGATAACGGCAGGGACGCCACGGCGCGGGAAGATGATGTGGACCTGCTGGGGTTGATCTACGCGGTGCCGTACCAGGTGTTTGCGCCGGAGTTTGCGTTCGTTGTCGATGGGCCGCACGGGGTGTGCGGGTATGTGCTGGGGGCGGTGGACAGCGCTGCATTTTATCGCTGGGCCGGAAGCGAGTGGTTCCCGCCGATTGCGGAGCAGCTCGCGGATCCCGGACCGGACCGGGAGCATTGGCGGGGGAGCGACTGGGCGAGATATGAGATTCATCATCCGACGTTCGTCTATCCCGAGGCCCTGCATCCCTACCCGGCGCATGGGCATATCGACCTGCTTCCGGAGGTGCGGGGGCGCGGCATCGGGCGAGCGGCGCTTAACCTGGTGATGGAGCGGCTGGGAGCCGCCGGTGCGCCGGGGATGCACCTTGGGGTGGGCCCGAAAAATCGGCGGGCACAGGCGTTCTATCGCAAGCTCGGGTTCGAGAGGCTGACGGGCGAAGGGGCGCCACGAAACGCGGTGTACATGGCGCGCCGGTTGTAGGCGATTGGCCTAGGCAGGCCCGCTCCCGCCTTATGGTCGATCCGGCATGATCTTAAAGTCGTTCCCCTCGGGCAGCAGTTGGCCACCATCGACCACGATCGTCGTGCCTGTGATGTAACTGGCGTCGTCGGAGGCAAGGAACAGGAAGGCATTGGCGACGTCACGAGTGCTGCCGAGGCGGCCCAGTGGGATGGCGTCTTCCATCGACTTGATGAAGGCGGGGGAGCGGTGCTGCTGCACAGCTTCGGTGAGGATGTTGCCGGGCTCGACGCCGTTGACGGTGATGCCGTAGCCCGAGAATTCGAGCGCGGCGGCGCGGATCAGGCCGTTGATGCCGGCCTTGGTGGCCGAGTAGTGGCCATGGCCGGGGCTGGTGACGTGCGGGCCGGTGATCGATGAGGTGAAGAGGATGCGGCCGTAGCCCTGCGCCTTCATCGGCGTGAGCGCAGCGCGTGCAGCGATGAAGCTGCCGCGCAGGTTCACTCCCATGACGCGATCCCAGTCGTCGACCGAAGTCTCCTCGAGCAGTTGCCAGGGGTAGATGCCGGCATTCTGCACGAGGATGTCGAGGCGGTCATATTGCTTGAGCGCCAGGGCGACGGCGGCCTCTGCGTCGGCCAGCTTCGAAATGTCGGTGTAGATGAACGGCGCATCGAGCTCCGCGGCTGTTGTCATGCCGGCTTCGCGTTCGGTGTCGGCGATGACGAGGTTGGCGCCTTCTTCGGCGAAGCGGACAGCAATGGCTTTGCCGATGCCGCGCGCTGCTCCGATGACGAGCGCGGTCTTGCCTTCAAGTCGTTTGGTCATGCGAGTTTCTGCCTGATCGAGAGTTTCAGGGTGTCGAGGAGCACGGCGGCGAGCACCAGCAGTCCGTGGATCACCTGGGTGGAGGTGGCGGGGAGGCCCATCAGGTTGATGGCGGTGTTGATGGCCGAGAGCAGCAGCACGCCGGCATAAACGCCGGGCAGGGCGCCGACGCCGCCCTTCAAACTGACGCCGCCGATAACCACCGCGGCGAAAGCGTTAAAGAGCAGGCCAATGCCGAGATTGGCGGTGGCGCCGGAGGTGCGGATGGCGAGGAGCCAGCCAGCGAGCGCCGCGATGGCGCCGGCGAGGATGAAGCTCAGCATCAGGATGCGATCGACCTTGATGCCGGCGCGGAAAGCGGCGTTCTGGTTGCCCCCGATGATGACGATGTGCCGGCCGAAGCGCGTCCTGGCCATGATCAGCGAGAACACCACGAAGCAGGCGATGGCGATCCAGGCGGTGAGCGGCAGGCCGAGCAGGCGCTGCACGCCGAACCAGCGGATGGCGGGTGCGAGATCCTGTGCCGAGCGGCCGCCCGATATCGCGAGCACGACACCGCGCACCCAGATGTAGGAGGCCAGCGTGACGATGAAGGCGTTCATCTTCAGCTTCACGATGAGGAAGCCATTGAGCGCGCCGATGGCGCTGCCGACGGCGAGCGCGATGATGAGCGAAACGGGGACGCCGAGCCAGTCGGGCGTCAATTGTACGCCCATGCCGATGCCGGCGGAGCAGAAGATGATGCCCACGGCCATGGCGGAGAGCGCCGCGACGGACTCGACCGAAAGGTCCATGTGGCCGGCGATGATCACCAGCGCGAGGCCGATCGACATGACGCCGAGCACGGATGAGGCCTCGATGATATTGGCGAAGATACCGGGTTGGAAATAATTGGGCACGAAGGCGGAGAACACGATCAACACGAACAGCAGCATGAACCAGACGAGGTTATCGAGAATGAACTCGAGGGTGCGGCGGGTGTTGGGGTTCATGCTGGGGTTCCGGTGAGGGGACATCTGTCCCCCTCCGCACGAGGGGAGGGGGACGTGGTTGAAGCACGGGCTTATTCCACCGACTTGATGGTGTCCGTCGGGGGCTTCATGTTGCCCCAGAAGGCCGGGTTGTCGATGTTTTCCATGGTGATGGCGGCGCCGGGGATCTTGATATTCGGGCCCCAGGCTTCGTTGGTCACAGTGGATTTCAGGCCGAGCACGTCATACTCGCCGGGCTTGATCTCCTGGTGGTTGACGATCTTGTCCATGAACATGGCGACGGCGGCCGCCTGCGCATAAAGCGGCTGCTCGACTTCGGCCTGCATCCACCCCTTGCGGATCAGGTCGAGGCCAACCGGTGCTCCGTTAGACGAGAGCATCAGCACGTCGCCCGGCTTCTTGCCGGCTGCTTCGAGCGAAGCGGCGGCGGCGACCGAGAGGTGGGCGGCGTGGTTGAAGATCAGGTCGATATCGGGGTTGGCGAGCAGCTGGTCGTTGACGATGGTACCGGCGGCGTCGGCGGCCCAGGCCATGGCGGGAACCGAGATGATCTTGACGTCAGGGAAGGCCGCCATCTTCTCCTCGAAGCCCTTCTGGATATCGAGGGTGTAGGGGTCGCCCGGATCGCCGAGCACCTGCAGCACCTTGCCCTTCACCGACCCGTTCTTCTTGGTCAGCAGGTCCTGGACCACGCCGGCGGCGACATAGCCGATCTCGACGGTGCCGGCGACCGAGGTGAAGGCCGACGGAGTGGAGGTGATCTGGCGGTCGAATTCCACCACCGGAATGCCGGCCGCCATGGCGGCTTCTATCGAGGGTTTCAAGGCGTTGAAGTCGACGGCGGCGAGGATGATGGCCGCGGGCTTCAGCGCGATGACGTCGTTCATCTGTGACTGCTGGACGTCTGTCTTATTGTCGGCGTTCAGCGTCTGCATCTCGTAGCCGACCTGCTTCAGGAACATTTCCAGCGCCGACACGGAGCCAGTCTGGAATTCATCGATCAGCGTGGGGACGAGGTAGTAGACCTTGCCCTTCGATTGGGCGAAGGCAGGCGACAGCAGGGCGAACGCCACTGCCAGAACGCCGAAGACGGATAGGAGTATTCGCTTCATTTCGTTCGCTCCTTGATGCCGGATTTCCCTGTTTCCCCTTCAGCCAGCCGCTCCGGCAGCGGCCAGGGTCTCCCCGGTGATCATGCGGACCACCGCATCGGGGCTCGTATTCTTAGTGGCAACGTCGCCGGCCACGACGCCCTGGCGGATCACCACGATCCGGTCGGCGACCTGGAAGGCCTGCTGCATGATGTGGGTGATGATGACGACGCCGATGCCCTGGCTTGCCACCTGGCGGATCATGTCGAGGCCGCGACGGGTCTGCTCCACACCGAGCGCGGCGAAGGGTTCGTCGAGCAGGACCAGCTTGCCGCCCCAGTGGACGAAGCGGTTGAGCTCGATGGCCTGGCGCTGGCCGCCCGAGAGATGCTCGACATTGGTGCGGAGCGACGGGATTTTCGTGCCGGCGCTGGCCATGGCCTTGGCGACGACGGCCTCCATGGCCTTTTCGTCGAGCACGGGGATGCCGAGGACCTTTTTGGTGATCTCGCGGCCCATGAAGAAGTTGGCGACGACATCGACATTGGTGGCGAGCGACAGGTCCTGGTAGACCGTCTCGATCCCCGCAACCTTGGCCTCGGACGGCGATTTGGCGAGGAAATCGCGGCCCTCGAACAGCATCTTGCCGGAGGTGGGTTCGAGCCCGCCGGCGATGATCTTCACCAGCGTCGACTTGCCGGCGCCATTGTCGCCCAACAGCGCCACCACCTCGCCCTTGCCGATGGTGAAGCTGACGCCCTTCAGCGCTTCGATGGCACCGTAGTTCTTCTTGATGTCGTCGAGGACGAGCAGCGGCTCGAATGTGCTCATGCGGCAAGGCCCTTCATCTGGTCGCGGCCGGGGGCGAAGAGCTGACCGAAGCGGGGTGAGAGAACGCCGGCGACGGCGAGCGCCGCGGCACCGCGCAGCACTGTGTGCGGGCCGCCATTGGAGACGATGAGGCGCGGTGCCTTGCGATCGCGGCGGGCGGAGACGGAGTTGGGCAGGTCGGCGGCGACGCGTGCCAACTCGGCAGAGAGGCTCTCCGGGGCGAGGCCGCCGAGGATCACGGTCTCAGGATCGAACAGGTTCTCGACGGTGATCAGCGCGGCGCGCAGCTGCGGGGCGATGGCGTCGGCATAGGCAGCTTCGCCGAGGCCGCGGCGGGCGAAGGCCTCGAGCGAGATGTAGCGTTCGAGGCAGCCGCGATTACCGCAAGGGCAGGGCTCACCATCGGGCACGACGGGAATGTGGCTGATTTCGCCGGCGTTGCCCCAGGCGCCACGCTGGGCCACACCCTCGTGCACCATGATGCCGCCGAGGCCGACACCAACGAACAGGTAGTAGAAATCGCTGAACTCGGCGCCCCGCCCATAGAGCCGTTCGCCGAGCGCCGCTGCGGCCATGTCGGACTCGATGAAGGCGGGCAGGCCGGTGACTTCGGCGAGGCGCTCGCGCAACTGCACGTTGTCCCAACCGACCATGGTGGTGGGGCCGACGAAGCTCATCGACTCGACCCCGAATGGGCCCGGCAGGGTGAGGCCGACGCCGAGCATGCGGACGCCTTGGCGGAGGGCACGCAACTCTGCGACCATTGCGCCGATCAGCGTGAAGGCCTCGTCGGGGGTGGCGTGGGCAGCATTGCGGTGGGCGCTGTCGATGACATCGCCGCCGAGATTGATCAGCGCCGCGTCGATGCCCAGCGGGGTGATGTAGATGCCGATGGCATAGCCGCCTTCGGGATTGATGCGCAGCGTCGTCGGAGGCAGGCCACGGCCGCGCGGCTCTTCCTTGAGCGACAGGATGAAGCCCTGCTCTTCGAGTTCGCGGATGATGGTGGAGACGGTCTGCACCGTGAGTCCGACCTCCGCGGCGATGCGGCCACGGGTCGTGGGGCCGGTCGCACGGATGGCTTCGAGGACGATCCGCCGATTGTACGGCCGTCCGAATTCCTGGTTCGTCCCTCTCAGGCCCAAGGCGTCCCTCCTAGGCTGGAAGGGAGACTGTGCTGGCTGATTTATTAAGTCAAATGGAATTCAGAAATCGGCCGTAGTCGATGCGCAGCAGGGTTGCGCGAGCACCGCTTGCGCTTTGTGGCTTGGGACAGATAAGTCAGCCCCATGCAGGTGCAGGACCTCGCCATTCTGGTCATCGACGAGAACCGCATTCGTGCCTCGATCATCGAGGACGGGTTGCGGGAGGCGGGGCATTTGCGCGTCACCGTGGTCAATGAGATCAACGAGGTGGCGCGGGTGATCGAGCGCGACATGCCCGACGTGGTGGTGATCGATCTCGAGAACCCCAACCGCGACCGGCTCGAACACTTCTTCACGCTGAGCCGGGCGCTCCGGAAGCCGATTGCCATGTTCGTCGACCGCTCCGACGCTTCCGCCATCGAGGCGGCGGTGGAGGCGGGTGTGTCGGCCTATGTGGTCGACGGGCTGAAGAAGGAGCGGGTGAAGCCGATCCTCGACATGGCCGTCAGCCGCTTCAACGCCTTCGCGCGGCTGACCCGCGAACTGGAGCAGGCACGCAGCGAGCTTGAGGATCGCAAGGTCATCGACCAGGCCAAGGCGATCCTGTTCCGAACGCGCGGTCTCGCTGAGGCGGATGCCTATGCGCTGCTGCGCAAGACCGCGATGAACCAGAACCGACGGATCGTCGATATCGCCCAGAGCCTAGTTACGGCCGACAGCTTGCTCGGCCCAGAGGAATAATCATGTCGCTCATCCCCCTCTCCGCCGGATTCCTGCCCCTGCTGGATAGCGTGCTGCTGGTGCTGGCGCGGGAGAAGGGGTTCGCGGCGGCCGAGGGGCTGGACCTGCATCTGGTCAAGGAAACCTCGTGGGCCAATATCCGCGACCGGGCGGCGCTGGGGCATTTCGACTTCGCGCAGATGCTGGCGCCGATGCCGATCGCGGCGACGCTGGGGCTCAATCCGCTGTCGGTGCCGATGATCACGCCGATGATCCTGGGGCTCGGCAATAACGGCGTCACGGTGAGCGCCGAGCTTTGGGCGCGGATGGCGGATGCCGGAGCGCCGGCGACGCTAGAGGCGGGGCCGGTGGGCGCGGCGCTGAAGCGGGTGGTCGCGGCGTCGGAGCGGAAGCTGCGGTTCGGCGTGGTGCACCAGACCTCGTCGCACAATTACGAGCTGCGCTACTGGCTGTCGGCGAGCGGCATCGCGCCGGATCGCGATATCGAGATCGTGGTGCTGCCGCCGCCGCTGTTGCCGGAGGCGCTGGGTTCGAGCGGAATCGATGGCTATTGCGTCGGTGAGCCGTGGAACACGGTGGGGGTGAAGAACGCCGGCGCGCATATCGCGACGGTCAAGGCTTCGATCTGGCGAAGCAGCCCCGACAAGGTGATCGGTATGCGGGCGCACTGGGCCGAAGCCAATAGCGAGATTGTCGCCGGGCTGATCCGGGCGGTGCACCACGCGGCGCGCTGGTGTGGCGAGAGCGCCAACCATGCCGAGACCGCGGAGATTATGTCGTCGCCGCACTATCTGGGTCTGCCAGCGGAGCTGATCCTGCCGGCGCTGGATGGGCAACTCGATATCGGCGGCGGGATGGCGGCGAGTGTGCCGGACCACTTCGTGCCGTATGCGGGGGCGGCCAACTTCCCGTGGAGCAGCCACGCGGCGTGGTTCTACAGCCAGATGGTGCGCTGGGGCGAAGTCGAGCACACGCCGGAACGGGCGCGAGCGGCGGCGATGACGTTCCGGCCGGATGTGTACCGGTCGGCGCTGGCGCCCCTTGGGGTGCCGATGCCGGTCGTGGACAGCAAGATCGAGGGGCTGCTGGCAGCGCCGACCGAGGTGACGGCGACCGCGAGCACGCTGGTTATCGGGCCGGACGGGTTCTTCGATGGCCGGGTGTTCGATCCCGATCACGTTGACGCGTATATCGCCGCGCAGAAGGCTGTTTGACAGTCTGCGCACTATTTAGGCGTATTCCCGTATTGCCTATTTTTGCATCTGTACGCGGCTGTGTGGATTCTGATTAGGCATAATTGGCGCCTGCCTAATTTGCGGGCAACGCTGTAACAAGCTGAAATATCTTATCTTATTGCCTCCGGCCAGTTTGGCACGGGACATGCATTGCATTCTCCGACACGCGAAATCGCGATGATCCGGCGTCCAACGGTGGGCGCTCCCAAACAGGCAAGGCTGCCAACAGGAACGTTTCACTGGCCCTCGGGCCAGCGCTACGACCTGCTGGCAGCTTTTTCATTTTGGGAGCCGAGGGGCACTTCGGGACGCCGGCTGATCGCATCACACGGAGAGACTGATGAAGAAGTTGACCTCGACCACCCTCCTGAGCCGGCGCGCCTTCCTGGCCGGCACCGCGGCAACCGCAGCGACGCTCGTTGCAGCCAAGACGTTGTTCCCCTCGGGAGCTTTTGCCCAGGGTGCCGGGCCGGAAGTGACTGGCGCCAAGCTCGGCTTCATTGCGCTGACTGACGCCTCGGCGCTGGTTATTGCCAAGGAGAAGGGCCTGTTCGCCAAGCACGGCGTGCCCGATGTCGAGGTGCTGAAGCAGGCCAGTTGGGGCGCGACGCGCGACAACCTGGTGCTCGGCGGCGCCGCCAACGGCATCGACGGGGCGCATATCCTGACGCCGATGCCGTACCTGATCTCGACCGGCAAGGTGACGCAGAACAACGTGCCGCTGCCGATGTCGATCGTGGCGCGGCTCAATCTCGACAGCCAGGCGATCTCGGTGGCGCAGGCCTACAAGGATGTCGGCGTCGGGCTCGACTCCTCGCCGCTGAAGGACGTGTTCGCCAAGCGCAAGGCCGAGGGCAAGGAAGTGACGGTCGCCATGACCTTCCCGGGTGGCACGCACGACCTGTGGATCCGCTACTGGCTGGCGGCCGGCGGCATCAACCCGAACACCGACGTGTCGACCATCACCGTGCCGCCGCCGCAGATGGTGGCGAACATGAAGGTCGGCAACATGGACGCGTTCTGTGTCGGCGAGCCGTGGAACGAGCAACTGGTCAACCAGGGCATCGGCTTCACCGCCGCTTCGACCGGCGAGCTCTGGAAGGGCCACCCGGAGAAGGCGCTCGGCCTCCGCAACGACTTCATCGAGGCCAATCCGATCGCTACCCGCGCCATCCTGATGGCGGTGATGGAGGCGGCGCAGTGGGCGGATGACATGGCCAACAAGGAAGAGCTGAGCCAGATCCTCGGCAAGCGCGGCTGGTTCAACGTTCCGCCGGCCGATGTGCTGGGGCGGTTGAAGGGCGACATCAACTACGGCAACGGCCGAGTCGCCACCGCCACCGGGCTCGAGATGAAGTTCTGGAAGGACCATGCGTCCTATCCGTTCAAGAGCCACGACGCGTGGTTCCTCACCGAGGATATCCGCTGGGGCTACCTGCCGGCCGAAACCGACGTGAAGGCGCTGGTCGACCAGGTGAACCGCGAGGACCTGTGGCGCGACGCGGCCAAGACGCTCGGCGTTGCCGCGGCCGATATCCCGGCCTCGACGTCGCGTGGGCCGGAGACCTTCTTCGACGGCAAGGTGTTCGATCCGGAAAACCCGTCCGCCTATCTCGAGAGCCTCGCAATCACCGCTCTCGGCTGATGTCCCCTACTGGCGCCGGGTCCTCCCTGGCTCGGCGCCGCCTTTTTCCCCTTTCAGTACGGACCCCGCGATCATGAGTGCAGAGGCCCAGTTCGAAACCGCCGCGCCACCCCAGAAGGCGAAAGTGTTCGCCTTTCCGGCGAAGCCCATCGGCCGGAAGATCGACATGAAGAAAGTTGCCGCGGGCGTTGCGCGTTCGGTCGTGCCGCCGGTGATCGTCATCCTCCTGATGCTGCTGATCTGGCAGATCGCCTGCTCGACGCCCGGTGCGTCGCTGCCGCCGCCTTCGGTGGTGTGGGACCAGGCAGGCGAGCTGATCTGGAACCCGTTCTTCGACTACGGCAACGGCGACATCGGCCTCGCCTGGCGCGTGTTCGCCTCGCTGCAGCGCGTCGCGGTCGGCTTCGGCCTCGCCGCTTTGGTGGGTGTGGCAGTCGGCGCCTTCATCGGGCAATCGGTTTGGGCGATGCGCGGACTCGACCCGATCTTCCAGATTCTCCGCACGGTGCCGCCGCTGGCGTGGCTGCCGCTGTCGCTGGCGGCATTCCGCGATAGCCATCCCTCGGCGATTTTTGTCATCTTCATTACCGCCGTGTGGCCGGTGATCATCAATACCGCGGTGGGCGTCCGGAACATTCCGAACGACTACCGGAACGTCGCCGCCATTCTCCGGCTCAACCCGATCGAGTTCTTCTTCAAGATCATGGTGCCGGCGGCGGCGCCGTACATCTTCACCGGGTTGCGTATCGGGATCGGGCTCAGCTGGCTCGCCATCGTCGCGGCGGAAATGCTCACCGGCGGCGTCGGCATCGGCTTCTTCATCTGGGATGCGTGGAACTCGTCGCGCCTGCCCGACATCATCGTGGCGCTGGTCTATATCGGCGTGATCGGCTTCATGCTCGATCGCCTCGTCGCCAGTTTCGGCGCCTTCATCACCCGCGGCACAACTGCGAACTGAGGGGAGCGTCATGACCGCCTATCTCAAGATCGACCACGTCGACAAAAGCTTCGAGCGCGGCGGGGTGTCCTCCGAAGTGCTCAAGGACATCTCGCTGGAGATCACCGAGGGCGAGGTGATCTCGATCATCGGCCACTCGGGCTGCGGCAAGTCCACGCTGCTGAACCTGATCGCCGGCCTAACCGAAGTGTCCTCCGGCGCAATCTTCCTCGAGGACAAGATCGTGTCGGAGCCGGGGCCGGAGCGGGCCGTGGTGTTCCAGAACCACTCTCTGCTGCCGTGGCTGACGGTCTACGAAAACGTCAACCTCGCGGTCGCCAAGGTGTTCGGCGCCACCCGCACCAAGGCGGTGCGGCATGACTGGATCATGCACAATCTCGACCTGGTGCAGATGGGGCACGCCAAGGACAAGCGGCCGGCGGAAATCTCCGGCGGCATGAAGCAGCGCGTCGGTATTGCCCGGGCGCTGGCGATGGAGCCGAAGATCCTGCTGCTCGACGAGCCGTTCGGCGCACTCGACGCACTAACCCGGGCGCACCTGCAGGATGCGGTGATGGAGATCCACGAGCGGCTCCGTAACACCATGATCGTGATCACCCACGATGTGGACGAGGCGGTGCTGCTGAGTGACCGGATCGTGATGATGACCAATGGGCCGGCGGCGCGGATCGGCGAAGTGCTTTCGGTGCCGCTGGCGCGGCCGCGCAGGCGCCTCGATCTGGCAACCGACCGCAGCTACCTCAAGTGCCGCGAGGCGGTGCTCAAGTTCCTCTACGAGCGGCATCGTTTCGTCGAGGCGGCTTGAGGAAGCTGAAGAACTGGCTATCCCTCCCTAGGGGGGCGGCTTCAGGCGGTGCCTAAATACTGATCACAGGGTAGCGGCGAGTAAATTTTGTGCAGTGTTTGATCAGTCTGGCTTCGTATTAGTCAGTTCCACTGTCTGATTAATTTCTGCGCATCCGCGTAATTGACTGTTTTATAATATGATTTTGTCGAGTGGTCGGTTTGGCACGCCGCATGCATGGTGACTAGCGAAACGCGAAACTCGCGATGACCTTGCGTCCAATGATGGGCGCTCCCCAACAGGCAAGGCTGCCAACAGATGCTCGGTCCCGGTCCGCGGGTCGTGCTTCTTCGGCAGCCTTTTTGTTTCCGGCTCTCACCAATGGAGCGAACTATGAGCCCCACCGATGATCAAACCCGCTCTCAGCATCGCGCCCTGGGTTTGTCCACCATCGCCTTCGTCGTCTGCTTTGCCGTCTGGACGATCTTTTCGATCATCGGAGTGGCGCTGAAGGATCAGCTGGGTTTGTCCGAAACCCAGTTCGGGCTGCTGATCGGCACGCCGGTGCTGACCGGTTCGCTGGTGCGGATCGTGCTCGGCATCTGGACCGACCGTTATGGGGGGCGCCTGATCTACACCGTAACGATGCTGGCAGCGGCAGTGGCCACGGCGTTGCTGGTGTTCGCGCAGACCTACGAGCAGTTCCTCTTGGCAGCGCTCGGCGTCGGGCTGGCGGGTGGTTCGTTTGCGGTCGGCGTCGCCTATGTGTCGCGCTTTTATCCGCAGAGCAAGCAGGGCACGGCACTCGGCATCTTCGGCGTAGGCAATGTCGGCGCCGCGGTGACCAAGTTCGTCGCACCGTTCGTCATGGTGGCTTTCGGCTGGCAGACCGTTGCGCTGGTCTGGGCCGCGGTGCTTGCCGTCATGGCGGTAGTGTTCTGGTTCGGCACCGAGGACGATCCGATTCAGGTGAAGCGTCGCAAGGAGGGTTCGCCGCAGCGTAGCCTGGCCGCCGAGTTCGCGCCGCTCAAGGACATCCGGGTGTGGCGCTTCGGGCTCTACTACTTCTTCGCTTTCGGCGCGTTCGTGGCGCTGACCCTGTGGCTGCCGCGCTACCTGATCGGCGTCTACGGCTTTGACATCAAGACTGCGGGCATGGTGGCCGCTGCCTATTCGATCCCCGCGAGCATTTTCCGGGCCTATGGCGGCACGCTGGCCGACAAGGTGGGCGCGCGCTCGGTGATGTACTGGACGTTCGGCGTCTCGGCCGTTGCGACTTTCATCCTGGCGCTGCCGACGAGCGACATGGTGGTGCACGGCATCGTCGGGAGCTTCACCGTTAACTTCGCCATCAGCCCCTGGGCGTTCATCGGCCTGGTGTTCGTCCTCGGCTTCTTCATGAGCCTGGGCAAAGCCGCGGTCTACAAGCACATCCCGGCCTACTACCCGAACAATGTCGGCGCTGTGGGCGGGCTGGTAGGCATGATTGGCGGGCTCGGCGGCTTCGTCCTGCCGCTGCTCTTCGGCTGGCTGAACGATGTAACCGGGCTGTGGAGCAGCTGCTTCATGGCGCTGTTCGTCCTCGTCATCGTGTCGCTGGCCCTGATGCATGCCGCCGTCCGCCGCATCGGCCGGACCAGCGCGACCCAACCAGCATGACAATTTCAACTGGAGACCATTCGGTGAAAGAGAAACTCGTCATCGTCGGCAACGGCATGGCGCCCGGGCGGGCGCTGGAGAAGCTGTTCGAGACCGACCCCGATCGCTACGACGTGGTGATCTTCAACGCTGAGCCGCGGGTCAACTACGACCGCATCATGCTCAGCCCAGTGCTGTCGGGCGAGAAGAGCTTCGACGACATCGTGATCCACGGTGACGCCTGGTACATCAAGCACGGCATCACGCTCTACAAGGGCTGCAAGATCGAGACGATCGACCGGGTGAACAAGACGGTCACCTCGGCCAATGGCATCACCGAGAGCTACGACAAGCTGGTGATCGCGACGGGCTCGGTGCCGTTCATCATCCCGGTGCCGGGGGTCAAACTCGCCGGCGTCGTCACTTATCGCGACCTCGACGACGTCAACATCATGATGATGGCGGCGAAAGCGCGGGGCAGGGCGGTGGTCATCGGCGGCGGCCTGCTCGGGCTCGAAGCGGCGGCTGGACTCAACGAGCAGGGCATGGACGTCACCGTGGTGCACGTCATGCCGACGCTGATGGAGCGCCAGCTCGATCCGGCGGCGGGCTACCTGCTCGGCGAATCGATGAAGGCCCGCGGGGTCAAAGTCCTGACCGCGGCCAATACCAAGCAGATCCTCGGCGACAAGCGCGTCACCGGCGTCGAACTGGCCGACGGCACTATCCTGCCGGCGGACCTGGTGGTGATGGCGGTCGGCATCCGGCCGAACGCCGCGCTCGGCAAGGCGGCGGAGCTGGCGGTCAACCGCGGTATCGTGGTCGACGCGCAGATGCGCACCTCCGACCCTTCGATCTACGCGCTCGGCGAGTGCGTCGAGGTGAACGGGGCCACCTTCGGTCTCGTGGCGCCGCTCTACGACATGGCGAATGTCCTCGCAGCCCAGCTCTGCGGCGACGAGAAGGCGACGTTCGTGCCGGTTGCCACGGCGACCCGGCTGAAGGTGACCGGCATCAGCCTCTACTCGGCTGGTGATTTCGCCGAGGGCGACGATCGCGAAGAGATCGTGCTGCGCGACGCCACGGCCGGCGTCTACAAGCGGCTGATCCTGCGTGATGACAAGATCATCGGCACGGTGCTCTACGGCGACACCGGGGACGGTCCGTGGTTCTACGACATGTTGAAGCGCAACGTGGACACGCGCGAAATGCGCGACACGCTGATCTTCGGCCAGAACTATCAGGGTGGTGCCCCGCTGGACCCTACGGCGGCCGTTGCAGCCTTGCCGGATGAGGCAGAGATCTGTGGTTGTAACGGCATTTGTAAATCGAAGATCACCGGCGCCATCACGGCAAAGGGCCTGACGTCGCTCGACGACGTTCGTGCTCACACCAAGGCTTCGGCGAGCTGCGGCTCGTGCACGGGCCTCGTCGAAAAGCTCCTGCTGCTGACGCTGGGCGACAGCTACAACCCGTCGGCGGTGCAGCCGATGTGCAAATGCACCGATCTCGGCCACGACGATGTGCGCCGGCTGATCATCGCCAAGGATCTGAAGTCGATCCCGCAACTGATGCAGGAGCTCGAGTGGAAGACCTCGTGCGGCTGCGCCAAGTGCCGGCCGGCGCTCAACTATTACATGATCGCCACCTGGCCGGGTGAGTACGAGGATGACGGGCAGTCGCGTTTCATCAACGAGCGCGTGCACGCCAACATCCAGAAGGACGGCACCTATTCGGTGGTGCCGCGCATGTGGGGCGGCATGACCAGCCCGAACGAGCTGCGCGCCATCGCCGACGTCGCCGACAAGTTCAAGATCCCGGCAGTAAAGGTGACCGGCGGGCAGCGCATCGACCTGCTCGGGGTGAAGAAGGAAGACCTGCCGGGCGTATGGGCCGACCTCAACGCGGCCGGCATGGTTTCGGGCGCCGCCTACGCCAAGGGGCTGCGCACGGTGAAGACCTGCGTGGGGTCGGACTGGTGCCGGTTCGGCACACAGGATTCGACCGGGCTCGGCATCAAGCTCGAGAAGTTCATGTGGGGCAGCTGGACCCCTGCCAAGGTGAAGATGGCGGTCTCCGGCTGTCCGCGGAATTGCGCCGAGGCGACCTGCAAGGACGTCGGCGTGATCTGCGTAGACTCCGGCTACGACATCGTCTTCGCCGGTGCAGCGGGGCTCGACATCAAGGGCACCGAGGCGCTGTGCCATGCCGACAGCGAGGATGAGGCGATCGAGATCATCGCGGCGCTGACCCAGCTCTACCGTGAGCAGGGGCGCTATCTCGAGCGCATGTACAAGTGGCTGAAGCGGGTGGGGATGGAGTCGATCCAGGCTTCGATCGTCCGTGATCTGGAGAAGCGCCGCTTCTACTACGACCGGTTCGTGTTCTCGCAGAAATTCGCCCAGGTCGACCCGTGGGAAGAGCGGGTCAATGGCAAGGACGCACACGAATTCGCCGCTCTGGCAGAATTCGGCGTGCCGCAGGCAGCGGAGTGAGCTTGATGGAAGACTGGGTCGAAATCGGTCGCATCGAGCAGATCCCCTTGCGGGGTGCGCGATGCGTTACCACCCCGGCTGGGAAAATCGCGGTGTTCCGCACGGCGGAGAACCACGTCTATGCCATCGAGAACCGCTGCCCGCACAAGGGCGGCCCGCTCAGCGAAGGTATCGTGCATGGCGGGTCGGTGACCTGTCCGCTGCACAACTGGGTGTTCGATCTCGCGACTGGCGAGGCGCAGGGCGCGGACGAGGGACAGGTACGGACCTTCGCGGTGAACGTGGTCGAAGGGCGCATCTTCATGGCGGCCGAGGTCATGCTTATGGCGGCGGAGTAGGGCGGAGCAACCATGGCCGACCCCAAGACGGTCCGCACCACCTGCCCCTATTGCGGGGTGGGGTGCGGCGTGCTCGCAACGCCCCAGCCGGATGGCTCGGTGACGATTGCCGGTGATCCGGAGCATCCGGCCAATTTCGGGCGGCTCTGCTCGAAGGGCTCGGCGCTGGGCGAGACGCTGTCGCTGGAGGGACGGCTGCTCCACCCGGAGATCGGCGGCGAGCGGGCCAGCTGGGACCAGGCGCTGGACCTCGTGGCGAATACCTTCGCCGAGACCATTGCCGAGCATGGGCCTGACTCCGTCGCCATCTATGGTTCGGGACAGCTGCTGACCGAGGACTATTACGTCGCCAACAAGCTGATGAAGGGGTTCATCGGCTCGGGCAACATCGACACCAACTCGCGGCTCTGCATGGCCTCGTCGGTGGCCGGGCACAAGCGGGCCTTCGGCTCGGACACGGTGCCGGGGAACTACGAGGACCTTGAACTCGCAGACCTGATGATCCTCGTCGGCTCCAACCTCAGCTGGTGCCACCCGGTGCTGTACCAGCGGATCATCAAGGCGAAGGCCGAGCGGCCGGGGATGCGGATCGTCTTGATCGATCCGCGGCGGACCACCACGGCGGACCAGGCGGACCTGCATCTCGCGATCAAGCCGGATGGTGACACGGCGCTGTTCGTCGGGCTGCTGAAGTCGCTGGCGGAGCGGAACGCGGTCGATGCCGAGTTCATCGCCGAGAGCACCAATGGGTTTGGCGCGGCGCTGGACGTGGCGCGGAATTGGAGCCTCGAGCGGGTGGCCGAGGCCACCGGGCTCAGCGTGCGCGACATCGCGGTGTTCTACGACTGGTTTGCCGAAACGACGCGGACGGTGACCGTCTACTCGCAGGGCGTGAACCAGTCGGCGACGGGGACCGACAAGGTCAACGCCATCGTCAACGCCCACCTCGCGACCGGTCGGATTGGCATGCCGGGGATGGGGCCGTTCTCGGTGACCGGGCAGCCCAACGCGATGGGCGGCCGTGAGGTCGGCGGCCTCGCCAACATGCTCGCGGCGCACATGGATTTCGAGCCGGGCAATATCGACCGGCTAAAGCGCTTCTGGCGCTCGGAGCGGGTGGCGACCAAGCCCGGCCATAAGGCGGTCGACCTGTTCGAGGCGATCGGTGCGGGTAAGGTGAAGGCGCTGTGGATCATGGCGACCAACCCGGTGGACTCGATGCCTGAGGCCGACAAGGTGCGGGCGGCGATCCGCGCCTGCCCGTTCGTCGTGGTGTCGGACATGAACGCGGCGACCGACACCGCGGTGGAAGCCCATGTGCGGCTGCCGGCGGCGGGCTGGGGCGAAAAGAACGGCACGGTGACCAATTCCGAGCGCCGGATCTCGCGGCAGCGGCCTTTCCTCGCGGCGCCGGGGGAGGCAAAGCCGGACTGGTGGATCGTCACCCAGGTGGCGCGGCGGATGGGGCATGCCGAGGCCTTCGCGTACGAGCGGCCGGGCGAGATATTCGCCGAGCACGCGGCGCTCTCGGCGTTCGAGAACAACGGCAGGCGCGACTTCGACCTGTCGGGGCTGATGCACGCCGAGTATGACGGGCTGCAGCCGGTGCAGTGGCCGGTGCGCTCGGTGCGCAGCACGGCGCGGATGTTCACGGATGGACGGTTCTTCACCCCCGATAATCGGGCACGCTTCGTGGCGGTGGCACCGCCGCCGCCGATCGTGCCGCCACCGGGAATGCTGGTGCTGAACACCGGGCGGGTACGCGACCACTGGCACACCATGACGCGGACGGGGAAGACGCCTCGGCTGTCGGCGCATATGGCGGAGCCGTTCGCCGAATTGCATCCGGACGATGCGTTCGAAAAGAGCATCCGGCATGCGAGCCTGGTGCGGCTCGAGAACCGGCATGGTTCGGCGCTGGTGCGGGCGCTTGTGACGGACCGCCAGCAGAAGGGCTCGGTGTTCGTGCCGATGCACTGGACCGGGCAGTTCTCCGCCGCCGGCCGCGTCGATGCGCTGGTCACCGGGCAGACCGACCCGCAATCAGGACAGCCGGCGTTGAAGATGGCGACGGTAAGCGTAGGGCCGGCCCTGGCGCGGCGCTACGGCTTCGCGGTGAGCCGGAAGCGGCCGGAGCTGGCCGGCGCGGACTACTGGGCGATCGCCGAGACGACCGGCGGCTGGCGCGCCGAGCTGGCGTTTCTCGATGACCTCGCCGACCCGCTCGAATGGGCGCGCGGGGCCTTCCAGCTGGCGCCCGAGACGGCGCCGCTGACCATCACCGACAAAGCAACCGGACGTCAGAGCCTCGCGCTGTTCGACGGCAACCAACTGGTGTTCGCGCTGTTCCTATCGCCCGATCCGGTGCTGGTATCGCGGCAGTGGGCGGTGTCGCTGCTGACCGAAAACATCAAGCCGGCGCGGCGGGCCGACATTCTGGTCGGCCGTCCTGGAGCCGATCGTCCGGACCCCGGCCCGATCGTCTGCGCCTGCTTCTCGGTTGGCGCCAACCAGATCGCCGAGGCGGCACGCGGCGGCTGCCACACCGTCGACGCGATCGGCGCGACGCTGAAGGCGGGGACCAATTGCGGCTCGTGCCGGGCGGAAATCCGCGGGCTGATCGAGCTCAACCGGCTGGAAGCGGCGGAGTAGCACCGCGCGCTGCAACCGGGTTTCGTCGACTTTGCGCGCCTTCATTCATTTGTCGTTCAGCCCCCGTCATCATAGGGTAGCGCAACTATAAGAGATCACAGGGGTGAGGGAATGCAGCGGCTTTTTCGGTCGATCTGGTGGCTTGTTGTGGCCGGAGCCCTCCTCCTAGGACCTGCCCAAGCGGCGGACGGCAACATCACGCTGTTGCCGGGCACAGATCTTCCCGGTTTCGACTATTCGGTGATCAAGGACGTCGATATCGACGCCTGCTCGGCCGCCTGTACCGATGACAAGATCTGCCGCGCCTTCACCTTCAACGAAAAGGCCAAGTGGTGCTTCCTTAAGGGCGATGTCGGCCCCGAGACGGCGTTCAAGGGCGCCACGTCCGGCCGCGTCGACTTTACCCCGCCGTTGGCCGAGAACGTCGAAGCGCGGCTGAGCGAACTGCCGTTCCCGGCGCAGGACCTGGTCGATTCCGCCCGCTACATGGCGACCAGCCTACCACAGACCGATCCGCCGCCGCCGGATGTGACCTATGCCGACCTCGTTGCCGCGGGTGACGAGGCATCCGCCCAGTCGAACCCGTCGGCGGCGATGGTGTCGTACCGGCAGGCGCTGGCGATCAACAAGAACGACCCGTCCGTATGGCTGAAGCTCGCGGCGCAGGGCGAGGCCCGTGCCGTGATAGAAGCAGCGGCCGGCAACGGTGTCTACGACCTCGCGGTCAACTCGTCCTATGCGGCGATGAATGCGTTCATGTTGTCCGAGACCGTTGCCGAGCGCGCCGATGCGCTGGGTGCGCTGGCCGTGGCGCTGTCGCGTCGTGAGATGTGGCGTGAGACCATTGCGCTCTATCGCGCCAGCCTTGCGCTGGTCGACAATGCCACGCTGGAGGCGACGCTCGAGAAGACCGTCGCCGAGCATGGCTTCCGCGTCACCTCCAACCAGGTGGACGCCGAGGCGGCCAACCCGCGCATCTGCGCGGTGTTCTCTGACGCTCTGCCCTCTGGCGGTACCGATCTCTCGAGCTATGTTGTCGTCGACAACGCCCCGACCGTGGCGGTCGAAAGCGACCAGAGCCAGATCTGCATCACCGGCGTCGAGCATGGCCGGCGTTATCACATCAAGCTGCGCTCGGGCCTGCCGTCGGCCGATGGCGAGCAGCTGCGCGCCGATGTCGAACTCGACCTCTACGTGCCCGATCGCGCGCCGTTCGTTGGCTTTGCCAACAATGCCTACGTGATGCCCGCCGGGCTCGGTGGCGGCCTGCCGATCACCTCGGTCAACGCCAAGACCGCCGACGTGGTGATCTACCGGATCGGCGATCGCTCGATCGCCACCGCGGTCCGCAACGGCATCTTCCAGCGTACGCTCGACGGCTATTCGGCCGAGGACGTCGCCAATTCGACCGGCGAGAAGACCTGGGAAGGCCAGGTCGACCTGGCGCAGGGCGCGCCGAACGCCATGACGGTGACGGCGATCCCGGTGGCGGAGATCGTCAAGGAACTGCAGCCGGGTGCGTATGTGGTGACCGCCAAGGTCAACGGCGTGCAGCAGGAATACTGGAAAGAAGTCGCGACGCAGTGGTTCATCGTCACCGACCTGGGGCTGACCACCGTCTCGGGCGATGACGGCGTGCATGCGTTCGTGCGCTCGCTGACCAGCGCGCAGCCGATGGCCAATGCCAAGGTGCGGCTGGTCGCGGTGAACAACGAGATCCTCGGCGAAGCGGTGACCGATGCCGATGGCCGGGCCGATTTCGCGCCGGGTCTGTCGCGCGGCGAAGGCGGCCGAGCGCCGCAGCTGATCACCACTGAGACCGATGGCGGGGACTATGCGTTCCTCGACGTCTCGAAGGCGGCGTTCGATCTCACCGATCGCGGCGTCGAGGGCCGGCCGTCGCCGGGTCCGCTCGATCTGTTTGCGACCACCGAGCGCGGCGTGTATCGCCCGGGCGAGACGGTGTTCCTCACCGCGATCCTCCGCGATGTGCATGCCAAGGCGGTGGCCGATCTGCCGCTGACGTTGGAAGTGCAGCGTCCGGATGGGGTGGTTTCCACTACGGAGCTGCTCAACGACGCCGGCGCCGGCGGCTATTTCAGCGCCGTGACGCTCGACCCCGAAGCCATGCGCGGCTCGTGGACGATGCGGCTCTATGCCGACCCCAAGGCCGATGCGCTGACCAATGTCGGCTTCCTCGTCGAGGATTTCGAGCCGGAACGGCTGGCGTTCGAGATCAGCGCGGCGGATGAGCCGATCAAGACCGGCGAGGTGACCCCGGTCGAAGTGACGGCGAAGTATCTCTATGGCGCCACAGCGCCCGACCTCGCGGTCGAGGCCGATGCGGTGCTGCGTCCGGTGGCGTCGCTGCCGGCTTACCCGGGCTACACGTTCGGCCGTCTCGACGATGCGTTCGAGACCTCGCGCGAGCCGCTCGGCGTTGTCGGCACCACCGACGGAGCCGGCAATGTCACCGCCGAGGTGACGGTCAGTGCGCCGCAGTCGACGACACGGCCACTCGAGGCGCAGCTGATCATGCGTCTCGTCGACAGCAACGGCCGCGCCATCGAGCGCAGCCTCACCCGTCCGGTGCTGGCTGACGTCACCCGGATCGGGCTGAAGCCGCGCTTCGAAGACGCCAGCGGGCTCGCCGAAGGCAGCACGGCGGAGTTCGACGTGATCGCGGTGGCGCCCGATGGCGCGACCGTCGACAAGGCCGGGCTCGAGTGGAGCCTGTCGCGGGTCGAGACCACCTACCAGTGGTACCGCAACAGCGGCACCTGGAAGTGGGAAGCCGTCACTACGACGCGCGAAGTGGCCAACGGCACCGTCGATGCGCTCGCCTCCGGCCCGGTCGCCATCGGCGCGCCCGTGAGCTGGGGCCAGTACCGGCTCGAGGTGTCGAGCACCGGTGAAGGCGCGACTTCGTCCAGCTACGAGTTCTATGCCGGCTACTATTATCCGGAGGCGGGCTCGGACACGCCGGACACCCTGTCCGTGGCGCTCGACAAGCCGGCCTACCGCAAGGGCGAGACTGCCAACCTGAAGCTCGATCCGCAGTTCGCGGGTACGGCGCTGGTGATGGTGGTCGACGACCGGATCATCGACATGAAAGCGGTCGAAGTGCCAGAAGGCGGCACCACCGTGCCGCTGGAAGTCACCGATGACTGGGGCCCGGGCGCCTATGTGACGGCAATGCTCTATCGGCCGGCCAGCGCGGAAGCCAAGCGGATGCCGGCGCGTGCGCTCGGCCTTGCCTTCGCCGATGTCGAGCCGGGCGACCTGAAGCTTGATCTAACACTCGATGCGCCGAAGGAAGCGCTGCCGCGCCAGGCGTTCACCACCACGGTGAAGCTTGCCAACGTGCAGCCGGGTGACAAGGCTTACGTCGCGGTTGCGGCAGTGGACCTCGGCATCCTAAACCTCACGAAGTTCCAAGTGCCGGATCCGGATGGCTGGTTCTTCGGCCAGCGCCAGCTCGGCGTCGAGGTGCGCGACCTCTATGGCCAGCTGATCGATCCGATGCAGGGCACTCCGGGCGCGTTCCGCACCGGTGGTGATGAGGGCGCCTCGCGCTTCGGCACGCCGCCGGCGACCACGGTTCTCGTGGCGCTGCACTCGGGCATCGTCGAAGTGGGTGCCGACGGCACCGCGACGATCAGCTTCGACATGCCGGACTTCAACGGCACCGTGCGGCTGATGGCGATGGCGTGGAGCGCCGGCGCCGTGGGTCATGGCTCCGCCGACGTGATCGTGCGCGATCCGGTGGTGGTGAACCTGAGCCCGCCGCGGTTCCTGCGTCTCGACGACACGTCGCGGCTCTTGGTCGAGGTCAACAACGTTGCCGGCCAGCCGGGCACCTACCAGGTGGCGCTGGAGACCGGGACGGGGCTCTCGACCGATGCGGCCGAGACGACGGTCGACCTGCCGACGGGCGAGCGCACCGCGCTCAACCTCAGCCTCACCGGCACGGCAATCGGCGACCAGACGCTCAAGGTGATCGTCACCGCTCCGGATGGGACAACGCAGACCAAGGAGCTGACGCTCGGGGTCCGCGCCGCCAGCGCACCGGTGACCACCAGCCAGCTGATCCCGCTGGAAGCCGGCGCCACGACAACACTCGATGCGAGCTACTTCGCCGACATGGTGCCGCATACTGGCGAGCTGACGCTCGCGGTCGGGCCCATTGCCCGCCTCGATGTGCCGGGCCTCCTGATGCAGCTCGACCGCTATCCGTACGGGTGCGCCGAGCAAACTTCCAGCCGTGCCCTGCCGCTGCTTTATCTCAACGAAGTCGCCTCGATGATTGGTCTGGGCGATGACGAAGCGATCAAGCAGCGGGTGCAGGACGCGATCAAGAACCTGCTTGCCAAGCAGACTTCCAGCGGCGGTTTCGGCCTCTGGGGTCCCTACGACGGCACCGACCTGTGGCTCGACTCCTACGTCACCGAGTTCCTGCTCCGCGCCAAGGCGGAAGGGTACGACGTGCCGGAGCTGGCGATGACCCGGGCGCTCGACAACCTCGGCAACCAGGTGTCCTACGCCACCGACTTCACCGTCGGCGGAGAGGACGTGGCTTTCGCGCTCTACGATCTGGCACGCGCCGGCCGGGCCGCCATTGGCGACTTGCGCTACTACCTCGAGGCGCGCCTCAGCGCCTTCGGGTCGCCGCTTGCCAAGGCCCAACTCGGTGCCGCACTCGCCCTCTATGGCGACCGGACCCGGGCGGCGACCGCTTTCCAGGCGGCCGTCGAGGACCTCAAGGCACGCGAGGACCGGGCGAAGTACCGCAACGACTATGGCAGCCAGCTGCGTGATACGGCCGGAGTGCTTGCACTCGCTGCCGAGTTCACGCCGTCGGGTGTCGATGTCGCGGCGCTGACCACCAAGCTCGCGACGTTGCGCGACCAGGCCCGCTGGACCTCCACCCAGGAGGATGCGTGGACGCTGGTCGCTGCCTCGGCGCTGGCCCGTGAGGCCGGCGATGGATCGGTGACGATCGACGGCGAGCCGCTCACCGGCACCGTCTATCGCCGCTACGACCAGGAGGCGTTCGACAGTGCGCCGGTCGAGATCGCCAACAACGGCAACCGTCCGACCGAGGTGAAGGTGACCGTCACCGCCATCCCGGCGACCCCGCCGGCGGCGAGCTCGAACGGCTTCACCATCCAGCGCGACTACTACCTGCCGAATGGCGAGCCGGCTGACCTCAGCAATATCCACCAGAACGACCGGTTCGTGGTGGTGCTGACGACGCAGCCGACCCAGCTCGGTTCGGGCCAGTACGTGGTGGCCGATCCGCTGCCGGCCGGGTTCGAGATCGAGAACCCCGACCTGCTGCAGGGCTCGGGCGTTGCCGACCTCAGCTGGCTCACTGTCGATACGCCGGCGCACATTGAATCGCGGACCGACCAGTTCGTCGCCGCATTCAGGTTCACGTCGGCGGCCAGCAGCGTCACCACTGCCTACATGGTGCGTGCCGTCTCGCCGGGGACGTTCGTGATGCCGGGCGCCACGGTCGAGGACATGTATCGGCCGGAGCTCCGCGCCAATACCGACGCCGGCCACATCGAGGTCAGCGCGACCGGGCCATGAGCACGGCCGCACCCAAACAGCAGCCCCGGCGCTTCCGCGCGCCGGGGCTCTTTACTGCAACGCTGATCGTCCTCGCCGGCGTGGCGCTGGTCGGCAGCCAGTACGGCCTCGCCGTGCTGCGCGATATCCGCGCCACCCTGCCGCCGACTCCGCTGGTGTCGGCGGTGCCGGTTTCGACCGCGGTGGTCGACAAGGCCGGGCTGCTGCTGCGGCCGTTCACCACGGCGAATGGCCGCTGGCGTTTGCCGGTGACGATCGAGGAGGTCGACCGGCGCTTCATCACGATGCTCCTGGCCTATGAGGATCAGCATTTTGCCGAGCATCACGGCATCGACTGGCCGTCGATGTTGCGGGCTGCAGTGCAGTATGCCGGGGCGGGGCGGATCGTTTCGGGGGGCTCGACCCTCACTATGCAGGTGGCGCGGCTGATCGGCGGCGAGCCGACGCGCAACATCGCCGGCAAGCTGCGCCAGATGGTGCATGCCGACGCGCTGGAGCGGGCGCTGACGAAGGACGAGATCCTGACGCTCTACCTGACGCTGGCGCCCTATGGCGGCAATATCGAGGGTATTCGCGCGGCCAGCCTCGCCTATTTCGGTAAGGAACCGGGGCGGCTGACCACGGCCGAGTGCGCGCTGCTGGTGGCGCTGCCGCAATCGCCCGAAGCGAGGCGGCCGGACCGCGATGTCGAAGTGGCGCGGGCGGCGCGCAACCTGGTGCTCGATCGTATGGTCGGAGCGAAGGTGATCAGCGCCGAGGAGGCGGAGTCCGCCAAGCTCGAGCCGATGCCCAAGGCGAGGCGCGAGTTCCCGATATACGCGGCACATCTCGCCGAGGCGGCGGTGAAGGCGCGGCCGAATGCGCGGAAGATCGAGCTGACCATCGACCGGCAGCTGCAGGCCAAGCTCGAGCGGCTGGGCGCTGACCGGGCGGCGCAACTCGGCGAAAAGCTGTCGGTGGCGATCGTGGTCGCCGACCAGCAGACCGGCAACATCCTCGCCTCGGTCGGCTCGGCCGGTTTGTTCAACACCGAGAGCGCCGGCTATGTCGACATGACCGAGGCGGTGCGTTCGCCTGGCTCGACGCTGAAGCCGCTGATCTACGGGCTGGCGTTCGAGCTGGGACTGGCGCATCCCGAGAGCCTGATCGAGGACCGGCCGACGGCGTTCAACGGCTATGTGCCGGTCAACTTCGACGGCTTCAATCGCGGCACGGTCAGTATCCGGCAGGCGCTGACCGAGTCGCTGAACATTCCCGCCGTGGTGGTGCTCGACGCGGTCGGGCCGGCGCGGCTGGTGTCGCGCATCAAGCGGGCGCACGCCGCGGCGCGGCTCCCGGCGGATACGGCGCCGAGCCTTGCGGTGGGTCTCGGCGGCGTCGGCCTGACACTGCGCGACCTCGTCTCGATCTATGCGGCGATCGGCCGGGGCGGTACGCCCGTGGTGCTGCGCGATGGGGTGACGGCGGTGCCGGACGAGGCTGAGACGCCGGCGCCGGTGCTCGATCCGATCGCGGCGTGGTATGTCGCCAACATCCTCGCCGACGTGCCGCCGCCGCTCAACGGCTCGGCCGGGCGCATCGCCTACAAGACCGGCACGTCCTACGGCTATCGCGACGCGTGGGCCATCGGCTTCGATGGCAAGACGGTGATCGGGGTGTGGGTCGGCCGGCCCGACAACTCGCAGATCCCGGGGATCACCGGGATCCGGGCGGCGGCGCCGATCCTGTTCGAGAGTTTCGACCGGCTGGCCGAGAAGACCGTGCCGCTGCGCGATGCGCCGCCGGGGACGATCTTTGCCTCCAACTCGGAGCTGCCATTGCCGCTGCGCCGCTTCCGCCATCCGGACGAGCAGAAGGTGAAGCGCGATGCGGCGCCGCAGATCGCCTATCCGACCGATGGCGTCGACGTTGACCTGGGGCTCGCCTCGGGCAACGAGGCGCCGCTGATCGTCAAGGTGCGCAATGGCGTGCCGCCCTTCACCTTCTTCGCCAACGGCGCGCCGTTCGGCCGCTCGGCCTTTGCCAGGCAGAACAGTTGGCGGCCGGATGGGCCGGGGTTCGTGACGCTCTCGGTGGTGGACGCCGAGGGACGGTCGGACTCGGTGAAGGTGTTTCTTGACTGAGCCAAATCAATTCGAATGCCCGCCGGGCGCGAGAGCTTTCGGCAAGTTCTGGCGTCCAGTCTCGTTGGGGAGCGCCCGGGTCATGGCAGAAACCGCAGCAATTAGATGCGACTACGCGCTACCGGCTTCATCAAAACGGAACGGCGGAACCGCGATAGTATGTTCGCCTCACTTCGCCGCTCGGTGGACCACCTGCCGGGCGGCGCCATTTCCCTGATACACCGCTGAGCGTCGAAATGCGATATCCGCCGGTCACCGGCGTTGATGTCCGCAGAAGGGCGCTGCCCAAGGGACTCGTCCAAAGTCATTTCGCAATATGCGGAACTTAGGCCGGTTCATGCTGCAGCAACCATTAAGTGTTCCAGCGTACAGGTGATGTTCGGTGCCGAACAAAGCTTGCGGGAATCGTTGACGTCTTGCGAAGCCACTTAGTACAGTATTTGACCGATACATACCGTGTCTCACTGCCGGCTTCACCGCGCATAGGACGACAGGGCCGAGAGCCCGCCGGCGACATACACTATTCGGACGTCCAACAGGACCGGCGTCTCGCGGATCGAAGGTTCGATCCGTGCCGAGGCCATTGCTCCGGCGCTGTTGAACCCCGATCCCCGCCATGGCCGCAGAAGCCGCAAGTCGCGGTATCCCAAGTCCGGGTGATCACCGGGCATTGGTGGAGCGCTGCGAGGCTGCTGACGAGTGGAGCTCCCTCCTCCCCTCTCCATTCGCTGTGGCTTCGCGGCGTTCACTTTACCCGCCGCGACCAGGCGTGTGACGGATGGGCTTCCCGTTTTTATTGATATCGATCTCGTCGCGCGTCAGTTTTGCCGCAAACAGAGCTCTCAAGCTTAGTTCGCTCGACTGGGACTTGTTGCTTGGAAGGTTGCAGTTCGCTATCGTACCGACGGCCATTAAAATTGATTGAACAACGGTTCTAAATAACTATCGTCCATTCTGAGTTTCATTAGTACTTGAGCATAGTGTCGATAAGGTCGGATGAAGTTGAGATGTGAGGCCTTGGCTTCGTCCGGTTCGACCAACGGCATGATGCTCCCAGGTGGCTCCCCATCGCTGACTCGCGAGCCCCCAAGGCCACCACAGACCGACACAGCCCTCGGTTGGAAGCAGCAAGCGGTCGACGGACCATCCGGGCGGAGGCCCTGCCGTCCGGATGGTCGTCTCCTCAGCCCCTCGCAGGTTTTCGCGGCAGGCGGCAACGCCGAGCAGCGGATATGTTCTTGTGTGCCAAGTTCACCGGCCAGTTCTGCGATCTCGCTGGAGGCCGCTGGGCTATCGGCAGTTCGAGGCGTCACAGGCCGACGTTTGTGAGCGATGAAAGGACCTTGGAATGCCCTCAATGCTGATGATGGTGGCACTCGGTGTGATCGCGCTACTCGCGGTCGGGGCCATGGTGGCACCGGTGAAGGCACAGCAGCAGCTCTGCCTGCACCTGCACGAGGTGACGGGCCAGACACCCACAACCGCGTGACCTCCCGGCAACCGATGCGTAACAACTCACTGCGCGGTATGACCGCAACGGCGCTGCTCAGCGCCCGGTCCGTGCTTCGTGGCAGAAACAGCGCAGCGTTAGCGAATGGTTAAGCGGCAGCTTCGCAAGAAACGGACTGCAACGTCGTGCCGTTACTGACATGCCTACGAAAGCGGGAGTTTCACCGTTATTTCGACGGCTCGAATCGATATGTCGCAGCTACTCTTACTTCTGTCACAATCTGGCTGTCAGCCTCGCTTTGACCTATCGAGTGGTGCTTCAATGGCCGAGCGACCTGAATGTCGCCTTGATCAACCCCGCTACGTGATGTAACTTTAGTCGTTGCCACAATATCGACGGTGAATTGTGCGGTTTCGTACCGTTTGGCGAAGTATATGATTGTGTGCTGATCGTATTGCAGGGAAAACCTGTTAGCTTTCAGGCATATCGTCGGTGGCGGTAGACGGTGGCAGAATGCCGCCCGCGCTTGATCAACGGCCCCAATGGGCGCGTTTTATAGCGCAAGGGAATCTGCGGGGGGCGCAGCTTCACTTGGACATTGATATTTGGCATGAGCGGTAGCCCATGGCAGTTGCGGCGCGTTTACGCCGGCCCTGAACAGGGAAACAACAGTTACCGGGCGCGCCGCTCCAGTAGGAGCGTGACGCTTGTCTTTCATGTCCCCGCAATTCGAGAATGGCCTGCTGTCGCGCCTGTCCGAGCATGACCTGGAGTTGCTGGGGCCGATGAAGCGCATCGAGTTGGCTCCGCACAACGCCCTCGAGGTGGCCAACCGCAGCGTCGACTCGATCTACTTCATCGAGCGCGGTTTTGCCTCGGTCGTCGCCGACGATGCCGATGGCGGGATCATCGAAGTCGGGCTCATTGGTCCTGAGGGTATGACCGGACTGTCGGTGGTGCATGGGGTCGAGACGACGCCGTTCAGCACGTTCGTCCAGGGCGGTGGCACTGCGGTGCGGGTCGAGCCGGAGAACCTGCGTGCGGCACTTGCCGATAGCCCATCGCTGCACCAGCTCTTCATGCGGTACGCCCAGGCGTTCTCCGTCCAGGTCGCCTCGACGGCATCGGCCAATGGCCGGTTGCTGCTGGAGCAGCGGGTGGCTCGCTGGCTGCTGATGGTCGGCGACCGCCTTGGCGAGTCGTTTCAGATCACCCACGAGTTTCTCGCCGTCATGCTGGCGGTACGCCGGGCCGGCGTGACCCGGGCATTGCAGGATCTCGAGGCGCGGGGCCTCATCCGTACCATGCGCGGCGTTGTGGCCATCGTCGATAGGGCGGGCCTGGCGCAGTTCACCAACGGCGCCTATGGCCTGGCGGAGAAGGAATACCAGACGCTGCTCGGCCAATTCGGGTCGGATCTCGATAGCGACGAGCCGCGGCAGCACCGCAAGGTCGGCTTCTGAGCCAGGAGCACCGCCAAATGAAAGGGGCCCGTCGGCCCCTTTTTCGTTTTCGGATCAGACGCCTGCTACTTGGCGATGACCATGGTCTCAAGCTTGGCCACATCCGGGGGCAGTTCAGTGTCACCGGCGGCGAGACCGTTGACCTGGAGGATATAGGCGACGAGATCGGCGTAGGTCTGGTCGCCTAGCTGGCCGGCGCGCGAGGGCGGCATGCGATCGTGCGTATGGGTGTAGAGCGCGGCGGCGGTCTGGCCGATCCACTTGCCCGCGAAATACTCGCCGGCAAGAGGCGGTCCATAGTTGGCGCTCACCAGATCGGGGCCGTGGCACGAAACGCAGTTGGCGTCGTAGGCGGTCTTGCCGCGTGCGGCCTGTTCGGTGGTGAAAGTCACCGGGTTGCCGGATGCGGGCGTTGCGGCCGCCGCCCCTGCCGCCGGGGCCTCCTTAGTCGTGCTAGTCGCGGCCGTGCCATCGCCTTCGCCAGTGTAGGTGTAGACGAGGATGGCGCCGGGGTTCTGCAGCGTGGTGCCGGCGCCGCCGTCCATAGTGCCGACGAGGCCGCTGACGTCGGTCGCGACGTACAAGGTCTTCATGTCGGGGCTGATCGCCATGTCACGCAGGCGGTTCTCAGATTGGAAGTAGCGCTCGATGGGGCCGGCGGCCGTCTTGCCGTCCGCGGCGAGCGGAACCCGATAGATCGAGCCGCGCTTCAGTGTGGTAACCAAAAGCGAGTTCTCCCAGCCGGGGATGCCTTCGCCTGCAGCCGGGAAGTAGGCCTGCATGCTGGAAGCGGCGACGGTCGGCCAGCAGATGAAGTCGATGCCGCCGCAGGCGGGATCAGTGAAGTCCCAGTCGCTGGGAACGGTGAAGAGGGTCGCGACAGGATCCTGCTGTTCGCCGGTCCAGCTGGTTTCATCCTCGACCGGCACCGACGGATCGATGGTGATGTCGCTGAAGGTCAACTGCGCGCAGGGCGTCGTTGCATTGGCCCAGCGGGCGTACTGATAGGCCTTGTCGTCCTTGAAGCCGGCGACATGCGGCCAGCCATAATTGCCGCCCGCGACGAGGACATTCACCTCATCGTCGGTCTTGGGACCTTGCTCCGACGCATAGAGCGTGCCGTCGGGGCCGAAGTCGATGCCTTGCATGTTGCGATGGCCGTAGGTGAAGACGTGGCTCTTCACACCATCGAGCTCCGGATTGTCGTCGGGGATCGAGCCATCGAGGTTGAGGCGCAGCGATTTGCCCTGGTAGGCGATCCAGTTCTTGCCGCCCACTTCGTCGGCGGTGGGCAGGCGTTGCGCCTCAATGGGAATGCACCAGTTGCCGAGCTGGTTCTTACCGCCATCGCCGATGGTGTAGTAGAGCTTGCTATCGGGGCCGAACTTCAGGCGCCCGGAATTGTGGTCGTTCTTGCCGGGCATGCCCGTGATGAGGTCCACCGGGTCGGACAGCTTGCCGGTCGCCTTGTCGTAGCTCAGACGGACGATCTTGACCCAGAGGTCGTGATACGGGCTGAACTGATCCGTTACCCAGGGGATGCCGCCGAGCGACTTATCGACGTAGCTGTAGGCGGTGTAGACGTAGTCGTTGCCGGTATCCTTCAGCAGGCCCGGATCAAGCGCCAGGCCGAGCAGGCCGTCCTGTCCGCCGGGAGCCGAGACTTCCTCGATATCGATCGCGACTTGCTTGGTGCCGTCAGCCGGATTGACGCGGGTGATCTTGCCACCGGTGCGTTCGGTCACCCACAGCCAGTTGTCCGGTCCCCAGGTGATCTCCCACGGACCCTCGAGCCCGTTGGTGAGCTCCTTCATTTCGAACTGCTTGGTGCCCACCACCGCAGAGTCCGGTGCATCTTGTGCGAAGACCGGGACAGCCGTGCCCAAAAGTACGGTGGCCAGGGCGAACGTTGCAGAGAGTCTCATGGCGTTCCTCCAGGGGGTGGACCGACGGTCCAACCCGCGGCGGGCGGGTTGGTTCCGGGTTTCAGCAAGCAGTATCGAGGACAGCGTCTAGCGAGCGTTAATCGCCAGACACGGAGTTATGACAAGTCGTGCTTCCAGCCGAGCAGCCGCTCGGCCTTGGTCGAGTTGAAGAAACTGCGGAAGCCGCTGAGGTCGCCCTTGATGGGGATGTTCGGGAAGTGCTTGGCGGCCAGTTCGAGGCTCGGCACGTCAACTGTGGTGTCGGGGCCGACGATGTAGAACACCTCGTGGCCGTGGAAATCGGCGGTGAGGCTGAGGAGGCAGGCGCGCGCCGCGGCGTCGAAGCGGGTGTAGGCGAACAGGTGCTTGGCGGCGTCGACAGGAGTGCTGTTGGCAGTGAAGCTACGGGCCGCGAGCTCGCGCTCCGGCACCACCCAGTGAAAGCGCATGCTGGCGATGCGCATGTCCTCGTAGCGGCGCACGAAGGTATCGGCCTGCTGCTCGCAGATCCACTTCGAGAGGCTATACGGGTCCTCGGTGTAGTTCGGGTGCTCTTCGTCGAGCGGCAGATAGTCGTAGCGCGGGTTGCGGCTATAGGAGTGGCCGATCGCGTTGACGCTAGAGGCCTGGCAGACGCGTTTGATGCTGTGCTCGGCCGCGGCGCGCAGCACGTTGTAGCTGCCCACGACGTTATTGTTGTGGACGATGTGGTCAGGATGACGGCCGGGAGAGGGGATGGCTGCCATGTGGATGACCGCATCGCAGCCGGCGAAGGCTTCGACGAGCTTGTCATATTCGCTCATGTCGGCCTGGATGAAGTGCAGCTTGCTGGCTTCCTCGGTTTCGGGCGCGGCGACACGGTCGATGCAGACGAGAGTGTGGCCCTGCTTGGCGGCTTCGACGATGATGGCGCGGCCGATGCCGCCGGACGACCCGGTGAGTGCGATCTTCATGATCGGAATTCCTTAGCTGGCGTAGACGGCCTGATGCAGGCCGCGGATGTAGCCAATGGCGTAGAGGCGGCCAAACGACGAGTAGCCGGCGTGTTCGTTGCTGTCGCCTTCGACCGTCGGCACGTGATCGGGGCGTAGCACGCCGCTGAAACCGATGTCCCTGTAGGCGCGCATGGTGGCCAGCATGTCGGTCTTGCCCGCGTCATGCCAGGTTTCCTCGAACCTGGTCGGGATGCCTTTTACATCGCGGAAGTGCACAAAGCTGATCTTCTTGCCGAACTTCCTGATCTCGCGCGGCAGGTCGTCGGTCATCAGGGTAAAGTTGCCCTGGCACATGGTGATGGTGTTGTAGTCCGACGGCAGCATGTCGATGAGCCGCTGGTAGTTCGGGATCGTGCGCATGATGCGGCTCACGCCCTTGATCGGGGTGATCGGCGGATCATCCGGGTGCATCGAGAGCTTCACGCCGGCCTTCTCGGCCACCGGCAGCACGCGGCGCAGGAAGTACTCGAGGGTCTCCCAGAGCTTTTCCTCGCTGATCGGCGGATTGGAGGTGAGGTTGTCCGGTACGTCGTCGACGTTGAAGCTGGTGACCACCGATCCGCCGCGCGAGGGTGTCGCCATGTTGGTGCGAACCCAGTTGAAGTCGGTCATCCACTCGTAGCACCACACCGGGATGCCGAGCTTGCCCATGTTGGTGAGCAGCTCGCAGACCACGTCGATTTCGGCGTCGCGGCCTTCGAGCCCGCGCTTGGCCAGGTTCAGCGGGGGGCGGGACTCGATGACGCGGATGTCGAAGCCACCCTCGGTGTAGACGTCCTTCATGCGCTGCAGCGCCGATAGGCTCGAGACGCGTTCGCCTGCCTGCAGAGTATCGAACGGCAGACCGGCGACCGCCAGGTCCACACCGGCTTGCTTGGCCAGCTTCCAGAGCGGCGAGGGCGTGGGATTAATGAATTCGGCAATCTCGAGCATGGCGCATAAGGTCCTTGAAGGCGAGGCGAGGGTAACAACGGCCGGCAATAGGGCTAAAACAATGCAGGCGGCGGACAGAGTGAACACGGCCCCGCGGGGCCTGTCGCCTGGGCTTTTGGATGGTCTCCGATCAGGCCGGGAGCCTCGCTGTTCCGGCTCAGCTGCCCAGTACCTTTTCGGGGGTCAAGTCGCGGCGCTGACCCCATTTCTGGTCAAGGTTGGGCCAGGGGATAGAGTCGACCAGCAACTGCGTATAGGCATGCTGCGGATCGCGGATCACGCTCTCGACGTCACCCTTCTCCACCACATCGCCGCGATACAGCACGGTGATCGAGTTGGCGACGTGATAGGCCGTGGTCAGGTCGTGCGTGATGTAGATGATCGTCACACCATGGTCGCGGTGCAGGTTTCTCAGCGACTCGAGGATGTTGGCGCGCAGCGAAGCGTCCACCATCGACACCGGCTCGTCGGCGATCAGCAGCCGGGGCTTCAGCAGCAGGGCGCGCGCAACGTTGATGCGTTGCCGCTGGCCGCCCGAGAGCTGGTGCGGGAAGCGGCCGAGCACGTCCTCAGGTCGAAGGCCCACGGTGTTGAGCGCCTCGTCCATCTTGGCTCGCGCATCGCGACCGGACTTGGCCAGCTTGAACTGCCTGATCGGCACGGTCAGCAGGTGATCGACGGTGTAGAACGGGTTGAACACCGCGAACGGGTCCTGGAACACCGCCTGCACTTCGCGCCGGTATGCCAGGCGTTCCTTGCCGCGCAGCGTGGTGATGTTCTTGCCGCGATAGAGGATTTCGCCGGTTGTTGGGGTGATGAAACCCAGCAGCAGCATAGCGAGGGTCGTCTTGCCGCTGCCCGACTCGCCGGCGACCGTCAGGATGGTCGGCTCATCTTCCTTCAGCGTCAGCGAGAACTCCTTCAACGCGACTTTGGCGTGCGAGCTCAGCAGGCCGCGCTGGTAGACCTTGGTGACGTTGCGGATTTCCAGAAGGTTGGCCACGGATCAGGTCTCCTCGTCATACAGATTGCAGGCGACGAGACGTCCTCCCGGAAGCACGTTTACCTTGGGTTTCTCCTTGCGGGAGCGATCGGATGCATAGGGGCAGCGCGGGTGGAAGGCGCAGCCGCTGGGCAGCCGGTGCAGTGACGGCGCAAGTCCCGGAATGCCCTGGAACTTGCCGCGGTTGTCGAGCGTGGGCAGGCTGGAAATCAGCGCCTGCGAGTAGGGGTGCTTGGGGTCGGTGAACATCTCGCGCACCGTCGCCACCTCGACAAGGCGGCCGGCATACATCACCGCGACCCGGTCCATGGTCTGGGCCATAAGGCCCATGTCGTGACCGATCAGGATGACGGCGGCGCCGATCTCGTCCTGCACCTTGTCGATGGTTTCCATCACCTGCCGCTGGGTGACTACGTCGAGCGCGCTGGTCGGCTCGTCGGCAATGATCACTTCGGGGCGCAGCAGGATGCCGATGGCGATGCAGACGCGCTGCTTCATGCCGCCCGACAGTTCGTGGGCGTACATGTGGAAGACGCCGGGATCGAGATCCACCGATTTCAGCGCCCAGACGCAGCGGTCGTTGATCGCCTGGCGGCTCTCACCGGACAGGTGGGACTTGATGGCGTCCACCATCTGCTCACCGATCCGGGTGACCGGATTGAGCGAGTTCATGGCGCCCTGCGGGATGTAGGCGATCTTCGAGAGGCGGGCTTTACGCATGCCTTCATCGTTCAGGGACTGGAGGTCTGTGCCGCCCACCCAGACGTGGCCGCCTTCGATCCGCCCGGGGGGCTTGATCATGCGCATCATGGCGAGGGCAAGCGTCGACTTGCCCGAGCCGGACTCGCCGACCATGCCCATCTTCGTGCCGGCCTCGAGAGTGAAGCTGACATTGTCGAGGGCGCGGGCCCGGCCGAGGTCGGTGTAGTAGGTGACGACGAGGTCTTCGACGCGCAGGATCGGGCTGGTCGCCGTAGCCGTGCCGCTGCGCCCCGCTACGGTTTCCGTGGTTGCAAGGTTCATAGTCATCACTCCGTCTTGCGCACGCGCGGATTGGCCAGTTCGTCGAGGCCCATGTTGATGAGGGCGAGCGAGCCAAGGATCAGGATCATCGCGACCGACGGGGCGATCGGCCACCACCACCAGCCGTTGAAGAAAGCGCCCTGCAGCTGGGCGGCCCAGATGATGTTGCCGAGCAGCGGCTCGCGCAGTGGGCCGAGGCCGAGCACGGCGAGGTAGAACGACGCGAACACGGCGGCAAACACCTGGCCGACGAAGGCCGCGGCGATGAATGGCAACAGGTTGGGCAGGATTTCCTTGAAGATGATGCCGACGTCGCTGACGCCAGAGAGCTTGGCGACGGATACGAACTGTCGCTCCTTCATGGTCAGCACCTGGGCTCGAATGACCAGCGTTGGTCCCATCCACGCAAGCATCACGACGATCAGCGCCATGGTGATGATGGTGACGTCGCGCTTGTCGAGCGAACCGGCCACTACCACCTGGATCAGCAGCACCGGGATAGGCGTGAGGATCTGGCAGATAGTACGGACGGTGGAGTCGATCCAGCCGCCGAAATAGGCCGAGGTGAAACCGAGGACGACGCCGATCAAGGTGCCGAGCCCGCCGGCAAGCACGCCGATGATGGCGGTTTGCCACATGCCGACGACCATTGCCGCGAACAGGTTACGGCCGAAGAAGTCAGTGCCGAACGGGTACTGCCAGCTGGGCGGCTTCTTGGTAGCCACTGAAAGCGGGTAAGCGTGCTTCGGGTTGATCACCATGAAGCCGATCACGGTGAACAGGATCAGGCCGAGCAGGATGAGCAGGCCTACGGCCAATCCCTTGTTCCGGCGCAGGTATCGCAGGAACAGGGTGAGCCCGTTGGGCTGCTCCATCGAGGTTTCTGCGGTCGCCGGCGAGGTTGCGGTAACGGTCGTCAATTTTCCGGTTCCTACTGGTTGCGCACGCGCGGGTCGAGCAGCGGATAGATGAACTCAAGCACTGCCATCAGCACCGCGATGGCGATGGTGATGAACAGCACGATCCCGTAGATGGTCGGGAAGTCGTTCGATTTGATCGCGTTTTGCAGCACTGTGCCGAGGCCGGGCAGGCCGAAGATGCCTTCCACGACAATGGCCGAGGTAACGACGGTGCCGAGCGCCAGTGCGAGGCCAGTGACCTGCGGCAGCAGGGTGTTGCGCAGATAGTAGTCGCGGAAGATGCGCCCGCCGGTCAGTCCTTTGTGCTCGGCGAAGTTGACGTAGTCCTCGCCCTGGATCGTTACACCCATGCCTCGCATCGACAGCACCCAGCCACCGACCGAGCCGAGGATAAGCGCGAGGCCTGGTAGCAACTGATGCTGGAGCAGGTCGAAGGCGAACGACCAGGACCAGTTCGGCACGACGCCGATCGAATAGGCGCCGCCCAGCGGCAGGAGCTTCAGACGGAAGCCGATGAAGAACAGCAGCAACACGCCCATGATGACCGGCGGCACGCCAGTGAGCAGCACGAACGGGGTGGCGATCGAGCGCAGCCAGTTGGGCGCCTTGGGCCAGGCCGAGACGGCGCCGAGCAGGTTGCCGATAATGAAACTGAGAATGGTGGTGACCAGCAGCAAGCCGAAGGTCCAGGGCAGGGCCTGGCTGATGATGTCGGTGACCGTTGCGGGATAGCGGTTCAGAGAGTAGCCGAAATCCATCCGGACGATGTTGCCGAGGTAGGTCCAGTACTGCTCAAGCAGCGGCTTATCGAGGCCGAACTGCTGGTTCATGTTGGCGATGAGCTTCTCGATATCGCCCGGCGAGAAACCGCCGGAACGCGCCAGTTCGGCGAACCGTTCGCGGATGGCGTTTCGCGGCGAGAGCCGAGGGATGAAGAACACGATCGTGGATGCGGCCCAGATGACCAGAACCAGGAAGGAGAGGCGCTTGGCAATCAGCTTGAAGTTCACTCGGTCAACTCCGGCACGGTGACGTTTGGAGGAGTGCGCGCGGACGCGCACTCCGATTTCGCTACGTGAGGTTACTGCGCGCCAGTCGGCTGCAGCGAGGCGATCACCAGCATGCCGGTGTGGGCCCAGAACGCGCCATTGGTGCCCATTGCGGGGTTCGCGGCGGTCGGCCAATTCTTCCAGTAGTGCTGGTTGTAGGCGATGCGGTGCAGCCACTGGATGATCGGAACGTCGATCTGGTCGCGCCAGTAGATGCCCAGAGCCTTGGCGGCGCCTTCCTGGAACTTCGGATCGTCGGACGACAGCGGAGCGATCGAGTCGAGGATCTCGTCGTATTCCGGGTTCTTGTAGCGCGAGAACCGGTTGTTGCCCGCCGAGGTGCCGATGGCCTCGCTGTACTTGCCGTGGAAGAGGTTCAGGGCCTCGAACGGGTCGAACAGGGATGCGCCGTGGCCGAACATGTAGAGGCCTTCCTTGCCGTCTGCCATGTTCTGGTAGGAGTCGGGGCCGAAGTTAATCGCGGCGTCGAAGCCAGCCGTGCGCAGCATCTCGACCAGGATCGGGACGATGTCGCTATGGATGCCTTCAAAGCCCTGGATCGTGGCGTTGACGGTCTTGCCGTCCTTCTCCCACAGCCCGTCGCCGTTCAGGGTGAACCCTGCTTCGGTCATGAGCTTGGCGCTCTCGTCGAGGTCGAACTTGCGCGGCTCATACTGAGCCTCGAGCGCCTTGACGGCGGGCGAGTCAGCAAAGGCCTGCAGGTTCGGGTAGAGCGGGAACGGATAGATCGTCGCGATCTGGGCGCCGTCGTACAGGATGTCGTTGATGACATCGCGGTTGATGGCACGGTTGATCGCGTGACGGACGCGCGGGTCGCTATACGGCTCGATCTGGGTGTTCATCCAGAGCGAGTTCGGCCACCAGTCGAGGTACCCGAACGGCGATTCCGAACCGGTGTGCGTGGTGATTTCCGGGTTCTGGGCAAGGATGTTGCCGATAACCGAGGAACGCATGTCGAGGGCGGAGTCGAACTCGTTGTTCACGACGCGCTGGGCGACGGTGTCCATCGAGACGCCGGTGATGTTGGCGATGATGACGCGCTTGACCGCCGGCTCGGCGATACGGCCGGCCTTCACGGCCCACCAGTCCGGACGGTAGTCGAAGATCTTCTGGTTGGCGTTCCACGCCTTCAGGTCATACGGACCCGAGTGCGGGATATCGATCGAGCCGGGTTCCATGTTCACGTCCGGCTTGGACGAGAGGTACGCGGCCGGGACGATCGGGATACCGGTATCGAACTTTTCGGTCAGCACTTCGAACTTGAAGCGCGGGGCCGGGGCCTTGAACTTCACCAGCACGGTCAGCGGATCGACCGCTTCGGTGGATTCGACGAACTGGGTGAAGTGGGCGTTGTAGGGCAGCTTGCTGTTGTTCAGCTGGCCGTCGAACGTGAACTTCACGTCCGCTGACGTCACCGGGGTGCCGTCGCTCCACTTGGCGTCCTTGTTGAGCTTGATCTCGAGCGCCGTGAAGGTGTCGTCGGTGTATTCCATGCTGTCGGCCAGCCACGGCACGTACTCGCCCTTGAAGATGGCGAAGTACATCAGCGGCTCCCACATGAAGGCATTGCCTTCCTGGTGGGTGTAGCCGGGCAGGGCCCAGGGGTTGGTGACGCCGATCGGCGACGACAGCGCAACGCCCCAGCCGAGAACGACGGTCTGGTTGCGCGGCACGTCGGCGAGCGGGGTCGCCGGAGCGATTTCCTTGGGCGCGGTTGCGGCAAGCGGGCTCTGAGCCATCGCTGCCAGCGGCGTCGCCATGACGCCGAGCGCCAGCAGTGCCGCTGTTACTATTCTACGTTTGACCATGTGACAGAGTCTCCCTTGACTGTCGACGAAAGCTGAACGTCGCCTTGAGGCGACAAATGTTTGAAATTGTGGGTCCCATTGACCCCGGTAACGCCCCACACCTCCCCAAGATAATCTTGTTATCCTGCGATCACTTCTCGGGAGGGACGGTTCAGCCTCGCCGCAGTTCTGGGGGCTGAAACCTCAGCGCCTTGATCTGCATGTATGCACGGCAGGGATCTCATGTTCGTCCGATCTCTGCTGAAGATCGAACCCGGGCCATACGAGCTTGGCTGTCTGTGCCGAGTCCCCATCGGAAACGGCACGTCATAGACCATCGATTGCCTGACTTTCGTCAGACAGCCGCTACGCTACACTGCGCTTTGCTTGTACCGCCCATCGGACAGTTCAGATCTTGCCCTGCGGCATGTGGCTTGGCGTCTCCCCCACCAAAGCGCGGTCACTCCCTCCAGAGCGGCCCGGCTATTTCTCCCGATATTCCCAAGCGTTAGACGCGAGAGTAGGTGGAGTCAACAGCTGGAATGGTAGTCGGAGCAGGCGCTTGGCGATAAATCCGGGTTCACAAATCGAACCGCTTTGAATGTACGGGGTTTTTTCGCCTTGGCAAGCTTGTGTACCAAACGACAGAAATAATGTGCGATCGCTCGGCGGGCCATGCATCGAGCGACGCGGTTCGACCATCGGGATGGGCGAAAGCGAAGCGGGCATGGAAGCATTGCCTCCACGCCCGCTCGAAACCCGTACACAAAGGCTGGGTCAGCCCTTGATGCCGGCCGACAGCATGATTGCCTCGGTGACCTTGCGTTGGAAGATCAGGTAGACGATCGCCACCGGCAGGCCGGCGAGGATGGCGCTGCCGAGGTCGCGGGCATACTTGACGCCAAAGGCATCGGTGACCTGGGTGATGCCGACCGTCACGTTCATCATCTTCTCATCGGTGACGGCGAGGAACGGCCACAGGAACTGGTTCCAGGCGCCGATAAAGGTGATGATCGCCAGCGCGGTCGTGATGCCCCAGTTCATCGGCAGATAGAGCTTGAAGAACATCTGGAATTCGTTGGCGTTGTCGATCTTGGCCGCCTCGCGCAGCTCTTTGGGCACCGAGTCGAAGAACTGCTTGTAGATGATGACAGTCACCGGCCCGTAGACCAGCTGCGGCAGGATCACGCCGAGCCAGGTGTTGAACAGCTTGAATTGGCTGATCAGCACGAAGTGGTTCACGATAAGCGCCGGGATGGGGATCATGAAGCTGGCCAGGATGATCCACCACAGGATGCGGCGGCCCGGGAACTTCAGCTGGCTGATGGCATAGCCAGCGAGCGCCGACATCATCACCACGAGTACCGTCACCGATACGGCGGTGACCAGCGAGTTGATGTACCAGGTGCCGATCTTTGTGTTGAACAGCACGTGCGTATAGGCGTCGAGCGTGAAGCGCTTGGGCCAGAGCTCGATGCCCGGCTGCACGATGTCATTTTCGACCTTCAGCGTCGTGATCACCGCCCAGTAGAGCGGGAAGGCCCAGAATATGGCGCCGAGCACCGTGATGATCGTGGCAACTAATCCGAGGATGTCCATCGTCCTGATGATGCGCCGCTTGCGCGGGCTCATGCCGGCGATTTCGCCGGCGGCCGGGGTCGCGACGGAGCTCATTTCTCACCTCGGGCACGGAGCATTTGGAACTGCAGCACGGAGAAGACGACGATGATGAGGAACAAGACCACCGCGACGGTGGCACCGTAGCCGCCGTTGTTCTTCTGGAAGGCGCTGCGATAGATCAGCTGCACCAGGCCCATGGTGGCGTCCGAACGGCCGCCATTGCCGAACAGATAGACCTGGTCGAAGATCTTGAACTGGGCGATCAACTGGATGGTTAGCACCAGCACGGTGACCGGCCAGATGAGCGGCCAGGTGATGCGGGTGAACTGGCGCCATTTCGAGGTGCCGTCGAGCGCGGCCGCCTCGTAAATCTCAGGCGAGATGTTCCGCAACCCGGCAATGAACAGCAGGATGTTGAAGCCGATGGTCCACCACACGGTGATGAATGCGACCGTCGGCATGAACAGCGGCAACGTGCGGAACACCGGCACGTTCTCGCCGACGAACAGCGCGATCAGCGGCTGCAGGACGCCGAACTGGCTATCAAACATCCAACCCCAGACGCGGAACACCACCGAGACCGGCAGGATGTAGGGGATGAAGAAGCAGGCGAGGATCACCGACTGCATCCAGCCCTTGAGCCTGTTGACGCCGACGGCGATTGCCAGGGCGGTGAGGGTCGCGGGAATGACCGTGAGGGTCACGAAATAGACCGTGTTCCAGAAGGCCACGCCGAACAGCTTGTCCTTGAACAGCTTGGCGTAGTTGTCGAAGCCGATGAAGGTGCCCGGCCCGATCAGGGGCGCCTTCTGGAAGCTGAGCCAGATCATCTGCAGCGTGGGGTAGATGAACAGCACGGCGTAGACGATGACGAAGGGCAGAACGAAGATCAGTGCCGCCAGCACCTCGGAGCGGTTGAAGCGTTTCTTGCGCGCAGGCAGCGGTATTGCGGCTTCGGTGGCGGCATCGGCTGACATTGGTTCTGGCCTCCCTGCCAGTCATAAGAAGTCCGGCCGGCGCCCGGGAGAGCGCCGGCCGGGTCGGAATTACTCCACCTGACCCTGCAGATCGTCGCGCATCTGTTCCATGGCGGACTGCGGATCGATCTCGCCGTTGACGGCGGGCATCAGGTAGTTGCCGGCAGCGTCGTAGACCGGGGAGGCCACGCCTGCGAGCACCGACGACGGATCGAACACGGCAGTGTCGGCCAGGATCGAGTAGGTCGCGTTCGGCTGCTTGGTCTTGAACTCTTCGCTGTTGCGGACCGGCGAGTAGGCCGGGATGTGGCCGGCGTCGGCCCAGGCGAGGGAGTTCTTGTTCATCCAGGCGATGACCTGCATGACGGCGGCGCGCTTCTCGGGCGAGACTTCATTGCCGACGCGATTGGGAATGGCGAAGGCGTGGGAGTCAGCCCAGGTAGCCGGGTGATCGAAGAAGGTGGGGAGCGCGATGGCGCCCCAGTCGAACAGTTCGCCCTTGGCCGCGAGATCGGTCATGGTCGGGACTTCCCACACACCATTGATGTGCATGGCCGCCTTGCCGCCGGTGAACAGCGCGATCGAAGCGGGGTATTCGGTGGCGGCCGGCGCGAGACCGTCCTTCACCCAGTCGGCAACCACGGTGGTGGCCTTCACGGCCTTGTCGAGGTTGTCGCCCGACAGGAACTGGCCCTGGTCGTCGAGGAACTTGCCATCCTGCTGGCCGAGCAGCGAGTAGAAAATGCGCCACTGGCTATCGCCGGCAGCCGAGTGGATCGACACGCCGTACTCGGCGCCGCCGTCCTTGAGCTTCTGCAGCGCTGCCTTGAAGTTGTCGACGCCGTCGAGGCCCTTGGGCAGGCCGTCATCGCCGAGCAGGCCCGCGGCCTTCAGCATGTCCTTGTTGTAGTAGAGGACAATCGAATGGATATCGAACGGGATGGCGTACTGCTTGCCATCAACCTGGGCGGCCTTCCAGTTCGATTCCGCGTAGTCCGAGCCCGAAAGACCAGCTGCCGCGATCTCGTCCGGGGTGATTTCGCTGAGCGCACCCGAGGACACGCCGAGCGGCAGGCGCGACAGGTGATAGGTCATCACGTCGGGACCTTCGCCGATGGCGGCCGAGGTCTGGACCTTGGTGTAGAAGGGGGTGCCCCACTCGAGGGTCGTGCCCTGGATTTCGATCTTGCCGGCGTTCTCGGCGTTGAACTTCTCGATCAGCGCCTTCATGCGGACGCCGTCGCCGCCGCCGAGGAAGTCCCACCAGGTGACGACTTCCTGAGCCTGCGCGACGCCCGGCACCAGCAGGGCCGTCGACAGCAGTGCCATCTTCAAAAACGACTTCATAATTACATTTCCTCCCATCGGGTTAGCTCCATGCGTAGTCATGGCGTGGATCGGTGCGGACCGGTCCTGTCCCGTGGCCAGACGCATTGAGCAGTGGCGACCGTTCGGGACATTATTGCTGACCTATCTGATGATATGGATCAGGAATTCAGGTTCGGAAGGGCGTGTTTTCCCCTCGGCGGGTTGCTCCTAGCCGGCCGCGCTGTAGGCGACGTCGCGGGCGTCGAACAGGTGAGCCGCAGAGCCGTCGAAACTAAGCTTCAACTGATCGCCGACATTGAGCTTGGAGATCCCCTCGTCCTCGGCGATCACGACTGAATTGTCCGCCAGCCGTACGTAGGCGAGGGTGCGTTCGCCGAGCCGCTCGATCACATCGGATTTGCCCGACACGGCACCCTCTGAGGTCACCCGCACAGACTCCGGACGGATGCCCAGGGTGAGCTGGCCGTCATTGGGCAACCGCGCGGTGGCAATGTTGGTCTGGATCTCGGAGTTGTCGGGGAGCTTCACCAGCGCCTTGCCGTCGCGATCCGAGATCTGCTGCACCGGCAGGAAGTTCATCGAGGGTGAGCCGACGAACGCGGCGACGAAGCGCGAGGCCGGCCGGGTGTAGATCTCCATCGGCGTGCCGATCTGCTCGATCTTGCGATTGTTCATCACCACGATGCGGTCGGCCAAGGTCATGGCTTCGATCTGGTCGTGCGTCACGAAGATCATGGTGGTCTTCATGCGTTGATGCAGTTGAGCAAATTCGATGCGGGTGCGGGCGCGGAGGCCCGCGTCGAGGTTCGAGAGCGGTTCGTCGAACAGGAAGGCCTTGGGCTCGCGCACGATGGCGCGGCCGATGGCGACGCGCTGGCGCTGGCCGCCGGAGAGCTGGCCGGGCTTGCGGTCGATCAGGTGCTCGAGCTCGAGGGTCTTTGCCGCGGCAGCGACGCGCCTGGCGATTTCTTCCTTGGGCGTGCGGATGTTCTGCAGGCCGAAGGACATGTTGTCGCGCACCGTCATGTGCGGGTAGAGCGCGTAGTTCTGGAACACCATGGCGACGCCGCGCTCAGCGGGCGGCAGCTCGTCGACGCGCTTGTCGCCGATGTGGATTTCGCCGCCGTCGATATCCTCGAGGCCCGCGATCATCCGCAGCAGCGTGGACTTGCCGCAGCCCGAAGGGCCAAGGAAGACCATGAACTCACCGGACTCGATGGTCATCGAGACGTTCTCGATGACGCGCACCTGTCCGAAGTGCTTGCTGACGTTTACGAGCGTGATATCGGCCAAGTCGTGTTCCTCCCGGGTCGTCTCCGGCCCGCGTGTCCCTTGGGGATCTCACGAGCCGGCGCTGATGCTATTGCGGCTGACAATATTGTCAATCCTGTATCAAAAGAAAGTGGAAAATTGTGCTTTAGTTACAGCTAGTTAGAGATCGACATGCATGCCGTGTGGCGTGTTTCCCATGTTTCCTACCCGAAAAGCTGATTCAGTTTCTGATCAGTCGATCTCCAGATTTGCCGTCGTGGTGACAAGGCCGTCGAATAGTGCCGCAGCCACCGGATCTGTGCCCGGCGTGTCGTTGGTGAGGCGGAACGTGGTGACCACGAGCCCGCCCCTGCCGACCCGGCGGCGGGCAATGGTCGCGGCCGGCTTGTTGATCCAGCCGATGACCACGCCAGCATCGATCAGCCCCTCGTATTCCCACGAGCGGAAGCCGGTCAGCACGTGGTGCGGCACGACGCGATCGAACGACACATCGAGCAGCGGACCGCCGGGCAGGGCGGCGAAAGCGCCGGTGCGCTTGATCCACGAGAAGTTGGCGATCCAGTCGCCGCGCCACAGCGTGCCGTCGCGGAGAACCAGCCCGATGTTGGGGAGTTGGGTTTCCGAGCCGAGATGACGTGTCCGCTCCTTGCTCGCCGGCATGGTCGGCGGCTCGGCGCGGGGCGGGTCGGTGCGGAGGTTGCGGTGGGTGTCGACCGAACCATCGGCGAGGACGAGATAGCGGGCGCCTTGGCGCATGGCCTCGATGTCCTCCTCGCCCAGGGCATGGGTGAGCACCAAGTCGGCCGAGGCCGCATCCGAACTCACCGTGTATCCGAGGCCCTTGGCGAAAGCCGCGAGTTCGGGGTCGGCCGGGGCGATCTTTGCCGGACCGGCCGCGCGCTTGGCATAGACCGAGACCTGGATCTCGTTCTTTGCCAGCAGCTGGCTGCCGGCTTCGAGCTTCAGCGCGATGGTTGCGACACGGGCGTCACCGCCAAGCGTGATCGCGGTGGTGCCGAGGTCGGCGACCGCCAGCCCTTCAGTCGCGGGGACGCCCAGCTTGCCGCCCGCACCGTCGACCGACCAGGTCAGCGTCGCGCCAGATGGTACCGCCTTGCCGCCGGTCGCGACCTTGAGGCTCAGCGAGATACTGCCGCCCGAGGTGACCGCGTGATGAGCTAGCTGCGGCACGATCACCGTGTCGTTGTTGATCTCGGCGAAGCGGTCGTGGAAAGCGCGCGGGTTGCGGTTGATGTCGAGCAGGCCGTTGGCCTCCCAATGCACGTCGGTCATCTCGGTGATGACGTAGCCCTGAATCGGCGCGTGAGCGCGCATCGACTCGATCTCGTATTTGAGATTGGCGAACTGGTACCACTGCACGTCGGTGATGAAGTCGCCGAAGCTGCCGAACACCTTGTCGAGATGGTAGGTGGCGAAGCGGTTCTGGATGCCGTGCGGATAGGCCGCGCCGTCACCCCAGTTGCCGCCGGTCTCGGCCCACCATGGCTCGTCACCGGCGGGAGTCTTCACCTGGTCCGGGTGGGGCAGACCCCACACGCCGAACTCGGAGACCACCAGCGGCTCGTCGCCGCGGCGCTCGCCGTCGCCATACGGCGTCCAGGTCCAGTCGGCAGCGCCGGCGAACTCCTCGGTCAGCTTCTCCCACTCGGCGCGGCGCTCGGGGACCGAGCGGTAGTAGTGGTAGTCGTTGATGTCGGTCTTGACGTGGAAGTTCGGGATGCAGGCCGAATTGTCGACGACGAGGCGGCGCGGATCCCTGGCTTTCAGCCAGTCATAGGTGTCCTTGAGCCACTGGCGGTGATCGGCGTTCTCGATCAGCCGGGTGCCCCAGTCCTCGTTGATGATGGTCCAGGCGATGATCGAGGGATGATTGCCGTCGCGCTCGATGATGCCGGCCAGGGTGTCGCGCATGCGCTGCGCGGCGGCGGCGCTGAAGTACTGGACATTGGGGACTTCGGTCCAGATCAGCACGCCGAGCCGGTCGGCGACTTCGTAGTAGCGCGGGTCCGGCACCTTGATGTGGACGCGCAGCAGGTTGAGGCCGAGATGCTTGGCCTTCTTGAGCTGGTCCTCGAGGAATTCGAGCGAGGGCGGGGTGCAGATACCGTCCGGATAGTAGTCCTGGTCGAGCGCGCCACGCAGGTAGAGCGGCTGGCCGTTGAGGAAGAACTTGCCGTCGCGGGTCTCGATCTTGCGGAAGCCGAAGCTGTGCGAGGTGGTGTCGACCACTTCGCCGCCGGCGATCAGTTCAAGCTTGAGCGAATGGAGGTTCGGCTTCTCGGTCGACCAGAGGGCGGGCGAGGCGAGCTTCAGCTTCAGCGTTGTGCCGGTGGTCTCGGCGGAAACGCTGCCAACCGTGGCGCGAACCGTTGCACCGGCCGCGGCGGCCGAGAGGGTCAGCGCCAGCGCGACTTCGCCGCTATCGGGGTTGGCGTCGATCGCCACGTGCGAGACGTGCCGCTTGTCGCGCGCCAGCAGTTTCACCGACTGCCAGATGCCGCCGAGCGGGCCGTACCAGCTCTGCTTGCCGTGCGGGATCTCGCCGAACGGGTAGTCGGGATAGGCCTCGGCGTCGCCGCTCGGCAGTGTGACGTGCACTTCGAGGGCGCTTTCCGCCGGCGTGCCGGCCGGGATCACGAACTCGAAGGGCAGGTAACCGCCCTCATGCGTGCCGAGGACACGGCCATTGAGGCGGACTTCCGAGAAGTAGTTTACGGCGCCGAAGCGGACGGCGATCTCGCGGCCGTGCCAGGCGGCCGGGATGGACAGCTGGCGGGCGTAGATCGCCTTGCCGGTGGAGTGGCGGAGGTCGGCGAATTCGGCCTGCCAGGGGCCGGGGACCGTCGCATTGCGCCAGTCGCCATGGCCATCGAGCCGGAAGCGCCACGCGCCGTCGAGTGAGATCTCCTCGCGTGCGTTTGCACCAGCCCTGGTGGCCGTAGTCTCGCCGATCATGCAGTCCTCCCAGATAATATTATTAGCAGTTTTGCTATGGCTAGCGGCTTTCAGCCTGTCTGGCAAGCGTTCCGGTTGCTAATGAGTTTAGCAACCGAGTTGCACACAGGGCGCGCGGCCTGATAATGCTGCGCTTTGAACACGTTGGGGGAAGCGGTGGCGAAGCGGCCGACCATGATCGAGATCGGTGAGCGGGCGGGGGTCTCGCAGGCCACGGTTTCGCTTGTGCTGAACCGGGTGCCGAATGCGCGTGTGGCAGACGCGACGCGCGCTCGGGTCATCGAAGCGGCCGAGGCGCTGGGCTATCGCAAGGGACCGCAGCACCACGTGCCCGAGAACAAGACGCGGGTCATCGGGCTGCTTCTCGACGAGGTCACCACCACGCCGTTCGCGACGCCGTTCATCGAGGGCGCCCGGGAGGAAGCGGCGCTGCAGGACGTGGTGGTCGCCACCTTCTCGACCCGCGCCGACCCCAAGCTCGAGACGCTGGCGCTCGATATGCTGCTGAGCAACCAGATCATCGGCGTGCTCTACGCCAGCCTCGTCACCCGGGAGGTTGAGGTGCCCGAGCGGCTACGCGACGTGCCGACCGTGCTGCTCAACTGCTACGACAAGAAGCGCTATTACCCGTCGGTGGTGCCGGCCGACGTCACCGGCGGCTATGCTGCCACGGAGGCGCTGCTGAAGGCCGGTCATCGCCGTATCGCCCATCTCGCCGGCGAAAGCTGGATCGAGGCTGCCGATGACCGCGAGCGCGGCTATCGCCAGGCGCTGGCCTCGTGGGATGTGCCGGTCGACGAGGACCTGATCATGCGCGGCGGCTGGACCATCCATGGCGGTCGCGACCTGACAGCGCGGCTGCTCGACATGCCCAATCCGCCCACCGCGATCTTCGCCTTTAACGACCGCATGGCGGTCGGCGCCTATGATGCGTTGCGCGTCCGCGGGCTACGTGTTCCGGACGACATGTCGATCGTCGGCTTCGACGACGAGGACACCAGCGTCTACATGGACCCGCCGCTGTCGACGGTGGTGCTGCCGCACGAGGAAATGGCGCGCTGGGCCGTAGGCACGCTGCTCGACGAGCAATTGCCCGCTGCGTCGCCGCGACGGGTGAAGATCGAGTGCCCGCTGATCAGCCGCGGCTCTATCGGGCCGGTGCCGGTTCGGGCTGCTGCCGAGTAGCTCGCCGCAGGGTCTCCCAGGCGTACCAGCCTGCCGATAGCACAACGACCACCGCCAGCGTCACCAAGGCAGCGATCAGCGTCGAGCGGACCGGTTTGCCCATGAAGTAGCGGGTGGCGAAGAAGGCGATGTTCGACAGCACCAGGAAGCTCAGCACGTGCCGGCCCGGCGTCAGCAGGGCAGCGGCGATGTTGACCCGCGACGCGATCAGCCGACAGAGCGCGAGGTAGGCGAGGAGGATCGCTGCCGGGCCGCCGATCCACAGGATCGTTGGCGGGAAACGGTTGGGGAACTGCCCGGTCTGGATCGTCACCCAGTAAAGGTAGCCGGTGATCGCCAGCGCCGGCACGAAGTGCCAGGCCCGCACCGGGTGGCTGCCGTACCAGATGCCGAGCAGGAACCACGGCAAGTAGGGCAGCAGCGGGAAATTGGCGAAGCCGGTGTGGCCGACGACGGTCGGCAGCAGCGGGAAGATCGCGCCGGTGGTCACGAACGTGGTCGCGAGGCACGCCATCGTCGCCACCAGCAGCAGCCACGGGGTGCGGCCGATCGCCAACAGGGCAGGGCGGGCGACCAGCGTCAGCAGCGACAGCACGAAGAACGTCGCGAGGAACTCGCTCCAGCCGAACAGCCGCTGCATGGTGACGACGTCGATGATCAGCTGCACGTCGAGGTGCTTGCGATCGACCAGCAGCGCGAAGGCGAACGACGAGGCACAGACCGCCAGCAGCAACAGCAGCGGCGGACGGAGCCGCGACCACAGGCTGCGGTGCCGTCCTTCCGGCTTGGGCAGACCGAGCCCGATGCCGAAGGCGAAGAGGAAGCCCGAGAACGTCACGAGGTTGAAGTACTCGGCGAAGATCGCCGCCTCGGGCTTGGCCCGGAAGGTAATGAGCTGGATGACGTGGGCGCCGATCATGCCCACGACCAGCAGGGTCTTCAGCAGGTCGAGGTCGGCGGCGCGGTTATTCGGGGAGGGCATCGAGTTCGGGCCAACCGTCTGGGGTCCATCGGAGCGGCGAGAGCTGGAGCTTGGACACTCCGAAGTCGTCGCCGTCGTAATAGTGGTAGGCGAGCATTTCGCCCTTTGACGTCACGATCGCTTCCTGTCCGCCGGGGCCGATGAAGCGGCCGGTCTTGCCCTGAAGCAGCGTGCCGCCGCCTTGGAGCATCGGCTTGCCGTCGCGATCGAGATACGGACCGGTCACCGCGTCGGCGCGCCCGACGCGCATGTTGTAGGTGCTGCTGACGCCCTTGCAGCATTGGTCGAACGAGACGAACAGGTAGAACCGGCCCCCGTGCTCGAGGATGCTGTTCGCCTCGATGCCGGCGCCTTGCCGCGAGGCGAGGTCGTAGGTCGGGGTGTCGTCGGCGAGGAGCTTGCCGGTTGCCGGATCCAGTTCGCGCATCTTGATGCCGTCCCAGAACGAGCCGAAGGCGAGGAAGGCGCGGCCGTCTGCGAGGTCGATGCGCCAGGGGTCGATGGCGTTCCAGTTGTCCTTGCCGTTGGACTTCAGCACGAGGCCCTGATCCTCCCAGCCTTCGCCGGGCTGTTGGGGGTCGAGCGCGGCGTTGGTCATCAGGCCGATGGCGCTGGTGTTGATGCCGAAGGAGGACACCGAGTAGTAGAGGTTCCAGGTGTCGCCGTGCTTGCTGACCGACGGGGCCCAGATGTTGGGCGACTGGTAGCCGAGTTCTTTCCGCTCCCACTTCGGAACGCCCTTGCCGATCGAGCCGGCATCGGTCCAGGCGATGCCGTCCGGCGAGGTCTTGGCGCGGATGGCGCCTCGATAGATGCCGCCTTCCTGCCCGGTCTGGAAGGCGACGAACTTACCGTCGACCTCGATGACGCTGGGGTCATGGATCTTCACGTCGCCGGTGAGCGTCGGCTGCAGTTCTTGCGCCAAGACTCCGGCGGCCAGCACGGGGGTGGCGGCGAGGCTCAGCGCAAGCGCGGCCACCGCAATCGATCGAAACATCGCACTCCTCCGACGCGATGAAAGGGGGGCAGGCATCCGACGGATCGACTGCCTGTGTCAACCGATCACGCAATCGGGATCACGTAGGTAACGCGATCTTAATTTCGTTGCGGAGAATGGATGGAAACCGTCGGCTATCTGTGCCGGCAGACCGGCCCAGCGTTATTCCGGGTCGCCCTCTTGTGCAGAGGCGCTTTCATGTACCGCGTAAACAAGCCGATCGAATTCTCTGTTTCCCGTCGCAGTTTCGGTATCGGCGCTGCCGCGCTGATCGCTTCGTCGGCGTTCACGCCGGCCTTTGCCAGCGTTGATGGCTTTGTCGACGGCGTGTGGCGACGGGCCAAGGCGCGGGGCGTTTCGAAGCACGTGTTCGACGTCGCGATGGGCGATTTCAAGCCGATCGGCTCGGTGCTTGAGCTTAGCCAGAAGCAGCCGGAATTCGTCTCCACCGCGGCAGACTATGTCGGCAAGCGCGTCACCGACGCGCGGATCGGTACCGGCCACGATATGCGCGGCGAGTGGGCCAAAACGCTTGCGGCGGTCAGCGAGCGCTACGGGGTGCAGGGCGAGATCATCCTCGCCATCTGGGGCATCGAGACTAATTTCGGCGGATTCCTGGGCGGCACCAACACGGTGCACGCGTTGGCTACGCTCGACTATGGCGGCTACCGCTCCGATTATTTCGGCGGTGAACTGATCACAGCGCTCGAAATCCTCGAGGGCGGGCATGTGCGCGCCAAGGACATGGTCGGTTCGTGGGCCGGCGCCATGGGCCTGCCGCAGTTCATGCCGTCGAGCTTCATGAAGTACGCGGTCGACTTCAAGGGCGATGGCCACAAGGACATCTGGGGCTCGGTGCCAGACGCGCAGGCGTCGATCGCAAACTACTTGAAGTCGTTTGGCTGGCGTCCAGGTGAAACCTGGGGTTACGAGGTAAAGCTCGCGCGAGACTTTAATTACCAGAATGTCTGGCAGGGGATCACCGCGACACTGGGCGACTGGCGCGGCGTCGGCGTCTCCCGCGCCAACGGCAAACCGTTCCCGCGCGACAGCGACACGGCCAAGCTCTACATGCCGATGGGTGGCAATGGCCCGGTATTTGCCGTGCTGCCGAACTTCGGCGTCATCAAGCGCTACAACAACTCGGACAGCTATGCCCTTGCAGTCGGACACCTGGCCGACCGTATCATCGGCAGCAAGGGGTTTATGACGCCGTGGCCGAACGACACCGCGCTCAACGCCGACGGTCGCAAGCAGGTGCAGGCGAAGCTGCTCAAGAAGGGCTACGAGATCGGTAAGCCCGATGGCGAGATCGGCCCCAAGACGCGCGCCGCGGTGATCGACTGGCAGACGCGCGCCGGCCTGCTGCCGGATGGGCACGTGTCGGGCAATTTGCTGAACGCACTGAGCTAGGACTTAACGCACATCCGGTGGGGGCTGACCCCCACCCCTGTCCCCTCCCCACAAGGGGGACGGAGACCCTTTCACCGGCGTCGATACGATCGTCTCCCTCCCCAGGTGACACCGTGGTGGGGATGGCGCGAGGCAAGCTGATGCATCCGACAGCCCGTGGGCTTCGGAGGTTTCAAAGAGCCGTTCCCGGTAGGGAACGAAGCGGGACCGGCGAGGCGTTTGCCCCGTAGCGGTAGTCCGCGAATGAAAGAGGCTCACGCCTCGCCGGCCGGCCGGGGTTTTGGGCCTATGCCACCAGTGCCGGGGCGCATCCCCTGCCGCATCGCAAGAACGATGGCAGCTCAGTCGGCGGCCGGAGTGCCAGCACCGCGTTTCCTTGCTCCCGCCCGGCTCATGCGTGCCAGGCTTCGTTCCTTGGGCCACTCCGCATCGAGCGACCCTCGCGTGATAGCGGCTTGACCGGCGAACCGGTCCTTGCCGTGATGGTTTCCGCCTGAACTGCAGCGACCCGCAGCCCACCCGGTCTCCTCCGCACCAACCACTCGTCATGATCTCGCTTCGGTGCAGCGGATGCAGCGGA